>NZ_OBEC01000021.1:0-26342 GCF_900215395.1 Pantoea sp. GL120224-02 | reverse complement strand
GCAATCGACCTGCCGTTCCTGCTGCCAATCGAAGACGTATTCTCAATCTCAGGCCGTGGTACTGTTGTAACCGGTCGTGTTGAGCGCGGTATCGTTAAAGTGGGCGACGAAGTTGAAATCGTTGGTATCAAGGCGACTGTTAAGTCTACCTGTACTGGCGTTGAAATGTTCCGTAAGCTGCTGGACCAGGGTCAGGCGGGTGAAAACTGTGGTGTTCTGCTGCGCGGTATCAAGCGTGAAGACATCCAGCGTGGTCAGGTACTGGCTAAGCCAGGCACCATCAAGCCACACACCAAGTTCGTATCAGAAGTATACGTACTGTCTAAAGACGAAGGCGGCCGTCATACTCCGTTCTTCAAAGGCTACCGTCCACAGTTCTACTTCCGTACTACTGACGTGACTGGTAACGTTGAGCTGCCAGAAGGCGTTGAGATGGTAATGCCAGGCGACAACGTGAAAATGACCGTTGAGCTGATCCACCCAATCGCGATGGACCAGGGTCTGCGTTTCGCAATCCGTGAAGGCGGCCGTACTGTTGGTGCGGGCGTTGTTGCTGAAGTTCTCGCTTAATTGCGTTAATGTCGGTGGTTGCTTAGGTAGCCACCGCAGCACGAAAAGAGAGCACTTCGGTGCTCTTTTTTTTTTGCCTGAAATTCACCGCTCAAGCCAATCCCACACAAAAGCTACGTTTGAAATAAAAACCATTCTCATTTACACTTTGATCAGAATTTGTACTGGAGTCGCAGTAAATGTACGTCTGTCTGTGTAATGCCGTGAGTGACAAAACCCTCCGTGAAGTAGTGCGTCGCTATCAGCCCAAATCGATCCAACATCTTCGTCAACTGGTTCCTATCGGAAAACAGTGTGGTAAGTGCATCCGTTTTGCGCGCGAGATTATGGATGATGAGCTGCAGAAGGTACCGCTGTACAAAGAAATCGCTTAGGTCGACTCGACAGCCTCTGGCAATAACCACAAAAACAGTCCTGTTTTTTTGACTTCTTTTTATCCGCATCTACGATCTATTTACCTGGAAGCGGAGGAAGCAAAATGAAGGGCGACAGTAAAATCATAACTCATCTCAATAAACTGCTGGGGAATGAACTGGTTGCGATTAATCAGTACTTTCTTCATGCACGTATGTTCAAAAACTGGGGGCTTATTCGCCTCAACGATGTCGAGTATCACGAATCCATCGATGAAATGAAGCATGCGGACAAATACATCGAGCGCATTCTTTTCCTTGAAGGGATTCCAAATTTGCAGGATCTCGGCCGGTTGCGTATTGGTGAAGATGTCCCGGAAATGTTGCAATCCGATCTGACGTTGGAGTTAGAAGGGGCGAAGGATTTACGTGAAGCGATTGCCTATGCCGACAAGGTGCATGATTACGTCAGCCGCGACATGATGATTGAGATTCTGGGTGAGGAAGAGCATCACATTGACTGGCTGGAAACAGAACTCGACCTGATTCAAAAACTCGGTTTGCAGAATTACCTGCAGGCGCAATTAAAAGAAGAAAGCACAGACTAAAACCCTTTCGTTGTAGCAATGTCACAGAGCCTGTAGGGGGAAATATCGAGCCCCATACAGGCTTTTTCGTATTTAGTCCGCAATTGATGTGGTTAAAAACGCATCACGGGTTGCTTCCTGAACTGATTTGCGTATAATGCGCGGGCCTGCCGATATTGGTATGGCGCGATTCGAGCAGAATCGCAGGTGATAGCAAGCTATGTATCACCTGACAATACTCCCGATTGGGGAGTTATATGCTGAACGATTACACTCCTCCATCAATCGTAATGGGTGTGGGTAGTAATTCTTTTCGTTTATAAAATGTTTGGAGCCTTGGTCTCATGTCGAACCAAAGAATCCGTATCCGTCTTAAAGCGTTTGATCATCGCCTGATCGATCAATCAACCGCGGAAATCGTTGAGACTGCCAAGCGCACTGGTGCGCAGGTACGTGGTCCGATCCCGCTGCCAACTCGCAAAGAGCGTTTCACCGTTCTGATCTCTCCGCACGTTAACAAAGACGCGCGCGATCAGTACGAGATCCGTACTCACAAGCGTCTGGTAGACATCGTTGAGCCAACTGAAAAAACCGTTGATGCACTGATGCGTCTGGATCTGGCTGCCGGTGTTGACGTGCAGATCAGCCTGGGTTAATCAGGTCATCGAGCGATTGAGAGGTTGATACAATGATTGGTTTAGTCGGTAAAAAAGTGGGCATGACTCGCATCTTCACTGAAGATGGCGTTTCAATCCCAGTAACCGTAATCGAAGTTGAAGCAAACCGCGTTACTCAGGTCAAAGGCCTGGAAAACGACGGTTACCAGGCTATCCAGGTGACCACCGGTGCTAAAAAAGCAAACCGTGTGAGCAAGCCGGAAGCAGGTCATTTTGCTAAAGCTGGCGTTGAAGCTGGCCGTGGTCTGTGGGAATTCCGCACCGAAGGTGAAGAGTACTCAGTAGGCCAGAGCATCAGTGTTGAAATTTTCGCTGACGTTAAAAAAGTAGACGTTACCGGTACCTCTAAAGGTAAAGGTTTCGCAGGTACCGTTAAGCGCTGGAACTTCCGTACCCAGGACGCTACACACGGTAACTCCTTGTCTCACCGCGTTCCGGGTTCTATCGGTCAGAACCAGACTCCGGGCAAAGTGTTCAAAGGCAAGAAAATGGCTGGTCAACTGGGTAACGAGCGCGTAACCGTTCAGAGCCTGGAAGTGGTACGTGTTGACGCTGAGCGCAACCTGCTGCTGGTCAAAGGTGCTGTCCCGGGTGCAACCGGCAGCGACCTGATTGTTAAACCAGCTGTGAAGGCGTAAGGGGATAGCAATGGAATTAGTACTGAAAGACGCGCAGAGCGCGCTGACTGTTTCCGAAACTACCTTCGGTCGTGATTTCAACGAAGCGCTGGTTCACCAGGTTGTTGTTGCTTATGCCGCTGGTGCTCGTCAGGGTACTCGTGCGCAGAAAACTCGTGCTGAAGTAACTGGTTCAGGCAAAAAGCCTTGGCGCCAGAAAGGTACCGGCCGTGCGCGTTCAGGTTCTGTAAAGAGCCCGATCTGGCGTTCAGGTGGCGTGACCTTCGCTGCGCGTCCACAGGACCACAGTCAAAAAGTTAACAAGAAGATGTACCGCGGCGCGCTGAAAAGCATCCTGTCCGAACTGGTACGTCAGGACCGTCTGATCGTTGTCGAGACGTTCTCTGTAGAAGCGCCTAAAACTAAGCTGCTGGCACAGAAACTGAAAGACATGGCGCTGGAAGACGTGCTGATCATCACCGGTGAACTGGATGAGAATCTGTTCCTGGCTGCGCGTAACCTGTACAAGGTTGACGTGCGTGATGCAGCAGGTATCGACCCAGTTAGCCTGATCGCCTTCGACAAAGTCGTTATGACTGCGGAAGCAGTTAAGCAAGTTGAGGAGATGCTGGCATGATCCGTGAAGAACGTCTGCTGAAAGTCGTACGTGCACCGCACGTATCTGAAAAAGCATCTACTGCGATGGAAAAAAGCAATACCATCGTTCTCAAAGTTGCTAAAGACGCGACCAAAGCAGAGATCGTTGCTGCTGTTGAGAAGCTGTTCGAAGTTGAAGTTAAAGACGTAAACACCCTGGTTGTTAAGGGTAAAGTTAAGCGTCACGGACAGCGTATCGGTCGTCGTAGCGACTGGAAAAAAGCTTACGTCACCCTGAAGGAAGGCCAGAATCTGGACTTCGTCGGCGGCGCTGAGTAAGTCGGAGGAGAAAGACAATGGCAGTTGTTAAATGTAAACCGACATCTCCGGGTCGTCGTCACGTAGTTAAAGTGGTGAACCCAGAGCTGCACAAGGGCAAACCTTTTGCTCCGCTGTTAGAAAAAAACAGCAAATCCGGTGGTCGTAACAACAATGGTCGTATCACTACCCGTCATATCGGTGGTGGTCACAAGCAGGCTTACCGTATTGTTGACTTCAAACGCAACAAAGATGGTATCCCAGCAGTTGTTGAGCGTCTTGAGTACGATCCGAACCGTTCTGCGAACATCGCACTGGTTCTGTACAAAGATGGCGAGCGCCGTTACATCCTGGCCCCTAAAGGCCTGAAAGCTGGTGATCAGGTTCAATCTGGCGTTGATGCTGCGATTAAAGCAGGTAACACCCTGCCAATGCGTAACATCCCGGTGGGTTCTACCGTTCACAACGTAGAAATGAAACCAGGCAAAGGCGGTCAGATTGCTCGCTCAGCTGGTACTTACGTGCAGATCGTTGCGCGTGATGGTTCCTACGTAACCCTGCGTCTGCGTTCAGGCGAAATGCGTAAAGTCGAAATCGACTGCCGCGCAACCCTGGGCGAAGTCGGTAACGCTGAGCACATGCTGCGCGTTCTGGGTAAAGCTGGTGCAACCCGTTGGCGTGGTGTTCGTCCTACCGTTCGCGGTACTGCGATGAACCCAGTCGATCACCCGCACGGTGGTGGTGAAGGTCGTAACTTTGGTAAGCACCCGGTAACTCCGTGGGGCGTTCAGACCAAAGGTAAGAAGACCCGTAGCAACAAGCGTACTGATAAATTTATCGTACGTCGCCGTAGCAAATAATTTTAGAGGATAAGCCATGCCACGTTCTCTCAAGAAAGGTCCTTTTATTGACCTGCACTTGCTGAAGAAGGTAGAGAAAGCGGTGGAAAGCGGTGACAAGAAGCCCCTGCGCACTTGGTCCCGTCGTTCAACGATCTTCCCTAACATGATCGGTTTGACCATCGCTGTCCATAATGGTCGTCAGCACGTTCCTGTCTTTGTATCCGACGAAATGGTCGGCCACAAACTGGGTGAATTTGCACCGACACGTACTTATCGCGGCCATGCTGCAGATAAGAAAGCCAAGAAGAAATAAGTAGGAGGAAGAGATGGAAACTATTGCTCAACATCGCCATGCTCGTTCTTCTGCTCAGAAGGTCCGCCTTGTTGCTGACCTGATTCGCGGTAAGAAAGTGTCGCAGGCTCTGGATATTCTGACCTACACCAACAAGAAAGCTGCTGTGTTGGTTAAGAAAGTCCTGGAATCTGCCATTGCGAACGCCGAACACAACGATGGCGCTGATATCGACGATCTGAAAGTCGCGAAAATCTTCGTAGACGAAGGCCCAAGCATGAAGCGCATTATGCCGCGTGCGAAAGGTCGTGCAGATCGCATCCTGAAGCGCACCAGCCACATTACTGTGGTTGTGTCCGATCGCTGAGACTCTGGAGACTAGCAATGGGTCAGAAAGTACATCCTAATGGTAT
Source organism: Pantoea sp. GL120224-02 (assembly GCF_900215395.1). Lineage (NCBI taxonomy): Bacteria > Pseudomonadati > Pseudomonadota > Gammaproteobacteria > Enterobacterales > Erwiniaceae > Pantoea > Pantoea sp. GL120224-02. The sequence goes on along the minus strand of NZ_OBEC01000021.1, from coordinate 21,076 downwards.
TCGCCTGGGTATTGTAAAACCATGGAACTCTACCTGGTTTGCGAACACCAAAGAATTCGCTGACAACCTGGACAGCGATTTTAAAGTACGTCAGTTCCTGACTAAGGAACTGGCTAAAGCGTCTGTATCTCGTATCGTTATCGAGCGTCCGGCTAAGAGCATCCGTGTGACCATTCACACCGCTCGCCCGGGTATCGTTATCGGTAAGAAGGGTGAAGACGTAGAAAAACTGCGCACGGTCGTAGCGAAAATCGCTGGCGTTCCTGCACAGATCAATATCGCCGAAGTCCGTAAACCGGAACTGGACGCTAAATTGGTTGCTGATAGCATCACTTCACAGCTGGAGCGTCGTGTGATGTTCCGTCGTGCGATGAAGCGTGCTGTTCAGAACGCAATGCGTCTGGGCGCGAAGGGTATTAAAGTCGAAGTTAGCGGCCGTTTGGGCGGAGCCGAGATCGCACGTACCGAATGGTACCGTGAAGGTCGCGTGCCACTGCACACTCTGCGTGCAGACATTGACTACAACACCTCTGAAGCGCACACCACTTATGGTGTAATCGGCGTTAAGGTATGGATCTTCAAAGGTGAGATCCTGGGTGGTATGGCTGCTGTTGAACAACCGGAACCGGCTGCTCAACCTAAAAAGCAGCAGCGTAAAGGCCGTAAGTAAGGAGAGTCGCTGATGTTACAACCAAAGCGTACGAAATTCCGTAAAGTGCACAAAGGCCGCAACCGTGGTCTGGCGCAGGGTACGGATGTCAGCTTCGGTACTTTCGGTCTGAAAGCTGTTGGCCGTGGTCGTCTGACTGCTCGTCAGATCGAAGCAGCACGTCGTGCTATGACCCGTGCAGTTAAGCGTCAAGGTAAGATCTGGATCCGTGTATTCCCGGACAAACCGATCACCGAGAAGCCGCTTGAAGTGCGTATGGGTAAAGGTAAGGGTAACGTGGAGTATTGGGTTGCCCTGATCCAACCGGGTAAAGTCCTGTATGAAATGGACGGTGTTCCGGAAGAGCTTGCCCGTGAAGCATTCAAGCTGGCAGCAGCAAAACTGCCTATCAAAACCACCTTTGTTACTAAGACGGTGATGTAATGAAAGCAAATGAGCTGCGTGAAAAAAGCGTTGAAGAGCTGAACGCTGAGCTTCTTAACCTGCTGCGTGAGCAATTCAACCTGCGCATGCAGGCAGCATCCGGCCAGCTGCAGCAGACCCATCTGCTGAAGCAAGTGCGTCGTAATGTTGCACGTGTTAAGACTTTACTGACTGAGAAGGCGGCGTAATGACCGATAAAATCCGTACTCTGCAGGGTCGTGTAATTAGTGACAAAATGCAGAAATCTGCAGTAGTTGCTATCGAACGTGTCGTGAAACACCCGATCTACGGTAAGTTCATCAAGCGTACGACTAAGCTGCACATCCATGACGAGAACAACGAATGTGGAATCGGTGACGTGGTAGAAATCCGCGAAACCCGTCCACTGTCTAAGACTAAGTCTTGGGCGCTGGTTCGCGTTGTAGAGAAAGCGGTTCTGTAATAGAATCCGTTTCCTCTAAAAAATAAAATGAACGGCTCGTCTGAGCCGTTCATTTTTTCTACCCATCTGCGAGAACCGGTGTTATAATGCCGCGCCCTCAATTATGGGGCTTTTTAACGACCTGAGGTTTGGGTCCCGAAGTAGTAGTTGACATTAGCGGAGCACTAAAATGATCCAAGAACAGACTATGCTGAACGTCGCCGACAACTCCGGTGCACGTCGCGTAATGTGTATCAAGGTTCTGGGTGGCTCGCACCGTCGCTACGCAGGCGTCGGCGACATCATTAAAGTTACCATCAAGGAAGCAATTCCTCGCGGTAAAGTTAAGAAAGGTGATGTCCTGAAGGCGGTAGTGGTGCGCACCAGGAAGGGTGTTCGTCGCCCGGACGGTTCTGTCATTCGCTTCGATGGTAATGCATGCGTTATTTTAAACAATAACAGCGAGCAGCCTATCGGTACGCGTATTTTTGGGCCGGTAACTCGTGAACTTCGTACTGAAAAGTTCATGAAAATTATCTCTCTGGCACCAGAAGTACTCTAAGGAGCGAGCAATGGCAGCGAAAATCCGTCGTAACGACGAAGTTATCGTGATTACCGGTAAAGACAAAGGTAAACGCGGTAAAGTAAAGAATGTCCTGACTTCTGGTAAGGTCATCGTTGAAGGTATCAACCTGGTTAAGAAACACCAGAAGCCGGTTCCGGCTCTGAACCAACCAGGCGGCATCGTTGAAAAAGAAGCTGCTATTCAGGTTTCTAACGTTGCAATCTTCAATGCGGCAACCGGCAAGGCTGACCGTGTAGGCTTTAGATTCGAAGAAGGCAAAAAAGTCCGTTTCTTCAAGTCTAATAGCGAAACTATCAAGTAATTTGGAGTAGTACGATGGCGAAACTGCATGATTACTACAAAGACGAAGTAGTCCAGAAACTCATGACTGAGTTCGGCTACAATTCTGTCATGCAAGTCCCTCGGGTCGAGAAGATCACCCTGAACATGGGTGTTGGTGAAGCGATCGCTGACAAGAAACTGCTGGATAACGCAGCAGCTGACCTGGCAGCAATCTCCGGTCAAAAACCGTTGATCACCAAAGCACGCAAATCAGTTGCAGGCTTCAAAATCCGTCAGGGCTATCCGATCGGCTGTAAAGTAACTCTGCGCGGCGAGCGCATGTGGGAGTTCTTTGAGCGCCTGATCACTATTGCTGTACCACGTATTCGTGACTTCCGCGGCTTGTCTGCTAAGTCTTTCGATGGTCGCGGTAACTACAGCATGGGCGTTCGTGAGCAGATCATCTTCCCAGAAATCGATTATGACAAAGTCGATCGCGTTCGTGGTTTGGATATTACCATTACCACTACTGCGAAATCTGATGATGAAGGCCGTGCTCTGCTGGCTGCCTTTGACTTCCCGTTCCGCAAGTAAGGTAGGGTTACTTAATGGCTAAGCAATCGATGAAAGCACGCGAAGTAAAGCGTGTGAAATTAGCAGACAAGTTCTTCGCTAAGCGCGCAGAACTGAAAGCGATCATTTCTGATGTGAACGCATCCGACGAAGATCGTTGGGATGCCGTTCTCAAGCTGCAGAGTCTGCCGCGTGATTCCAGCCCTTCCCGTCAGCGTAACCGCTGCCGTCAGACAGGTCGTCCGCACGGTTTCCTGCGGAAGTTTGGGTTGAGCCGTATCAAGGTCCGTGAAGCCGCAATGCGCGGTGAAATCCCGGGTCTGAAAAAGGCTAGCTGGTAATTGTCACCATTTGAATCACGGGAGTAACACAGATGAGCATGCAAGATCCGATCGCGGATATGCTGACCCGTATCCGTAACGGTCAGGCCGCGAACAAAGTTGCGGTCTCTATGCCTTCCTCCAAGCTGAAAGTGGCAATTGCCAACGTGCTGAAGGAAGAAGGCTACATTGAAGATTTTAAAATCGAAGGCGACATCAAGTCTGAGCTGGAAGTTACTTTAAAGTATTTCCAGGGCAAGGCTGTGGTAGAGAGCATTCAGCGTGTTAGCCGTCCAGGTCTGCGCATCTATAAGAAAAAAGATGAGCTGCCAAAAGTAATGGCTGGTCTGGGCATCGCTGTAATCTCTACCTCTAAAGGTGTCATGACTGATCGTGCAGCGCGCCAGGCTGGTCTTGGTGGCGAAATTATCTGCTACGTAGCGTAATCGGAGGATAAAATGTCTCGTGTTGCAAAAGCACCTGTCGTTGTTCCTGCGGGCGTAGAGGTAAAACTCAACGGTCAGGAAGTTTCGATCAAAGGCAAAAACGGCGAGCTGACTCGTACTATCAACAGTGCTGTAGAAGTTAAGCATGCAGACAACGCCCTGACTTTCGCTCCACGCGAAGGCTTCTCGGACGCTTGGGCACAGGCAGGTACTGCTCGTGCGCTGCTGAACGGCATGGTTATCGGTGTTACCGAAGGCTTCACCAAGAAGCTGCAACTGGTTGGTGTTGGTTATCGTGCAGCTGTTAAAGGCAACTCTGTGAGCTTGGCCCTGGGCTTCTCTCACCCTGTTGACCATGCACTGCCGGCCGGCATCACTGCTGAATGTCCAACTCAGACTGAAATCGTGCTGAAAGGCGCTGATAAACAGCTGATTGGTCAGGTTGCAGCGGATCTGCGCGCCTACCGTCGTCCTGAGCCTTACAAAGGCAAGGGTGTTCGTTACGCCGACGAAGTCGTGCGTACCAAAGAGGCTAAGAAGAAGTAAGGTAACACTATGGATAAGAAATCTGCTCGTATCCGTCGTGCGACCCGTGCACGTCGCAAGCTCAAAGAGCTGGGTGCTACTCGCCTGGTGGTACATCGTACCCCGCGTCATATTTACGCACAGGTGATCGCCCCGAACGGTTCCGAAGTTCTGGTTGCTGCTTCTACTGTAGAAAAAGCTATTGCCGAACAACTGAAGTACACCGGTAACAAAGACGCTGCTGCAGCTGTAGGTAAAGCTCTGGCTGAGCGCGCTGTCGAGAAAGGCATTACTAATGTTTCTTTCGACCGTTCCGGGTTCCAATATCATGGTCGTGTCCAGGCACTGGCAGATGCTGCCCGTGAAGCTGGCCTTCAGTTCTAAGGTAGAGGTCTAAGATGTCAAACATCGAGAAACAAGCTGGCGAACTGCAGGAAAAACTGATCGCGGTAAACCGTGTATCTAAAACTGTAAAAGGTGGTCGTATTTTCTCCTTCACCGCACTGACTGTAGTGGGTGATGGTAACGGCCGCGTTGGTTTTGGTTACGGTAAAGCGCGTGAAGTTCCAGCAGCGATCCAGAAAGCGATGGAAAAAGCCCGTCGCAACATGATTAACGTCGCGCTGACTCACGGCACCCTGCAGCACCCTGTTAAAGGTGCTCACACGGGTTCTCGTGTGTTCATGCAGCCAGCTTCTGAAGGTACCGGTATCATCGCCGGCGGTGCAATGCGCGCTGTTTTAGAAGTTGCTGGAGTGCATAACGTTCTGGCTAAAGCGTATGGTTCTACTAACCCGATTAACGTGGTTCGTGCAACTATCGATGGCCTGGGCAATATGAATTCTCCAGAAATGGTCGCTGCCAAGCGTGGTAAATCCGTTGAAGAAATTCTGGGGTAATCACGATGGCTAAGACTATTAAAATTACACAAACCCGCAGTTCAATCGGCCGCCTGCCTAAGCACAAAGCCACTCTGGTTGGCTTGGGTCTGCGTCGTATTGGTCATACCGTTGAGCGTGAAGACACGCCAGCAGTGCGCGGTATGGTTAACGCGATTTCCTACATGCTGAAAGTGGAGGAGTAAGAGATGCGCTTAAACACTCTGTCTCCGGCCGAAGGGTCTAAACACGCTTCTAAGCGTCTGGGTCGTGGTATCGGTTCTGGCCTCGGTAAAACCGGTGGTCGTGGTCACAAAGGTCAGAACTCTCGTTCTGGCGGTGGCGTACGTCGCGGTTTCGAGGGTGGTCAGATGCCTCTGTATCGTCGTCTGCCGAAATTCGGTTTCACCTCTCGCAAAGCAATGGTCACTGCAGAAGTTCGTCTGTCTGACCTGGCGAAAGTTGAAGGCGGTATTGTTGACCTGAATACTCTGAAAGCAGCCAACATCATCGGTGTTCAGATCGAGTTCGCGAAAGTGATTCTGTCTGGTGAAGTTTCTGCACCGGTAACGATTCGTGGTCTGCGTGTCACTAAAGGTGCGCGTGCTGCAATCGAAGCTGCTGGCGGTAAAATCGAGGAATAAGTAGCAGATGGCAAAGCAACCGGGATTAGATTTTCAAAGTGCCAAAGGTGGCTTTGGTGAACTGAAGCGCAGACTTTTGTTTGTTATCGGTGCACTGATTGTCTTCCGTATTGGCTCTTTTATTCCAATCCCTGGTATCGATGCCACTGTACTTGCCAAACTGCTTGAGCAACAGCGTGGCACCATCATTGAAATGTTCAACATGTTCTCTGGTGGTGCTCTCAGTCGTGCCTCAATCTTCGCACTGGGTATTATGCCGTATATTTCGGCCTCTATTATTATCCAGTTGCTGACGGTGGTTCATCCCGCGTTGGCCGAGATTAAGAAAGAGGGTGAAGCTGGTCGTCGTAAGATTAGCCAGTACACTCGCTATGGCACCCTGGTTTTGGCTGTATTCCAGTCGATCGGTATTGCTACCGGTCTGCCGAATATGCCTGGAATGCAAGGCCTGGTAATGAATCCAGGTTTCGCATTCTACTTTACCGCTGTTGTAAGTCTGGTTACCGGGACAATGTTCCTGATGTGGCTGGGCGAACAGATTACTGAACGAGGTATCGGTAACGGTATCTCGATCATTATCTTCGCAGGTATTGTTGCGGGTCTCCCGCCGGCCATTGGCCATACCATCGAGCAAGCGCGGCAAGGTGACCTGCACTTCCTCCTGTTGCTGTTGGTTGCAGTTCTTGTATTTGCAGTGACGTTCTTTGTTATTTTCGTTGAGCGTGGCCAGCGCCGCATTGTGGTCAACTACGCTAAACGTCAGCAAGGTCGTCGTGTATATGCTGCACAGAGCACACATTTACCGTTGAAAGTGAATATGGCGGGTGTAATTCCGGCTATCTTTGCTTCCAGCATTATTCTGTTCCCAGCAACCATCGCGTCATGGTTCGGGGGCGGAACCGGTTGGAACTGGCTGACAACAATTTCGCTGTATTTGCAACCAGGACAGCCGCTTTATGTGCTACTCTATGCGACTGCAATCATCTTCTTCTGTTTCTTCTACACGGCGTTGGTTTTCAACCCACGTGAAACAGCTGATAACTTGAAGAAGTCTGGAGCATTCGTACCGGGAATTCGTCCGGGAGAGCAAACGGCGAAGTATATCGATAAAGTAATGACACGTTTGACCTTAATCGGCGCACTGTACATTACCTTTATCTGCCTGATCCCGGAGTTCATGCGTGATGCCATGAAGGTTCCCTTCTACTTTGGCGGCACATCGCTGCTTATCGTAGTGGTTGTCATCATGGACTTTATGGCTCAAGTGCAAACTCTGATGATGTCGAGTCAGTATGAGTCTGCATTGAAGAAAGCAAACCTGAAAGGCTACGGCCGTTAATTCAGGCGCTTGAGAAGTTACGGAGAGTAAAAATGAAAGTTCGTGCTTCCGTCAAGAAATTATGTCGTAACTGCAAAATCATCCGCCGCGACGGTGTCGTACGTGTGATTTGCAGCGCCGAGCCAAAGCATAAACAGCGCCAAGGCTGATATTGTCACATATTTTTCTTGCAAAGTCGGGTTGAGCTGGCTAGATTAGCCAGCCAATCTTTTGTATGTCGATGCGTTACCATTTGAGTATCCTGAAAACGGGCTTTTCAGCATGGGACGCATTTATTTAATTATAGGAGTGCATAGTGGCCCGTATAGCAGGCATTAACATTCCTGATCAAAAACATACCGTAATCGCATTAACTTCGATCTTCGGTATCGGCAAGACCCGTTCTAAAGCCATCTGCGCTTCAACGGGTATCGCTGAAAATGTTAAGATCAGAGAGCTGTCTGAAGAACAAATTGAACAGCTACGTGAAGCAGTTGGTAAATTCGTTGTTGAAGGTGATCTGCGCCGTGAAATCACCCTGAGCATCAAGCGTCTGATGGACCTTGGTTGCTATCGTGGTTTACGCCATCGTCGTGGTCTGCCAGTTCGCGGTCAGCGTACTAAGACCAATGCACGTACCCGTAAGGGTCCGCGTAAACCGATCAAGAAATAATCGGGGTGAGTAAATAATGGCAAAGGCACCAGTTCGTGCACGCAAGCGTGTAAGAAAGCAAGTCTCAGATGGCGTGGCTCATGTCCATGCATCTTTTAACAACACCATCGTTACCATCACTGATCGTCAGGGTAACGCACTGGGTTGGGCAACCGCCGGTGGTTCCGGTTTCCGCGGTTCACGTAAATCTACTCCGTTTGCTGCTCAGGTAGCTGCAGAGCGCTGTGCAGAAGCAGTGAAAGATTACGGTATTAAGAATCTGGAAGTTATGGTTAAGGGTCCAGGTCCAGGTCGCGAATCAACAATTCGTGCTCTGAACGCTGCTGGTTTCCGCATCACTAATATTACTGATGTGACTCCAATCCCTCACAACGGTTGTCGTCCGCCGAAAAAACGTCGCGTTTAACGCCCGTTTTTAGGTTAGTTGGAGAAAGAAAATGGCAAGATATTTGGGTCCTAAGCTCAAGCTGAGCCGTCGTGAGGGCACCGACTTATTCCTTAAGTCTGGCGTTCGCGCGATCGATACCAAGTGCAAAATTGAACAACCACCTGGCCAGCACGGTGCGCGTAAACCGCGTCTGTCTGACTACGGCGGTCAGTTACGTGAGAAGCAGAAAGTTCGTCGTATGTACGGCGTGCTTGAGCGTCAGTTCCGTAACTACTACAAAGAAGCAGCACGTCTGAAAGGCAACACCGGTGAAAACCTGTTGGCTCTGCTGGAAGGTCGTCTGGATAACGTTGTTTACCGTATGGGCTTTGGTGCCACTCGTGCAGAAGCACGTCAGCTGGTTAGCCATAAATCTATCCTGGTGAACGGTCGCGTTGTTAACATCGCTTCTTATCAGGTATCTCCGAATGATGTCGTTAGCATCCGTGAGAAAGCCAAACAGCAATCTCGCGTGAAGGCCGCTCTGGAGCTGGCTGAGCAGCGTGAAAAGCCAACCTGGCTGGAAGTTGATGCGACTAAGATGGAAGGTGTGTTCAAGCGTATTCCTGAACGTACTGATCTGTCTGCGGACATTAACGAACACCTGATCGTCGAGCTTTACTCTAAGTAAAGCTTAGTACCAAAGAGAGGACACAATGCAGGGTTCTGTGACAGAGTTTCTAAAACCGCGCCTGGTAGATATCGAGCAAGTGAGTTCGACGCACGCCAAGGTGACCCTTGAGCCGTTAGAGCGTGGCTTTGGCCATACTCTTGGCAACGCACTGCGCCGTATTCTGCTTTCTTCCATGCCGGGTTGCGCGGTGACCGAGGTTGAGATCGATGGCGTGCTCCACGAGTACTCCACCAAAGAGGGCGTACAGGAAGATATCCTGGAAATCCTGCTCAATCTGAAAGGGCTGGCGGTAAGAGTTCAGGGTAAAGATGAAGTCATCCTTACTTTGAATAAATCTGGCATTGGCCCTGTGACTGCAGCCGATATCACCCACGACGGTGATGTCGAAATCGTCAAGCCACAGCATGTGATCTGCCATCTGACCGATGAAAACGCATCTATTAGCATGCGTATCAAAGTTCAGCGTGGTCGTGGTTATGTGCCGGCTTCTGCCCGAATTCATTCGGAAGAAGATGAGCGCCCAATCGGCCGTCTGTTGGTTGACGCTTGCTACAGCCCTGTAGACCGTATCGCCTACAATGTTGAAGCAGCGCGTGTAGAACAGCGCACCGACCTGGACAAGCTGGTCATCGAAATGGAAACCAACGGCACAATCGATCCTGAAGAGGCGATTCGTCGTGCGGCTACCATCCTGGCAGAACAACTGGAAGCTTTCGTTGACTTACGTGATGTACGTCAGCCGGAAGTGAAAGAAGAGAAACCAGAATTCGATCCGATCCTGCTGCGCCCTGTTGACGATCTGGAATTGACTGTCCGCTCTGCTAACTGCCTCAAGGCAGAAGCTATCCACTACATCGGTGATCTGGTACAGCGTACCGAGGTTGAGCTGCTTAAAACGCCTAACCTTGGTAAAAAATCTCTTACTGAGATTAAAGATGTGCTCGCTTCACGTGGTTTGTCTCTGGGCATGCGCCTGGAAAACTGGCCACCAGCAAGCATTGCTGATGAATAATCAGATCACAGGTTAAGGTTTCACTGAGAAGGATAAGGTCATGCGCCATCGTAAGAGTGGTCGTCAACTGAACCGCAACAGCAGCCATCGTCAGGCTATGTTCCGCAACATGGCCGGTTCTCTGGTTCGTCACGAGATCATCAAAACGACTCTGCCGAAAGCCAAAGAACTGCGTCGCGTAGTTGAGCCGCTGATTACTCTTGCCAAGACCGACAGCGTAGCTAATCGTCGTCTGGCATTCGCCCGCACTCGTGATAACGAGATCGTGGCAAAACTGTTTAACGAGCTGGGCCCGCGTTTCGCGAGCCGTGCCGGTGGTTACACTCGTATTCTGAAGTGTGGCTTCCGTGCTGGTGACAACGCTCCGATGGCTTACATCGAGCTGGTTGATCGTCCAGAAGCTCAAGCAGAAGCTGCTGCAGAGTAATTTGCAGTAACGTAGAAAACCCGCTTCGGCGGGTTTTTTATTGTCTCCAATTCCCCATCCCCCCCATCTTTCGCTATGCTGAACGCTGTTGTAAGTCGTAGAGGTTCATTATGTGGTTAATTGACCAGCTGGTAGAACAGCAGATACGCGCCGCGCAGGAAAAAGGTGAACTGAGTAATCTACCAGGTGAAGGTGCACCTTTACAGCTCGAAGACGAAAGTGGCGTGCCGCCTGAGTTACGTACGGCATATCGATTACTGAAAAACTCAGGTTTTTTACCCCCTGAACTTGAAATGCGCCGCGAAGCTGTGCAACTCAACGATCTTTTACAGCTTTTGGATCCTGACGATCATCAAGCCAGTGAACTCAAAAAAAGATTAACCCTGCTGGAGATGAAGTTACAGCAGGCAGGAATGAGCACAGATTTTTTACGTGGTGAATATGGCGGTGCCATTCGACACCGCATGCTTCAGGAGAAGTAACATGTATAAAATTGGCCAGCTGGCTAAACTTGCTGACGTTACGCCTGACACCATACGTTTTTATGAAAAGCAGCAAATGATGGATCATGAGATTCGCACTGAAGGCGGATTCCGTCTCTATAATGATGATGATCTTCAGCGCTTACGCTTTATCCGCTATGGGCGTCAGCTCGGTTTCAGCCTTGATTCGATCCGCGGTTTATTATCGATCCGTATCGATCCCGAGCACCATACCTGTCAGGAGTCCAAAGCGATCGTGGCCAGGCGTCTGGATGAAGTGAATGGCATGATCGCCGAGTTGCAAACCATTCAGCGCTCATTAGAACGTTTAGCCGCGACCTGTTGCGGGGATCTACATAGCAGTGCCTGCTGTTCTATTCTTGAAGCGCTGGAAAAAGGTGAAGAGCCGCAGGTGGAAATTTGTTGTAGCAAGGATTGAATTTCACACAGGAAAGCCTATAGTTGCGCCATTATTAACCGGAGGACATTATGAGTCGCTATCAGCATCGCAAAGGCAAGATTAACGATAACGCTTTGGAGGCACTGTTACATGATCCGCTGTTTCGTCAGCGAGTTGAACAGAATCAGAAAGGGAAAGGCAGCTACCGACGTAAAGATAAACATGCGAAGGGGAGAAACTGGGAGTCCAGTGATAAGCAGAAAAGTTTATCACTGGCCTTCTGCTTTACAGACAAAAAAGCCGCCTGCACTTGGCGGCTTTTTTATCACAGTTTATCGCTGTTCTGCTGTTTCAACAGATCGCGAATTTCAGTGAGCAACACTTCTTCGTTGGTTGGTTTTGGCGCTGGTTTTTCAACTTCTTTCTTCTGATACAGCTTGTTCATCAGTTTGATGGCCATAAAGATGGCAAAGGCGACGATGACAAAATCAAAAATGGTTTGAATAAAGTTACCGTATTCCATTACGACAGCAGGTACATCACCCTCGGCCGGTTTTAGGACCCACTTAAACTGTTTAAAATCGACTCCGCCAATCAGTAATCCCAGTGGTGGCATGATGATATTCGCGACCAGTGATGAAACAATCTTGCCGAAAGCGGCACCGATAATCACACCGACTGCCAAATCCACCACGTTCCCACGCATTGCAAAATCACGAAACTCTTTGAATAAACTCATTGTTATCTCCTTGCCTTGGCCAATGGCTAAAGTCTAACAAACCTTTGTGCAATTGCCATGATAACAGCGGATTAAGCAAAATTATCATGGCGGGCAAACGCCCGCGGCGATTTAGAGGAAGAAAGGACTTGGCTGGAAGAGACGTTCAACATCTGGGACAAACTTCTTATCTGTCAGGAACATAATGACATGATCGCCCTGTTCAATACGCACGTTGTCGTTAGCAATGATCACTTCATCGCCGCGTACGACAGCGCCAATAATCGTACCCGGCGGTAGTTTGATATCTTCAATTAAACGACCCACTACGCGGGAAGTGGTCTCTTCACCGTGCGCAATAGCTTCAATGGCTTCGGCAATCCCGCGTCGCAGTGAGGAGACGCCAACAATATCTGCCTTGCGCACGTGACCAAGCAGGGCGGAAATGGTGGCCTGTTGCGGAGAGATGGCAATATCGATCACGCTACCCTGAACCAGATCGACATAAGCACGACGCTGGATCAAAACCATGACCTTTTTCGCTCCCATCTTCTTTGCGAGCATGGCCGACATAATGTTGGCTTCGTCGTCATTGGTGACGGCGATGAAAAGATCCACCTGATCAACATGTTCTTCGGCGAGCAACTCCTGATCTGAAGCATCACCATAAAACACCACGGTGTCGTGCAGACGCTCAGCCAGTTCTGCTGCGCGTTGTTGATTACGTTCAATCAACTTCACGCTGTACTGTTTTTCCAACCGCTGGGCCAAACCAAAACCGATGTTGCCGCCGCCGACCAGCATAATGCGCTTGTAGGGTTTCTCAAGGCGCTGCATTTCGCTCATTACCGCACGAATATGCTGGCTCGCGGCAATAAAGAAGACTTCATCACCCGCTTCGACGATCGTGGAACCCTGAGGGCGAATAGGGCGATCCTGACGGAAAATAGCCGCTACGCGTGTATCAATATGCGGCATATGTTCACGCAAAATGGACAACGGGTTACCGACCAGTGGCCCACCGTAATAGGCTTTTACTACTGCAAGGCTCACTTTCCCTTCGGCAAAGTTAACTACCTGCAATGCGCCAGGATACTGAATCAGGCGATAGATGTTGTCGATAACCAACTGTTCCGGTGAAATCAAATGATCGATAGGTACGGCTTCCGGTACAAACAGCTTTTCGGCATCGCGCAAATATTCCGCCGCGCGAATACGGGCAATTCGGTTTGGCGTATTGAAAAGCGAATAGGCAATCTGACAGGCAATCATGTTGGTTTCGTCGGAACTGGTGACAGCAACCAGCATATCGGCATCTTCAGCACCGGCTTCACGCAATATACGTGGATGGGAACCATGGCCGTGCACCACGCGCAGGTCAAATTTGTCCTGCAACGCGCGCAGACGGGTGGCATCCGTATCAACAACAGTGATGTCGTTATTTTCGCCCACCAGGTTTTCAGCAAGTGTGCCGCCAACCTGCCCGGCGCCGAGGATAATAATTTTCATCGTTGAATCGCTCTTGTCAGAATGCGCCGCACTATTTCTTTATCAACTTAGCGTAAAAGAATCCGTCACCGCCATCAACGCTCGGGAAGACTTGCCACCCATTGATTTGGCCTTCGGGCAGCTGCTCAGCGGCGGCATCATCGTGCTCAGCCAGAAAGGCCGCGATCTGCTGATGGTTTTCTTCGGGCAGGATCGAGCAGGTCGCGTAAATCATCGTGCCGCCGGATTTCAAACGTGGCCAAACTGCATTGAGGATTTCGCGCTGCAGTGCAGCCAGTTCAGGGATATCACGATCGCGGCGCAACCATTTGATATCAGGGTGACGTCGAATCACTCCGGTTGCAGAACAAGGTGCATCCAGCAGAATACGGTCAAATTGCTGGTCGCCGCACCACTCTGCAGGTGTCCTGCCATCGCCCTGACGCACTTCGGCTTGCATACCCAGGCGCTGCAGATTTTCATGCACGCGGGTCAAACGTTGTTGATCGATATCTACCGCCAGCACGTTTGCCTGAGGGGCGATTTCCAGAATATGCGTGGTCTTGCCGCCGGGCGCTGCGCAGAGATCGAGAATGGCTTCATTTTTTTGTGGCTCAAGCAGCAGAGCACAGCGCTGTGCAGACAAATCTTGTACTGTCACCCATCCTTGATCGAAGCCCGGTAACTGACTGACAGGAGCAGGGGATTCAAGGCGCAGAGCATCCGGCGCATCGGCGGGGAAGGCTGCTTTATCTTCAGCCTGCAACAGGTTCAGCCACGCATCACGGCTATGGTGCTGGCGATTGACGCGCAACCACATCGGCGGTCGCTGATTATTGGCGTCAACGATCTGCTGCCATTGATCTGGCCAGGCTGTCTGCAAACGCTTAAGCAACCAACCGGGATGCCAGTAGCGCTGTGGGCCTTGATCCACTGCAGCAACCAGTTCCTCTTGCTGACGCTGGAACTGACGCAGTACACCGTTAATCAATCCCTTCAGCGCCGTACGCTTCAGGACTTCTGCACCGGCAACCGTTTCGGCCAGTGCGGCATGTGCTGGCACGCGCGTGTACAGCAACTGATACAACCCAACCATTATCAGGTAATGCAGTACGCGCTGCTTTCCCGTTAACGTGCGCTCCATCAGTTTGCCAATCAGCGCTTCCAGTTGTGGCAGAGTGCGCATTACGCCAAAGCAGAGTTCCTGCAACAGCGCGCCATCTTTATCAGCCAATGTTTTTTGCGCGCCAGGCAGAATGGCACTGAGCGATTCACCTTTATCTACCACGCGTTCAATCAGTTGCGCGGCGAGACTACGCAGGTTAGTTGCTTTTTTCATATTCATTCATCAAACAAAAAAGCCCGGTTAAACCGGGCTGGAGATCAGGCCAGAAGGGTGCCAGTGGCAAACCATTCACGACGCGAATTCAGCAGATCTTGCGCGGACATGGCTTTCTTACCCGCAGGCTGCAGCGAAAGTAGATTGAGTACGCCGTCAGCGGTGGCAATCTGAATGCCATTTTTATCAGCATGGATGACTTCGCCCGGCTGTTTGTTCTGATGAGGTAGAACGCTAGCCTGCCACACTTTGACGGGTTGATCCTCGATCAGGAAGAAACTCACCGGCCAGGGATTGAAGGCACGAATGCAGCGCTCAAGCTGTGCAGCAGAAAGTGACCAATCAAGACGCGCCTCTTCTTTACTCAACTTCTCAGCGTAAGAAACCAGCGCTTCATCCTGCACTTCAGGCTGAGCTTTGCCGCTGGCAAGCAGATCGAGTGTATCCAGCATACCTTGTGGCCCAAGCTCGGCCAGCTTGTCATACAGTGATGCGCTGGTGTCTTCAGGCGTGATAGGACAGGAGAGCTTATGCAGCATGTCACCCGTATCCAGACCCACATCCATCTGCATAATGGTCACGCCGGTTTCGCGGTCGCCAGCCCAGAGCGAACGCTGAATGGGCGCCGCACCGCGCCAGCGTGGCAGGAGTGAACCATGGACATTGATGCAACCGAGTCGCGGCATATCGAGAACCGCCTTCGGCAGAATCAGGCCATAAGCCACCACCACCATGATATCGGCTTGCAGGTCAGCAACCAGTTGCTGATTATCTTCAGGTTTTAGCGATTTTGGCTGGAACACGGGAACATCATGTGCCTGTGCCAACATTTTGACAGGGCCTGGAGTGAGTTTATTACCGCGTCCTGATGGACGGTCGGGCTGAGTAAATACGCCAACTACCTGATGCTCAGAAGCAAGCAGCGCGTCGAGATGACGCGCTGCAAAGTCAGGTGTACCGGCAAAGATAATTTTTAGCGATGCAGACACAGTTTAACCTTCTGTTAGTACTCAGGCTTCGCGTGCGTTCATGCGGGCCAGCTTTTCCAGTTTCTGTTTGATGCGCTGACGCTTCAGCGGCGACAGATAATCGATAAACAGCTTGCCATCCAGATGATCGATTTCATGCTGGATACAAATCGCCAGCAGACCATCCGTTTCCAGCTCAAAGCTCTTACCGTCACGATCCTGCGCACGGACTTTGACCCATTCCGCACGCGGCACAAAGGCACGCTGTTCAGGGATTGAGAGGCAGCCCTCTTCAATACCGGTTTCACCGCTTTTTTCCAGCAGTTCCGGGTTAATCAACACCAGACGTTCGTCTCGATTTTCAGAAACATCGATAACAATGATGCGTTGATGAATGTCGACCTGAGTGGCCGCTAAGCCAATGCCTTCTTCGGCGTACATGGTTTCAAACATGTCATCGACAATGCGCTGAACGTCTGCGTTTACGGTAGCCACCGGCGCAGCGATTTTGCGAAGGCGATCATCAGGGAAATGTAATACCTGCAAAACTGACATAAATATCCAGATCTGTATGCGTTAAAGAAAAGATTACTACCTCATATTGTAGACTTTTTGTGGCCTGATTGACAGCATTGCACCGCATGTGAGCGGGCTTAAGGATGGACGCGTGGAGCGAGTGGAAGGGATACTCCGGCTGGCAAATGTTAAAGGCCTGCGCCGGCATCGCGTAGTGAATCTCGCGCGGAATTTGCAAACCGGTGCTGCCGTCGATGACGAATTACTGCACAGCCATGGTTTGAATGAATTGCAGCGCCAACAGTTTAACGATTATTGCCCACGGCAACTGGCGCGCACGTTACAGTGGTTGGATCAACCTCATCATCATTTAGTCTCCTGCATAGATGCTGATTATCCGGGCCCCCTGGCTGAAATCAGTCAACGCCCCTCATTGCTCTATGTGGCTGGGCAACTCTCCGTTTTACAGTCACAGCAATTAGCTGTGGTGGGCAGTCGGCGCTGTTCCCACTATGGCAAAGAGTGGGGCACATGGTTTACACAGCAACTTGCACTCAGTGGGTTGACCATCACTAGCGGGCTGGCTCGCGGTATTGATGGCGTTGCACACCGTGCAGCCTTGGACGCAAGTGGAAAAACAATCGCAGTGCTGGGCAGCGGCTTGCAACATATCTACCCCAAAAGCCATCAGTCGCTGGCGCAGGCGATCATGGATAACGAAGGGGCTTTACTCTCTGAATTTCCTCTTGATATGGCGCCATATGCGGTGAATTTTCCGCGCCGTAACCGCATCATCAGTGGGTTAAGTCAGGGAGTGCTGGTCGTTGAGGCTTCACTGAAAAGCGGTTCGCTGGTCACGGCTCGCTGCGCGCTGGAACAAAACCGCAATGTTTATGCATTACCCGGAGCATTGGGTAATGATGGCAGTGAAGGTACGCATTGGTTGATTCAGCAGGGGGCACTGTTGGTTGCCCATCCCAATAACATCCTTGAAGATTTGCATTCCACATTGCAATGGCTGCCGGCAACCACTTCAGAAACAATATATTCACAAGACAGTGACGATGTTCCATTGCCATTTGCAAGCGTGTTGGCTAACGTAGGTAATGAGGTTACACCTGTTGACGTCGTCGCTGAACGTGCCGGCCAACCTGTGCCAGTTATCGCAGCCCAGTTGCTGGAGCTGGAGTTAGCAGGATGGATCGCAGCTGTACCCGGCGGCTATGTCCGATTGAGGAGGGCATGCCATGTTCGACGTACTTATGTACTTGTTTGAGACCTATATCCACAACGAAGCTGAAATGCGTGTTGACCAGGATAAATTGACCGATGATTTGGCCGATGCGGGTTTTCATCGTGAAGATATCTACAATGCGTTGAATTGGCTTGAACGTTTAGCGGACTATCAGGATGGTCTGGTGGCGCCTGTACAATTGGCCGCAGATCCGCTCTCAATGCGAATTTATACGGACGAGGAATGCCAGCGTCTTGATGCTGATTGTCGCGGTTTTATTTTGTTCCTGGAACAAGTTCAGGTGCTGAATATGGAAACGCGCGAGATGGTCATCGAACGGGTCACGGCTCTTGATACTCAGGAATTTGATCTTGAAGATCTCAAATGGGTGGTGCTGATGGTGCTGTTTAACATCCCTGGATGTGAAAACGCTTATCAGCAGATGGAAGAACTGTTATTCGACGTCAATGAAGGTATGCTGCATTAATTTGCGATTAATGCATCCGGAAATATGAGTAAATCAGCACTATTTTCTGTGCGTAAACACGATCCCTGCCCCGCTTGCGGGGCAGATTTAGTGATACGCAGTGGTAAACACGGCCCGTTTCTTGGCTGTGTGAATTATCCAACCTGTGATTATGTTCGTCCCCTGAAAAATCAGGCTGATGGACATATCGTTAAAGTGCTGGAAGGGCACGCGTGTCCTCAGTGCGGCGCAGATAAAGTTCTGCGTCAGGGGCGATTTGGGATGTTTGTTGGTTGTAGCCACTATCCGGAATGTGATTACACAGAAACTATCGATAAGCCCGACGAGACCGCGATTGCCTGTCCCCAATGTCAGAACGGAAAGCTGGTTCAGCGCCGTTCGCGCTATGGCAAAACCTTTCACTCCTGCGACCGTTACCCCGATTGCCAATTTGCAATCAATGCAACGCCTGTTGAAGGTATCTGCCCGCATTGCCAGTTTCCCTTATTAATAGAGAAGAAAACCGCACAAGGCATGAAGCGCTTATGCGCCAGCAAACGCTGTGGCAAGCTCATCGCCCAGGACGAAGAACGATCATGAAGCAAAAAGCGTATGTCCCCGGAAGTCTCGAATTTTGCATCGAGCAACTACAACAGCAGGCCGTTATTGCCTATCCAACCGAAGCGGTGTTTGGTTTAGGTTGCGATCCCGATAGCGAAAGCGCCGTCATGGCCTTACTGGCGCTCAAACAGCGTCCGGTTGAGAAAGGGCTTATCCTGATTGCAGCAGATTATGCGCAACTGGAACCCTACATTGCTGATCGCGAACTCACGGTGCTACAGCGTGAGCGCATGTTTGCTAGCTGGCCAGGGCCGGTGACTTATGTTGTTCCGACAACACCGCATACGCCACGCTGGCTAACAGGACGTTTCGATTCGCTGGCTATCCGCGTTAGCGATCATCCGGATGTGCAGGCACTTTGCCGTGGCTTCGGCAAACCATTGGTGTCTACCAGCGCCAATCTCTCCGGCGAGGCGCCGTGCCGCAATGCTGATGAAGTTGCACAGCAATTCGGTGCTCAATTCCCCGTGTTGCATGCTGCAACGGGCGGCCGGCTAAATCCTTCTGAAATTCGCGACGTCATCAGCGGCGAACTTATTCGTCAGGGTTAATTTATGGAACACTTCGCCGTTTTTGGTCATCCCATTGCACACAGTAAGTCACCTTTCATTCATAGTCTCTTTGCCGAGCAGACAGGAATCGCGCACTCTTATGGCCGGGTTTGTGCACCGCTGGAGGGGTTTCCTCAGTCAATTAGCGACTTTTTTACTGTCGGTGGAAAAGGTGCAAATGTCACACTGCCGTTTAAACAACAGGCGTGGGAACTGGCCGATGAACTCAGTGAACGTGCAGCCTTATCTGGGGCGGTTAACACATTAAAGAAAAAGGCAGATGGCTCGATCTTTGGTGATAATACCGATGGGATTGGTCTGCTAAGCGATCTGGAACGATTGAATTTGATCCGTTCTGGTGACCGCATTTTACTGGTGGGAGCCGGTGGTGCGGCTCGTGGTGTGATCCTTCCCCTGCTTTCTTTTGGATGTTCAGTGGTAGTGGTCAACCGAACGGTTGCCCGTGCTGAAGAATTGGCAAATATCTTCCAGCATAGTGGGGATATCCAGGCGAGCAGCTTTGCTGAGCTCTCCGGCCAGGCATTTGATCTGATCATCAATGCAACTTCCAGTGGCGTTGAGGGTAAAGTGCCGCCGTTGCCAGACTCATTGATCACCCCGCAAACACGCTGCTACGACATGTTCTATCAGCAAGGGCTGACGCCATTTTTGTTGTGGTGTCAGCAGCACGGTGCGGGTCAGCTGGCAGATGGATTGGGCATGCTGGTGGGGCAGGCGGCACATGCTTTCCAATTGTGGCATGGCGTGATGCCAGAAATTACCCCCGTTATTGCCCAATTAAAGCAGGCCATGAAGGAGTGAATCAGGCGATCCATTTTCCCGATCGTGAAAGTTGGGACGAGGAACGAGGAGCGATCGTTTTTCCGGTGTTGGTGCAAGGAATGGGGTTAACTTGTGCCATCAAGCCCGACGCATTACAGGATCGATTCGGAACGGGTGCAGCGATGGCGCTGTTTAGCGCGCATCGCTGGGATTTGGAAGAAGAAGCGGAAGCGCTTATCCGGCAGGATGAGATCGATGATCAAGGTTGGATCTGGCTCTCCTGAGCAAGGTATTCATCTTTCCAGCCAACATAATTGCTCGATGAATAGAGCAGACCTGCGATTTCCGCCACACTCAATGGGCGGATTTGTTTCACCGGGCTGCCTAAATAGAGATAGCCGCTCTCCAGTCTTTTACCCGGCGGAACCAGACTACCCGCTCCGATCATGACATCCTCTTCAACAAACACGCCATCCAGCAAAATCGATCCCATTCCAACCAGCACGCGATCGCTGATATGACAGCCGTGCAGCATTGCTTTATGGCCTACAGTCACGTCTTCACCAATCACTAAAGGGTGCCCTTCCGGGTTGCTGGTGGATTTATGCGTGACGTGCAAAACGCTGCCGTCCTGAATATTGCTTCTTTTACCTATCACGACTTTGTTCACATCACCGCGGATAGCAACCAGTGGCCAGATGCTGACATCGTCGGCGAGCTGCACTTCACCCACCACTACGCTACTGCGATCGATCATTACGCGATCGCCGATTTCTGGAAAATGGTTCTTATAAGGTCGTAGGGCTACAGACATGATCTTTCTCCTTTTGCACTTTATACCCCTAGCCTGCGGCTTATCAGGCTGGCAAACAAGATGAATTTTGAGCGGATCGCTCGCGATCTCAGCGAAAAGATTGAAAACTCGCCAGTCGATTAAAAAGATCGAAAAAAGGGGTTGTGCAAAAAAATCGGATCCCTATAATGCGCCACCACTGAGACGGCAAAGCGGCAACGCAGACGGCTCAGCAGGGAGTGAAGAAATTCATCCCGCCGGAGAAAAACGCTGAAAAAAGTGTTTGACTCTGAAGGAGGAAAGCGTAATATACGCCACCTCGCAACAGCAGCTTAAGGCGCTGATTGCACCGCTCTTTAACAATTTATCAGACAATCTGTGTGGGCACTCGCAGGATTGATATCAGCGTCTCCGGACGTAAAAAATATCAAGTCTCACGAGTGAACACATAATGAAATTCATTATGACGTTTTACAGAT
>NZ_OBEC01000007.1:0-264957 GCF_900215395.1 Pantoea sp. GL120224-02 | reverse complement strand
CTCTACAGTCATCGCTGGGAGATAGAGCTGGGATATCGTGAAATAAAGCAGGGTCTCCAGGACAGCAGGCTCACGCTTCGCAGCAGGAAGCCGGAGATGATAAGGCAGGAGCTGTGGGGCGTGCTGCTGGCCTACAATCTGGTGAGATATCAGATGATAAGAATGGCCTCAACGCTGAAGGGATACTGGCCTAACCAGCTCAGCTTCAGGGAATCGACAGCGTGGGTGATGAAACTGCTCTGGACACTTGAAGGCGCTTCGCCTGGGCGTATCCCGGAACTGGTAAAGGACGTAAGTTCGATAGCAGAGATGGTCAGACTACCGGGACGACGGGAGCGCTCGTTCCCAAGGGTGGTGAAAGAGAGACCCTATAAATATCCGACAGCCAGAAGAAAAAATGCCAGTCAGGCTTAACTGACTGGCATTAGGCCGAAAGGCCCGTTTTTGTTTCTACTGTTTAGTGCGCGCCACCACCACCACCGCCCGCGCCAAATGGCGGACGTGCAAACCACACCAGAACCAGCAAGATCAAAAATACTCCCGCTGATGCCCAGAAGATCTCATTCGCTGAGATAATCAGGCCCTGATTGGTAATTTGCTGTGCAATGTAGGCTGAAGCTTGCTGCTGCGTCATGCCCATGCTTTGCAGTTGGTCATACATCTGCTGCGAATTCGGGTTGAATGGATTCACCGATTCAGACAGATAGCTGTGGTGCATCGATTCGCGATCCGTCCACATAGTGGTGGTGATCGACGTACCGATTGAACCGGCCAGCGTACGCACAAAGTTCGACAGGCTCGATGCTGCTGCCATACGCTCTGGCGGCAACCCTGACAGCGTAATGGTGGTCAGTGGCATAAAGAAGCACGCCACGGCAAAGCCCTGAATAAACTGCGGCCATGCCGACGCACCAAAATCCATCCCCGGCTCAAACGTATACGCACGCCAGTAGAAGCACACCGCGTACATGATAAAGCTGAAGGTCACCAATCGCCGCATATCCAGCTTGTGGGCAAAGCGACCAATGATGGGCGACAGGATTACCGGAATGATGCCGACCGGCGCTGACGCCAAACCTGCCCAGGTGGCGGTGTAGCCGTATACCTCCTGCAGCAACTGGGGCAGCAACACGATCGAGCCGAAGTAAAGCATGTAAGCCAGGCTGATCGACAAACAGCCGATGGTGAAGTTGCGCTTTTTAAACAGCGACAAATCGACAATCGGATGGTCGTCCGTTAGCTCCCACACCAACAGCACTGCCAGCGCCACCACGGCGACTACCGTGAGTACGATGATTTCCGTGGAGCCAAACCAGTCGAGTTCTTTACCCCGGTCGAGCATCACCTGCAGCGAACCAATCCCCACGACCAACAGAACCAGACCGACGATATCAATCGGGCGGATCTCGGTTTTGGTTTCGCGTCCTCGCAGGGTTTGCAGAGTCAGCGCGACGACGACCACACCAATCGGGACGTTGATAAAGAAGATCCAACCCCAGTGGTAGTTATCACTGATCCAGCCGCCGAGAATCGGGCCGCAGATCGGAGCTACGATCACCGTCATTGCCCACAGCGAGAGCGCCACGCTGCGCTTGGCCGGCGGGTAGTTGTTCAGTAGCAAACTTTGCGACAGCGGAATCAATGGACCGGCAACCACACCCTGAATGATACGGAAGAAGATCAGCATCTCCAGACTTTCTGACATGCCGCAGGCCCATGAGGCCAGTACAAACAGAATGGTCGACCAGGTAAACAGCTTCACTTCACCAATACGTTTGGCTAGCCAACCGGTAATCGGTATCGAGATGGCGTTTGCCACCCCGAATGAGGTAATCACCCAGGTGCCCTGTGAGTTCGAGGCACCAAGGTTACCGGCGATCGTTGGGATCGCTACGTTAGCAATGGTGGAGTCGAGAACCTGCATAAACGTCGCCAATGATAAGGCGATGGTCATCAGGACTAACGGCGCACCTTCAAGCGGTTTTTGTGCCATCACAGCCTCCCGCGGAATTAATCGGCGTTGGCACGAACGATTTCAGTAATCAGCTTGTTAACCGGCGCGAGGTCGATTGCCAATGCGTTACTTTCATACGCCGCTTGTGGACGCACGCTACTGGCCAGTGTGGCCCCGTCTTTGTTCTGGGTATCCACTTTGACTAAGGTGGAGAGACCAATACGCAGCGGGTGTTCGGCCACCTGTTGCGGGTCCAGCTCAATACGCACCGGTAAACGCTGAACCACTTTGATCCAGTTACCTGTCGCATTCTGCGCCGGCAGCAGAGAGAAGGCGCTGCCGGTGCCCATATCCAGACCGACAACTTTGCCGTGATACTCTACGTCATCACCGTAAATATCGCTGATCACGGTAGCGGGCTGACCGATGCGCACACCGGAAAGCTGCGTTTCTTTGAAGTTGGCATCAATCCACAAATTCGTGGCAGGCACTACCGCCAGCAGCGGCGTGCTGGTGGAGATCTGCGAACCGACCTGAACACTACGACGCGAAATATAGCCATCCATTGGACTACGGATATCGGTGCGCTGCAGCGCCAGCCAGGCATCACGCAGTTCAGCCGCGCTTTGTTTGACGGCGGGTTGCTGTTGCAGATCGGTGTTCAGGATCATCGCCTGGTTCGCGTTGTACTGCTGCACGGCGACATCAAGTTGCGCTTTCGCCGTGGCCACGGCATCACGTGAGTGCTGCAGCTCTTCACGACCAATCAGGTTTGATGCACCCAGCGGCTCACGACGTTTCAGATCGGCTTCAGCCTGATCCAGCGCGGTCTGTTGCAGCTTGATGGTGGCCTGATACTGCTTGCCGTTGATCATCAATTGATGCGTCTGGCGGACGCTGGTGGCCAGTGCAGTCTGCGCTTTTTCAAACGCCTGCTCCGCATCGGTTTTATCCAGCGACACCAAAATATCGCCTTTTTTCACGAAGTCAGTGTCATCAAACCAGACTTTATTCACGCTGCCGGAAACCTGTGCCATCACCTGCACCTGATTACCTGACACATAGGCGTCATCGGTTTCCTGGAAATGGCGCAGCACCAAATACCAGTAGGCCAGATACGCCACCCCAATCAATACAAACACGATAGCCAGCAGGATCAGCACACCTTTGCGCTTCTTCTTTTTATTCGCTGGCTGTTGCGGGCTTTGCGCTTCCGCGGTCGCACTCATGTTGTTCTCCACGTTTTCCATTTAGCCGGGCTGTGTTGATCCATCAACACGGTTTCCCGAGTCGAAAAAGCCAGCGTATAAGACGCTGGCCGGATAAAAGGGGATTAAAATAGCGATTTCGGAAGGTGATTGTGTCGCACTTCTTGCTATTAGCGCGACAGGGAAGCGATAACCTGATCTTCATCCATTTTATCAAGACGGTTAAGCAACTTGCGCGTAATCGCTTCCAGCTGATCCTGCTCGGATGTAGAGAGCGAAGACCACAGATACTGCAGACTCTGATGCTGAGGCGGCAGCAGCTGACGTAAGAATTCGTTACCTTTCTCTGTCAGGTGCAGATGCAGGCAGCGACGGTCATTATCGCTCTCGCGGCGCTCGATCCAGCCGCGTTTTTCCAGCTCATCGGCAATACGTGTTGCATTAGTGCGTGAGGAACCCAGCGCAGAACTCAGTTCTGAAGGCTGGATGCTCTGGTTTTCTTGCGCATCAAGTGTAATCAGCGCCATGAATAAGGTCTCGTTAATTCCCTGCGCCTTCAACATCTTGTTGCGGTTATCCAGCAGTTTTCCCTGCATATGCATGCACAGACGAGTCAGGATGATTTCCTGCAACGGAAAATCTTTATGGCGGTTAGCACGGATGTTCAGCATCTGTTCAATGGGAGTAAACGAACTTTCCATTTTAAAAAAAACCTCTTAGTTGCAACTGGTATAGTAAGGATGGTGACAGATTAAGCGTAGTCATATTTTCCGCCAGTGATTGTTCGCACGATCACATTGTCAACATCTGGCATTCCAGGTCGTTCCATAACCCTGGGCACTTCGCCCTGACAATGTGCCACGCAGAATGGTTACATTGTCATCAATTCACATCGTGAAATATTTTTAAGAAAAAATAATTTCGCGAGAAAAAATAACTCTGGTGAATAACTGTGCTGCTAACCATAACAAACTCAATCATCAATGAATAGTCTTACTCACGTGATTGGGTTGGTCTTTACGCTTTCTAAACACTTTAGCTGAACGCATTACATAACAAAATCAATGGGTTAATTAACTTAATCGTAACAATTCCGGTACCAATACCGTACCAGCTAAAATGATGAATTGCATTCGTTGAGAGAATTTAACCTCAGGCATTGCAGAGGTAAGTCTCGGCTTAGCAGCATTCATGGCGGAAGAAAGGCGTAGATAATCATTTGTGGTTAATAGTAACCCAAAAAATTATTTCAATGGTGTGTTAATTGACAGGACGTACCAGTGCGCTATAACGCACGAACTTTGCGGGGATTGAGAACAAAAGCGGCCAAAAGGCCGCTTTTAAGGGAAGAGGATTACTTTGCCGCCGCTTGTGCGTCAGAAATCCACTTATCAAACTCGGCCTGATGGCCTTTGATCCAGCCATCTACGTGGCGATTGATGTCAGCTTCAGAAGCCTGACCCGCATGCATCGCCGCGTTTTCGGCGTTGATATCACCAATCGGCAATTTCATTTCAGCAAACAGTTTTGCCGCCGCCGGGTTCTTCTCAGCCCAGGCTTTGTTGGCCACAATGTGCATAGTGTTGACCGGGAAACCGTAATTTTTACCATTAGGCAGTTTGGTGTCCACTTTGCTCTGCTCGCCTGGCAGGGAAGAGAATGGCACCTGCAGCCAAACCACATCTTTACCCGGTTTGAGCACGTCGCTCAGCCAGTAAGGTGTCCAGGTGTAATAAAGGATAGGTTTGCCTTGCTTGTAGCGTGCCAGGGTGTCAGCCACCATCGCTGAATAGTTACCCATGTTGGCCGTAACCGTATCCGCCAGGCCATAGGCTTTATTCTGGTGGTTAATCACCGCTTCACAGCCCCAGCCCGGCGTACAGCCCGTCATGTCGGCTTTGCCGTCACCGTTGCTGTCGAACAGTTTGGCGATTTTCGGATCTTTAAGCTGTTCGATGTTGGTGATGTGATACTGCTCGGCGGTTTTCTTATCGATCAGATAACCCTGAGCAGCGCCGCCAACGTAAGTGCCTTCACGGTAAAACTTGTTATCACCGCCTGCCGCTTTATACATGTCGTCATGCAGCGGTTTCCAGTTAGTGGCTATAAAGGTGGCATCACCTGCCGCGATGGTGGTGTAGGCCACGTTGTAATCGACTTCGCCCGGCTTCTCAACGGTGTAGCCCAGTTTTTCCAGTGCGCGGCTGACAATCAGCGTCTGGAAAGTTTCTTCTGCGATGGTGCTTTGCAGCGGTTTAACGGTGATGCCTTTACCCGGCAGGTCGGCGGCGGACACGTGCGTCGCGGCGAACGTCGTCAGGACGGCAGCGAACAGAGCTGTCTTGCGCATAGTCATTCCTTATTTTACGTGTTGCGTCGGAGACGGACGGCCACGCTGGGCCGTCCATAGAAATCAGGCTTTTTTACTGAAGGGGCGCAGCAGCAGGCCAATTGGACCGGTGCTGTACCAGTGACGGTTGCCACGGCTGCGGCTATCACGGGCGAACGACTGAGTCAGGCGATCAAGGATAATCGCCAGAATCACGATACCCACGCCGCCGACAGTTGCCAGACCCATATCTAAACGACCGATACCGCGCAGCACCATCTGGCCTAAACCACCCACAGCGATCATTGAAGCGATAACCACCATCGACAGCGCCAGCATCAGCGTCTGGTTCACACCGGCCATAATGGTCGGCATCGCCAGCGGCAGTTGCACTTTAAATAGCATCTGACGTGGGCTGGCACCAAAGGATTCGCTCGCTTCGATCAAATCGGCAGGTACCTGCTTAATGCCAAGAATGGTCAGACGCACCATCGGCGGTAGCGCAAAGATGATGGTCACCACCACGCCCGGCACGTTACCGATACCGAACAGCATCACGATCGGCACTAAATACACGAAGGCCGGTGTGGTCTGCATCGCATCCAGCAACGGTCGGATAATGCGTGCCGCACGTTCACTGCGTGCCAGCCAAATCCCCAGCGGGAGGCCGATGATGATGCAGAACAGCAGGGCGGTCAGTACCAGCGCCAGTGTCACCATTGCTTGCGACCACGCGCCAATAGCACCAATCGCAATCAATGAAATGAGAGTCGCGATTCCCATGGCCGGGCTGGCAATTTGCCAGGCAATCAACGCAAATACCACTATCGCCACGGGCGCGGGCATGCCCAGCAGCAACTGCTGAAATGCGCTGAGGATATAGTCGACCGGCACGCGAATGCCCTGGAACACCGGGCGGAAATGGCTGACGACCCAGTCGATGCCTTCGGTCACCCAGCTGTCGAGTGGGATCCAGGTCTTGTGGAACGGATCCATGATATTGAAATGCTCGGGAGCCGGAGCAGGCGCGCTGTTGAGCCAGTCACTGCTGCTGGCGGCACTGCTGGCAGCATCATGTCCGCCGCTCGCCGTTGATGGATCACCCCATGCATCGGCTGAACCACTGCTACTGGCTGCGCTGCTGGCGGCATCATGTCCACCGCTCGCCGCTGAAGGATCGCCCCATGCATCGGCGGAACCGCTGCTGGACGTGCTGTCGGCGGGTGCGCTGCTGCTACTGCCGCCCCAGGGATCGCTACTGCTGGCTGCCGCGCTCGAATCTGTGGTCGCGGGTTGCTGCGTGGTCTGGCTGGCGCTATCCCACGGATTGCTGGTTTGTTCACTCATGACTGGGCTCCTTCACGATCTAAAGCGCGCAATAGCATGCTTTTGGAAATAATACCGACGTACTGATTCTCTTCGCCGACCACCGGCACCGCGCAGGGCGCTTGTGCAACGTGGGAGAGCAAATCGTTCAGTGAGGTATCCGCAGGAACCGCTAACGGCGTCTCAAGCAGGGCGCTATCCAGACCTTCACCCGCAGCCAGTGCCGCTTTAAGTGAATCGGTTGAAACTACGCCGACAAATTTCTGTTTCTCCAGCACATAGCCATATTCGCGGTCTTCATCCTGAAGCAGTTTAATGGCTGAACGTGGGCCAAAACCGGCCGCTTTACGAATCAGTGCACCGGCGCTGCGACGAGCAATATCCCTGGCGCTAAACACATGGCTAATATCGACCCCCCGGAAGAAGGTGCGCACATAATCGTTAGCGGGATTATTGAGGATTTCATCCGGCGTACCGACCTGCACCACTTCGCCACCCTGCATGATGGCGATGCGATCGCCAATACGCATGGCTTCGTCGAGGTCATGGGAAATAAATACGATGGTACGCTGATGTTTCGCCTGCAGTTTGACCAGCTCATCCTGCATTTCGGTACGAATAAGCGGATCGAGGGCGGAGAAGGCTTCATCCATCAGTAAAATATCGGGATTGATCGCCAGCGCGCGCGCTAATCCGACACGTTGACGCATACCGCCGGAGAGTTCATCTGGATAGGAGTGAGCATAATTATCCAGTCCCACCTGACGCAATGCTTCCAGCGCTTTTTCCTGACGTTCCTGTAACGGCACGCCCGCTAATTCCATGCCGAAGGCGGTATTATTCAGCACCGTCATATGGGGCATTAATGCGAAGGATTGGAATACCATGCTGATCTTATTTCTGCGCACTTCACGCAGTTCAGCATCCGATATTTTCGCAATATCGACACCGTCAATGATCACCTGGCCGCGAGTGGGCTCGATCAGACGATTGAGAAGGCGAACCATGGTGGATTTCCCTGAACCGGAGAGCCCCATGATGACGAAGATCTCGCCTTCTTCAATGGCCAGACTGGCATCTTTTACGCCGACGGAGAGACCGGTTTTCGCCAGAATACTCTCTTTGCTTTCGCCTTTCTCAATCAGCTTAAATGCCTTTTCGGGGTGATCCCCAAATACCTTATATAAGTTCTTTACTTCGAGTTTAATTGCCATGCAGTAATTAATTTCCCGGTTAAATGTTTAGCTATTTCTTGTAGTGATCTCGATTAAATTTAAGCGCCCTATAACCTAGCATAGTGAGAATATCTGACAACCCTTGGTTCGGATATTTGGCTGAGCGAGCGCGTGCAGATTGGCGATAATTCCAGTGCTCACAAGGGATGAGAGCGAATCATTTTTTTCTGAATTTTTTATGAAATTAACCCGCTTTCACGGCAAATGCTCAGTGAAACACGAATAAATTGCGCTTATGTAGGCGATATAATGGACGAATTAATGGCGCTAAAATGACAAAATAATGAAGGTGAGAAACGGAAATAACGAGAGAATATTTGGTAATCTGAACGGGAAATATCAAGGCGCTGAAAGGGCGCGCTGTGGCGCGCCCTGTGCTACATGCCAGAGGCTAGAAATTCCAGTCCTCGTCTTCGGTTTCCACGGCTTTTCCCATCACGTAGGAAGAACCTGAACCGGAGAAGAAATCGTGGTTTTCATCGGCATTCGGTGACAAAGCCGAGAGAATGGCCGGATTCACCGTCGTCAGCTCTGACGGGAACAACGCCTCATATCCCAGATTCATCAACGCCTTGTTAGCGTTGTAGTGCAGGAAGGTTTTCACCTCCTCTGCCCAACCGACATCCGCATACAGCGCTTCGGTGTATACCACTTCGTTTTCATACAGCGCCAGCAGCAAATCGATGGCAAATTGCTGCAGCTCTTCACGGCGTGTATCGTCAACTTTTTCCAGTGCCTTCTGGTACTTGTAGCCGATGTAATAACCGTGCACCGCTTCATCGCGAATAATCAAACGAATCAGGTCAGCGGTGTTGGTCAATTTACCACGGCTTGACCAGTACATCGGCAGCCAGAAACCGGAGTAGAACAGGAACGATTCCAGGAACACGCTGGCGATTTTCTTCTTCAGCGGGTCCTCGGCACGATAGTACTCCAGCACAATCTTCGCCTTGTTCTGCAACGCTTCGTTCTCTTCACTCCAGCGATACGCCGCATCGACATCGGCGGTGTTACACAGGGTGGAGAAAATCGAGCTATAGGAACGCGCATGCACTGCTTCCATAAAGCTGATATTCGACAGCACCGCTTCTTCATGCGGCGTGATGGCGTCTTCCATCAAGCCCGGCGCGCCGATCACGTTCTGGATAGTGTCGAGCAGCGTCAAACCGGTAAACACGCGGATGGTCAGCTGCTGTTGCTGGTGGTCCAGCGACTGCCAGGCTGGCAGGTCGTTGGACAATGGCACTTTTTCCGGCAGCCAGAAGTTGCTGGTCAGACGGTTCCACACTTCGAGGTCTTTTTCGTCCTGGATTCGGTTCCAGTTAATCGCTTGAATTTGTTTAAGTTGCATAGTTTTCATCACAATGAGCAGGAGACGCAGCCCTGGACTTCGGTGCCTTGCAGCGCCATCTGGCGCAGACGAATGTAATAGAGCGTTTTGATACCTTTCTTCCACGCATAAATTTGCGCTTTGTTGATGTCACGCGTGGTGACGTCATCGCGGAAGAACAGCGTCAACGACAAGCCCTGATCGACGTGCTGCGTGGCTTCGGCATAGGTATCAATAATCGCTTCCGGACCAATCTGGTACGCATCCTGATAGAGATCCAGATTCTCGTTGGTCATAAACGGCGCCGGATAATAAACGCGGCCGGTTTTACCCTCTTTACGGATCTCAATGCGCGACACGATCGGGTGAATACTCGATGTCGCGTGATTAATGTACGAGATCGAACCGGTTGGCGGCACCGCCTGTAAGTTCTGGTTAAACAAGCCGTGTTGCATCACTGATTCGCGCAATGCCTGCCAGTCTGCCTGCGTCGGTAACGCAATGCCTGCATCGGCAAAAATCTGTGCCACACGCGCGGTGCGTGGCAGCCAGGCGCGATCCACATACTTATCGAAGTAGTGACCGTTGGCGTACTGCGATTGTTCAAAGCCATCAAAACTCTGATTGCGCTCTTGTGCCAGCAGGTTCGACGTGCGCACCGCGTGATAGGTGACGCAGTAGAAGTAGAGATTGGTGAAATCCAGTGCCTCTTCCGAGCCATAAGCCATGCCTTCACGCGCCAGATAGCCGTGCAGGTTCATCTGACCCAGGCCCACCGCATGTGAACGACGATTGCCTTCCGCCACCGACGGCACCGAATTGATTTCACTCATCTCAGAAACCGCTGTTAAGGCGCGCACGGCGGTTTCAACGGTCTGTGCCAGATTGCGGGAATCCATAGCATGCGCGATGTTCAGCGAGCCGAGGTTACAGGAGATATCCTTGCCCACGCGGCGGTAGTTAAGATCGTCATAGAATTCGCTGGCGCTGTTAACCTGCAAAATCTCTGAGCACAGGTTGCTCATATTGATGCGACCAGCAATCGGGTTGTGACGGTTCACGCTGTCTTCGTACATGATGTACGGATAGCCTGACTCAAACTGAATTTCTGCCAGCGTCTGGAAGAAATCACGCGGCTTGATGTAAGTCTTACGGATACGATCGTCGGCCAGCATCTCTTCATACAACTCGCTGATGCTGATATCACCGAACGCCTTGCCGTAAATGCGCTCAACGTCATACGGCGAGAACAGCGCCATATCGCGATTCTCTTTCGCCAGCTGGAAGGTGATATCGGGGATCACCACGCCCAGCGACAGCGTCTTGATACGGATCTTCTCGTCGGCGTTTTCGCGTTTGGTATCAAGGAAGCGGAAGATATCGGGGTGATGCGCATTCAGCCACACCGCGCCCGCGCCCTGGCGTGCACCAAGCTGATTGGCGTAAGAGAACGCATCTTCCAGCATCTTCATTACCGGAATCACGCCAGACGACTGGTTTTCGATGCGCTTAATCGGCGCACCGGATTCACGCAGGTTAGAGAGCAGGAAGGCCACGCCGCCGCCACGTTTGGACAACTGCAGCGCCGAGTTCACCGCACGCCCAATCGATTCCATATTGTCTTCGATGCGCAGCAGGAAGCACGAGACTAACTCGCCGCGCTGCTGTTTACCGCAGTTGAGGAAGGTTGGGGTGGCTGGCTGGAAGCGGCCGCTGAGCATTTCTGCCAGCAATTCGCGTGACAGCGATTCGTTGCCGCGTGCCAGCGTCAGCGCCACCATGCAGGCGCGCTGCTCGAAAGTTTCGAGATAGCGTTTACCGTCGAAGGTTTTCAGCGTGTAGCTGGTGTAAAACTTCCACGCACCGAGGAAGGTGTGGAAACGGAAACCCCAGGCATCGGCTTCATCGTGCAGCTGGCACAGGAAACTGAAGTCGTACTGATTCAGTACCGTGGCTTCATAGTAGCCTTCCTCAACCAGATAGCGCAGGCGATCGGCCGCCGAAGCGAACTGTACGGTATTTGGCTCTACATGCTGCAGGAAGAACTGGCGCGTAGCCTCGTGATCTTTCTCGAACTGAATGCGGCCATCGGCGTCATACAGGTTCAGCATCGCATTGAGCGCGTGATAATCCAGCTGCGTGCTGTTCAGGGTGTCTGTCGTTGCCAAAATTGGGTTACTCCCGCTTTTACATTAGCGATATCGTCGGGGGTTCCCATCAGCTCAAAGCGGTAGAGATAAGGAACCTGACATTTCTGCGCAATAATGTCGCCTGCCAGGCAATAGCCTTCACCGAAGTTGCGGTTACCGGCAGCAATCACCCCGCGGATACCGCGTCGGTTGGCGTCATCATTGAGGAATTGAATCACTTGTCTGGGCACCGCACCCCGCGCACTGCCGCCGCCGTAGCTCGGCACCACTAAAATAAAGGGTTGGTCGATATGCAGGCGCTGCTTGCCATCAAGCGGTATGCGGCAAGCAGGCAGTCCCAGACGAGTGATAAATCGGTGCGTGTTTTCCGACTGGCTGGAGAAGTACACCAGTGGGAACATCGCTTATCCCCCGACAGCAGCGAGCTGGCGCAGGCTGGCGATTTTGTCAGGGCGGAAGCCGCTCCAGTGGTCATCATGGGTCATGACGACGGGCACCTGGCGATAGCCAAGGGATTTGAGGTTATCAATGGCTTCCGGTTGGGTATCGAGATTGATCAGCTGATAGTCGATACCTTTGCGGTCCATGGCATTTTTAGTCGCGTTGCACTGGACACAATTGTTTTTAGTGTAAATAATAATGCGCATGATTCGTATTTCCCTTTGATTGCGGTCTGGATGCGAGATACGAAGCAAAATCCTATTTGCAGCGAACTTCGTCCTTGACGACATCTGGTAGCGAGTTGATGGGTTGAATACTAGATGTAGTGCTCGTAGTGGTCAAGCCCACCAGATATAGGGATTTTGTATTTTTATCTTCGGATAAACGCTAACACCAGAGATCATGCACCTTCCAGGCCCGAAAATTTTTTTGTAAAGGCGAGGGTGGCAAAGTTTAGGTCAAATTTTGTGCGCTTTCATTTGCGGCAGGCACAAAAAAGCCCCGCAATCGCGAGGCTCTCTTTAAACGCTAATGACGGTTAACGGCGTGACATCAACAGCGCACCTAACACCAGACCCACGGCTGCACCGACACCCACGCCATGCCAGGGTTTGTCATGCACGTAGGCATCAACCTGATAACTGGCGTCACGCGCTGCCTGAGAAACGCGGCTGTTGCCGCCGTTCAGTTTTGCGCGGGTCTGCTTCAGCAGCGACTGTGCTTTGCTGCGTGCGCTATCCACTTCATCTTTGGCTTCGCTGCCGTAAGATTTAAGTAATGCTTCAAGCGAATCTGCCAGCTCATTCACATCCTGATTAATATCAATGTCATCGTTTTTGCTTACGCGATTAAACATTTTTTCGCTCCCTTTGATTTAACAAGTAATACTGAGTGTAGACGAAACGTGACTAAACGCAGGCATATGCCAGGCTTTAGGGAAATTCCGAATGTCCTGTATGTCGGGCTGTTGTAAGGTTGCGGGGCTGTGAGAAGAGAGGAGCAAGCATGTATTTACGTCCGGATGAGGTAGCGCGCGTACTGGAAAAAGCAGGGTTCGAAATGGACACCCTGACGCCAAAAATTTACGGTTATCGTCGTGGTGAAAATTATGTCTACGTCAATCGCGAAGCGCGCATGGGCCGCACCGCATTGATCATTCACCCCACGCTGAAAGAGAAAAGTCAGCACTTTGCCGAGCCCGCCTCAGAAATGAAAACCTGCGATCATTACACCCAGTTCCCGCTTTATCTGATGGGTGAATCCCAGGAACATTACGGTATTCCGCACGGTTTTAGCTCGCGTATCGCGCTTGAGCGCTATCTGCAAGGCGTATTTGGCGCCTGATGTGGTGCCCCGTTGACGCGGGGCCACCCCCCGACTTTTTAAAACCCTCACCCTTTGCCACGTTGCAAATTGACACGCTGGCGCGTATAACCCTGTGTCCATATAGATGTTCAGACGTCCATACGGATAAAAACCATGCAACAGCAGGAAACCCCTTCGCAGGAAAACTTTAAGCGCACCATGAAAGTGCGGCATCTGGTGATGCTGTCGCTCGGCGGCGTGATTGGCACCGGACTGTTCTTCAATACCGGCTATATCATCTCAACCACCGGTGCGGCGGGCACGCTACTGGCATATCTGATCGGCGCGCTGGTGGTGTGGCTGGTGATGGTATGTCTCGGCGAACTGGCCGTAGCGATGCCGGAAACCGGCGCTTTCCATGTCTATGCGGCGCGCTATCTCAGCCCGGCAACTGGCTATACTGTGGCCTGGCTCTACTGGCTGACGTGGACGGTGGCGCTCGGCTCCAGCCTGACCGCCGCCGGATTCTGTATGCAGTATTGGTTCCCCACCACGCCGGTGTGGCTGTGGTGTTTGGTGTTCTGCATCGCCATCTATCTGCTGAATATCGTCTCCACGCGTTTCTTCGCGGAAGGGGAGTTCTGGTTCTCCATCATCAAAGTGGTCACCATCATTGCCTTTATCATCCTCGGTGCAGGCGCGATGTTTGGTTTTATTCCGATGAAGGATGGCAGTGCCGCGCCGGGATTGAGTAACCTGACGGCTTCAGGCTGGTTACCGCACGGCACCTTGCCGATTCTGATGACCATGGTGGCGGTGAATTTCGCCTTCTCCGGCACTGAGCTGATTGGTATTGCCGCTGGAGAAACCGAGCAGCCGCAGAAAGCCTTGCCGCTGGCGATTCGCACGACCGTAGCACGATTGATTATCTTCTTTATTGGTACAGTATTTGTGCTGGCGGCGTTGATCCCGATGGATCAGGCGGGCATCGTCAAAAGCCCGTTTGTGCTGGTGTTCGAGAAGATCGGTATTCCCTATGCGGCCGATATCTTCAATTTCGTGATCCTGACGGCGATCCTGTCCGCCGCCAACTCGGGTCTGTATGCATCGGGCAGGATGCTGTGGTCACTGGCGAATGAGAACACCTTGCCGCGCTGTTTCGCCCAGGTGAACCGCCGTGGGATTCCGGTGTTGGCGATCACCGTCAGTATGCTGGGCGGCCTGCTGGCGCTGTTCTCCAGCGTGATCGCGCCGGATACCGTATTTGTGGCGCTGTCAGCCATTTCAGGTTTTGCGGTGGTGGCGGTGTGGCTGAGTATCTGTGCCTCGCACTATGTGTTCCGTCGTCGCCACTTGGCCGCAGGCGGTTCGCTGCAACAACTCGCCTATCGCGCGCCACTCTATCCTCTAACGCCGATTCTCGGTTTCCTGCTGTGCCTGCTGGCGTGTGTAGGGCTGGCCTTCGATCCGTCGCAGCGTATTGCGCTGTGGTGTGGCATTCCATTTGTGCTGTTCTGCTATGCCGCATACCATGTCACGCATCGACGTAACCTGAAGGCCGGGGAGGCCAATGATGTCGCGTAATCCTGTCGCAGAAGCCTTAACACAACATGACACACTGATTCTGGATGGCGCGCTGGCCACCGAACTGGAGGCGCGCGGTTGCAATCTCGCCGATGCGCTCTGGTCTGCCAAAGTGCTGATGGAAAACCCTGAGCTGATTTATCAGGTGCATTACGACTATTTTGCGGCCGGCGCCAATGTGGCGATCACCGCCAGCTATCAGGCCACGCCGCAGGGCTTTGCGGCGCGTGGGCTGGATGAGGCGCAAGCGCTCACATTGATCGAGCAAAGTGTGAAACTGGCACAACGTGCGCGTGATGATTATCGTGCGGCATCAGGCAGTGAAGCCGCTTTGCTGGTGGCCGGTTCCGTTGGGCCTTATGGCGCTTACCTTGCTAATGGTGCTGAGTATCGCGGTGATTACGCCCTGCCAGAAGCGGAGATGAAAGATTTCCATCGCCCGCGCGTCAAGGCGCTGTTGGACGCAGGCGTGGATTTGCTGGCGTGTGAAACCCTGCCGTCATTTGCCGAAGCGCAGGCGCTGGTGAGTTTGCTGGCAGAGTTCCCGAACTGCAGCGCATGGTTCTCCTTCACCCTGCGTGATGCGCAACACATCAGCGATGGCACGCCGTTAAGCCAGGTCGCTGAACTGGTCAATGCGGCACCACAGGTGGTGGCGATGGGCATCAACTGCGTAGAGCTGGAGAGCGTGACACCGGCGCTGCAAACCTTGCAGGCGCTGTGTGCTAAACCGCTGCTGGTTTACCCCAATTCCGGTGAACAGTACGATGCGAGCAGCAAAACCTGGCACTCGGCGCCATCGGGCTGCACGCTGCAGGATAAATTCCCTGAGTGGCAACAAGCGGGCGCACGGTTGATTGGCGGCTGTTGCCGCACCACACCGCAAGATATCGCGGCGATTGCCGCCTGTTGTCAACCGCAATAAAGGCCAGAAAAGCAGCACTGATAGGGCGATTGAGGCGAGTGAAAAGCAGGATAGGGCAGTTTAGACTGTCCTATCTGATTCTATAGCGGACCTGCCATGAACCTGCGACACCTTCTTCCTGCCACTGCATTGCTGCTGAGCGGCTGTGCCACCATTGTCGGCACGGAAACGCAGCCGGTAAAAATCGACTCTGTCCCGCAAGGCGCGCGTTTCACCGTGCAGGATGAGACCGGCCGCGCAGTGGCGCAGGGCTACACGCCACAAACCGTCGAGCTGGCAAAATCCACTGGTAATTATTTTGGTAAAAAACACTATCAGGTGATGCTGGAGAGTCCGGGCTACGTGCCGGTGACGCTGCCGATCGAGGCCAGTGCCAACCTGTGGTATCTGCTGGGTAATATCCCGTTACTGGGCTTCCCCGGCTGGCTGCTGGTGGATCCGTTCTATGGCGGCATGTACGACCTGAAACCTGAACATCCTCAGCCACGTCTCAACGTGGTGGGTGCGCGCGGCGGTTAAACCGCATGGCGCGGTCGCGGCGCAATTTTTTGTGCATCTCCGAAGCAGGTATGTCGCTGAGAGATGCGCGATAAACCGCGCTGCTAAGGTTCAGCATCATCTTTTTGGTTAAAAGCGATAAATCACTTAGCTGCCGTTTGATATTCAAGACGGCAGCGACAATGAGAGCCGATTTCAAGCTATTGTGCTGTCGGCTTCACCATGGCATGACCGGATTTATGCTGCGCCAGATACTGCTGCTGGAAAATGCACATGCGAATGGTATTGCGGTATTCACCATTGATGAAAAATTCGTGCTTCAGCACGCCTTCCACTTCAAATCCCAGTTTGGTGTAGATGTGAATCGCTTTCTCATTCTCCTGATCAACAATCAGGTAGAGTTTGTAGAGATTGAGCACCGAAAAGCCATAATCCATCGCCAGTTTAGCCGCCTGACTGGCTAAGCCTTTGCCCTGATGCCCCGGATCAATGATGATCTGAAACTCAGCGCGACGATGTACGTGATTGATCTCGACCAGTTCCACCAATCCCGCTTTTTGCCCATCGTGTTCAACGACAAAACGACGCTCTGTTTGATCGTGGATATGCTTGTCGTAGAGATCCGAGAGCTCGACAAAAGCTTCGTACGGCTCCTCAAACCAATAACGCATCACGCTGGCGTTGTTGTCTAACTGGTGCACAAAGTGCAGATCTTCTCGCTCAAGCGGACGCAATTTCACCGTCATACGGTGTTCCTTCTGTTGAAAAATTGGCGTGATTATAGCGCCATCCGCCGAAGGTTGCTTTCGCACCAGTGTGATCATCGGCATAGGGTTTATGCACCGTTTCAGTGCGCGATCTCAACCCCCTCTCCCCATCACAATGGGCTTTCACAATCTGGCACAGCCATTGCTTGGCTTGTATAGATAAGACTATACAACTGTTGTTTTTCATCACCTTTATCAGGAGTGGAAGATGGGCAAGCCAGTGAAACTCGTTGTTCGTGCATTAACCGCCGCAGTCCTGTGCGCCAGTGCTTTAGGAGCACAGGCGGCCGACACCAAAGTCGCCATCGGTATTTCCGGCTGGACCGGATTTGCCCCACTGACGCTGGCCGATAAAGCTGGGATTTTCAAAAAGCACGGCCTTGATGTCGATGTGAAGATGATCCCGCAGAGCAGCCGACATCTGGCGGTGGCTTCCGGCACCATCCAGTGCGCGGCGACCACGGTTGAAACCTACATCTCCTGGAACGCCGCAGGCGTGCCGATTAAGCAGATCGTTCAGCTGGACAAATCTTACGGTGCCGATGGCCTCGCCGCCCGCAGTGACATCACCAGCATCAAAGATTTGAAAGGCAAAACCATCGCGGTGGATGCGCCCGGCACCTCACCGTATTTCCTGCTGGCGTGGATGCTGGACAAAAACGGCATGACGATGAAAGACGTGCGTCTCGCGACCATGGCACCGCAGGCGGCGGCACAATCTTTTGCGGCGGGTCAAAATGATGCGGCCGTGACCTATGAACCTTATCTCTCGGTGATTCGCAACCAGCCCAAGGCAGGGAAGATCCTCGCCACCACGCTGGATTATCCGATGGTCATGGACACACTTGGCTGTACGCCGACGTTCCTGAAAGAGCATCCTCAGGCCGCGAAAGCGCTGGTGGCCAGCTATTACGATGCGCTGGAGATGATCATACAGCAGCCGGACAAGTCTAACGAGATTATGGGTGCAGCAGTAAAATCCACGGGCAAAGAGTTTGCGGAGTCAGCCAGTTATTTGCGCTGGCAGGGGCCGGAAGAGAACAAGAAATTCTTCAATGGCGAAATTGAAACCTTCAGTGATGAAGCCGGCAAACTGCTGCTGCGTGCAGGGGTGATCAAGAAAATGCCGGATGTGAAAAGCCTGTACGACGCCAGCTTTGTGCAGTAAGCAGGAGAAAGGAGATGGAGATGAGTAAAAGCCAACCCGTGACTCCGCCAGCAGCACTGCCGGATGCGCCACAGCGCTGGCACAATCCGTTGATGGTGCCGCTGAAAGCGATTTCGCTGCGCTTACGTGTCGCGCTCGGCGTGGCGTTCTTTGTGCTGTTTATCGCGGTATGGACGCTGGTAACGCTGGGCGGCATGGTGTCGCCTACTTTCCTCGCCGATCCTCTCACCATGCTGCAGCAAGGTGTGGTGCTGTTCACCGAGTACAACTTCTCGCTGGATATCGGCATGACGGTGATGCGCGTTCTGTCGGGCTTCCTGCTGGCGGCCGTGATAGGTGTGCCGCTGGGCATCATGATGGGCGCTTACAAAACCTGGGAAGCGTTTCTTGAACCCTTCGTCTCCTTTTGCCGTTATTTACCGGCCTCGGCGTTTGTGCCGTTGCTGATTCTGTGGGCCGGTATCGGTGAAACCCAGAAGATCCTGGTGATCTTTATTGGCTCCTTCTTCCAAATCGTCTTGATGGTGGCGGTCACCGTGAGCGGCGCACGTCGCGATCTGGTGGAAGCGGCCTACACGCTAGGGTGCAGCAACCGTTCGATCGTGCGTCGCGTGCTGATCCCCGGCGCGGCACCGGGCATTGCTGAACTGCTGCGCCTGGTGCTCGGCTGGGCGTGGACTTACGTTATCGTCGCTGAATTGATCGGATCGGAAAGCGGCATCGGCCATATGATCGTCGACAGTCAGGCATTGCTGAATACCGGGCAGATCATTTTCGGCATCATTGTGATCGGCTGCATTGGTTTGATCTCAGACTACTTGTTCAAAGTGCTCAATCGGCGCTTGTTTGCATGGAGCACCCTGTAATGAAACACAGCAAACTCAACGTGCGCGGCGTCGAGCGCATTTTTACCGGCCCCAAAGGCGAGCAAACTCAGGCGCTGCAGCCGATCCACTATCAGGTGGAGGAGAATGATTTCATCACTATTCTCGGACCCTCAGGCTGCGGAAAATCCACGCTGCTGCGCATCATCGCCGGACTGGATACGCCCACACGCGGGGAAATTTGGCTGGACGGTAAAAGCGTGGAAGGGCCGGGTGCCGATCGCGGCATGGTGTTCCAAAGCTACACGCTGTTCCCATGGCTGACGGTGGAGGAGAACATCCGCTTTGGCTTGCAGGAGCGCGGCATCAGTGCAGCGCAGCAGAAAGAGCGCAGCGACTACTACATCCAGCAGGTGGGATTACGCGGCTTTGCCCAGCACTATCCGCGCCAGCTCTCGGGCGGCATGCAGCAACGTACCGCGATTGCGCGCGCACTGGCCAACGATCCCAAAGTGTTATTGATGGATGAGCCGTTTGGCGCCCTGGATAATCAGACGCGCGTGATGATGCAGGAGCTGTTGCTGTCGGTGTGGGAGCAGTCGCGCAAGACTGTGCTGTTCGTCACCCACGATATCGATGAAGCAATTTTCATGGCTAACAAGGTAGCGATTTTCAGCGCCCGGCCGGGCCGCATCAAGCAGGAGGTAGCAGTGAATTTCAATAATGGGCGCGATTACACCATTAAAACCTCACCCGAGTTTATGGCGTTAAAGGCCGAAGTGACCGAGTCGATTCGCAGCGAGACGCTGCAGGCGATGGCGCATTAAGCAGAGATCATATTTGGCGTAAATTGAATGGTGCATCAATTTACGCCTGTCCGTGGCGGCACGATGGAGCATGCATCTGTTTGCGATATGATCGCTTTAGATGCGGATGAAAAAATCGCGCCGCAACGGTTGAGTGAAAATGCGTTAACCGACAATCCGACCCAACGCCATATGTGCCGCGCGGTCGCACATATGATCGATTACATCGGGATCGTGGCTCACCAGCACCATGGTCAATCCGTCATTCTGCTTCAAATCGTTGAGTAGATTGAGGATCTCCGCCTGCACCGACATATCCAGCGCCGAGGTTGGCTCATCCAGCAACAGGATTTTCGGCTCCAGTAGCAGGGCGCGCACAATCGCCACGCGCTGACGCTGGCCGCCGGACAGCTGATGCGGATAACGATCCGCCAGCGCTGGATCCAGCCCGACATGGCGAAAACCCTGATTGATGCGGTCGTTGATATTATCGCGCTTCAGCATCTTCAACGGTTCGGCCAGGGTGCGGCGCAGACGATGGCGTGGATGCAGCGAGGCATACGGATCCTGAAACACCATCTGCACATCACGACGCAGCGGGCCGGTAAAGGCTTTACCCGGTTGCACGTCGGTGCCCGCCAGTTGCATGCTGCCGCTCCAGAAGGGATTCAGTCCGGCCATCACCCACAGCAGCGATGACTTGCCGCAGCCCGATGGCCCGACCAGGCCAAAACACTCGCCCGCGGCCACCTGCAAGGATACGTCATGCACCACGGTGCGCAGTTCATAACCCTGCTTATGCGACACGCTCAGATTGTTTAACTCAATCATTGCTGGCCTC
This sequence comes from Pantoea sp. GL120224-02, assembly GCF_900215395.1. Taxonomy (NCBI): domain Bacteria; kingdom Pseudomonadati; phylum Pseudomonadota; class Gammaproteobacteria; order Enterobacterales; family Erwiniaceae; genus Pantoea; species Pantoea sp. GL120224-02. The sequence continues at coordinate 244,266 of NZ_OBEC01000007.1, read as the reverse complement.
CAGCGCAGCACGATCCAGCACCGGCAAGCGTTCACCGTGCGTGGCTTTGCTCGGACGACAGGACCATAACGTGCGTGTGTAAGGATGAGTCGCATTAGATAGCTCTGCCGCAGGCAACGTATCCAGCAATTTGCCTTTGTACATCACCATCACGCGATCGCAGTGCTCAGAGACCTGCTGCAGATCGTGGCTGATCAGCAGTAAGCCCATATTGCGCTGCTCCACTAAACGACGAATCAGTGCCAGCACCTGATCGCGCATCGCATGATCAAGCGCCGAGGTCGGTTCATCGGCAATCAGCAGATCGGGATCGGTGATCAAAGCGATCGCCAGCATCACACGCTGCCCCATGCCGCCGGAAAGCTGATGTGGATAACGCTTCATCAACTGACGGGGATCCGGCAGACCGACCGCATCCAGCATCTCGCACACTTTCTCTTTACGTTCGGCACGGCTCAGTTTGCGGTGTAGCACCAGCGGTTCTTCGACCTGCCAGCCAATAGTGCGAGTCGGGTTGAGGGCGTATTTCGGATCCTGCATCACCATCGCCACTTTACCGCCGCGCAGGGCGATCCAGTCACGTTCGCGCAGGTTGAGCGCATCGGCACCCACCACCTGTAAACAATCCGCCTGCAACTGCAATGAAGGAGAGAGCAGCCCCATCAGCGAGCGGGCCGTCAGTGATTTGCCCGAACCGGATTCACCCACCAGCGCCACGCGCTCACGGCCAATTTGAAAGGCGATATTATCCACTAACAGCGTATCTTCGCTGCGGATGGTCAGCCCCTGCACATCAATTAACAGATCATTTGGCATGACGGGTATCCAGTCGGTCGCGCAGGCCATCGCCTGTCAGATTAAACGCCAGACTGGCGAACAGAATCGCACCGCCGGGGGCGGCAGCCACCCACCATTGGTCGAAAATCACTTTACTGCCTTCCGCCACCATCGAACCCCATTCGGCGGTTGGCGGTTGCACGCCCATGCCCAGGAAGCCCAAGCCCGCAGCGGAGAGAATGATGCCGCCGAGGCTCAGCGCCGCGCGCACCACGGCGGTTGGCAAACACAGCGGTAAAATATGGCCGAACATTAAGCGCAAACCGGTAATACCCTGCATGCGCGCAGCCGCCAGATAATCACTGCGGCGCAGTGCCAGGGTTTCCGCACGCGCCTGACGGGCAAACGGTGGCCAACTAGTGAGTGCCAGCGCCAGTGCGCCGTTCATCAATCCCGGACCGAGCATGGCCACCAGCGCCAGCGCGATCACCAGATTCGGCAGCGACAGGAAGATATCCGTGATGCGCATCAACACGCGTTCGGTCCAGCCGCCCACATAGCCGGCAGTCATCCCGACCAGAAGTCCCACCGGAATGGTCAGTACCAGAATCAGTGACACCAGCAGCAGCGTAGGACGCGCACCGTAAATCACGCGAGACAGTAAATCGCGGCCAAAGCCATCGGTGCCAAACCAGTGCAGCGCGGAAGGGGCCTGCAAACGCTGGGCGATCACCTGGGCGTTAGGATCAAAGGGTGCCAGCAGCGGGGCAAACAGCGCCATCGCCACCACGATCACCACCAGTGTCAGACCGATGGTCAGTGAAGTCACGCGCGCACGGCGGCGGCGCGGACGAACTGTCTCCAGTTCAGAGAGTTGTTGAGTCATCGTGTTCTCGGATCGGTTAACCAGGTGAGGGCATCGGCCACGGCATTAAGCAGAATAAAGCAACTGCCAATCAGCAGGGTCGAGCCGAGAATCGCTGGTGTATCAGAGGAAAACAGCGCGTTGGTCATGTAGCGTCCGACACCGGGCCAGGCGAAGACCGTTTCGGTTAACACCGAACCTTCCAGCAGGGTGGCGTAGGAGAGGGCGATGACCGTGATCAGCGTCCCCAGCACGTTGGGGAAGATGTGACGCAGCAGGATGCGAGTCCGCCCTGCGCCTTTGGCGCGCGCCAGAATCACATACTCTTTGCTGCTCTCTTCTAACAGCGCGGCACGCAATAAGCGTGTAATACCGGCCATCGCCAGTAAGCCAAGAATCATCACCGGCAGCCACAGATGGGCAATCGCATTGCGGAACATCTCTGGATCGCCAGATAGCCAGCTATCAATCAGCACAAAGCCGGTTTTCGGCTCCAGCGTGTAGATCCAGATATCATCCAACTGTCCCGGCCCGGCAGACCAATGCAACACCGCGTAAAACAGCAGCAGACCCAGCAGACCCAGCCAGAATACCGGAACGGAATAGCCGAGCAGCGAGATAAAGCGCGCTACGTTATCGATCACGCTGCCCGGCTTCCACGCGGCCAGCAAGGCTAAAGTGATGCCAAACACGGCGGCAAAGATCATCGCACAGGTGGCGAGTTCAATGGTGGCGGGGAAGGTGCGCATCAGATCCGTGCTGACAGGCTGATTGGTCAGATGCGAAAGCCCTAAATTGCCCTGCGCCAGATGGCTGATATAGCGCCAGAACTGTACCAGCACCGGCTGGTCGAGGCCGAGATCGTGGCGCACCTGTGCATAGGTGGCTTCGCTGGCGTGATCGCCGGCGATTTGCTGCACCGGATCAACCGGCGAAAGGTGCGACAGCATGAAAGTGAACGCTAACAAACCAATCAACGTCACCAGCAGCGATAACAGGCTGGTGACCAGACGGCTAAAACGTTGCCAGAGTGGCCGGGCGAACCCGGCCTGTGAAGCAGACACTGCCATTACTTAGAAACCTGCGAGTAATACACCATGTCTGGGTTAATCCCCTGCACATAGCCTTTCAGGTTATCGCGCAGCGCAATCAGGTTGCGCGCCTGCAAGCCGATCACGTATGGCGAGTTCTTCAGCACTTCGCGCTGCATCGCTTGGTACAGTTCAACACGCTTGTTGCTGTCCGCTTCAGCGGTGGCGGCCAGCGTCTGTTTACTCAGCTCTGGAATATGCCAGTCTGAACGGTAAGCAATGGTTTTGCTGCCATCTTCAGGGTTGTAAGCAAAGGAGGCGGCATTGGTATTCGGATCGAAGTAATCCGCACCCCATGCGTTCAGTGTCGCTTCGTACTGATGCGCTTTCACGCGAGTAGAGACTTCAGAACTCAGGCCCGGCTGCACTTCGACTTTCACGCCACCTTTGGCAAAGCTGCCCTGTAATGCCTGCGCAATATCCAGATATGGCGGTTGATTGCTGGTCGAGAGCTTAAAGCTGACGTTGGTTAAACCTGCTTTCTTAAGAATCGCTTTGGCTTTTTCCGGATCGTAGGTGTACGGGGTGTCATTCAACGCACCGAGGAAACCTTTAGGCAGGAAGGTTTGATGTACTTCGAACTGGCCTTTCAGCAGGTCGTTAGCAATACCTTTGTAGTCGAACAGGTAACGCGCCGCTTCCCACAGTGCCGGGTTCTTCAACACTGGATTCTCACCGACGTTGAACTGAATGTAGTAGAGCGAGGCCATCGGAATCGCTTCGGTCTTCACGCCCGTTTTGCCTTTCAGCGCCGCAATTTGGTCTGCGCCGAGGTTACGAGCAATATCCACATCGCCCTGTTCCAGCAGCAGACGACGCGCAGCAGGTTCCGGCACGTTCTTGATCAGGATGTTCTTCAGCTTCGGTGCGCCCGCCGGTGAGGTCGGGTTGGCGGTCAGCAGTACCACTTCATGCAGCACCACTTTACGAATCTGATACGGGCCGCTACCCGCTGAATTGGTGCCTAACCAGGCATGACCGAAGTCACCGTTTTTGGCATTCGCCTGTGCAGTTTTCTCATCCACAATCGAAGAGACCGGTGCAGACAGCAGGCTCAGCACATAGGCCGGGCTGACGTTGGCGCTCCAGCTGATCTGTACGTGATTGTCATCGACTTTCCTCAGGAAGGTATCAACATTGTCTTTATTCCAGCCGAGCTGCGTCAGAATAAAGGAAGGATCGAGGTTGAGTTTCACCACACGACCCAGCGAGAAGATCACATCTTCCGGACGAAGCGGGTTACCACTGGCGAATTGCGCGCCTTTGCGCAGTTCAAAAGTCAGGCTGCGGTTGTCACTGCCTGGCGTCCAGGAGGTGGCCAGCGTTGGCTTCAGATCGGTGGGATTGGTCGGATCCGACTGAACCAGACGTTGATAGATGTTAGTGAATGCTTGCACTGTGGTGAGTTCAAAGCCCTGTGCCGGATCGAAGCTATCTGCATCATCAGTCGACTGCGCAATCACCAGCGTATCTTTTGGTGTTGCGGCCTGAGAGGAGAAGGCGGCTACCAGCGATAAAGCCAGCAGTGAGGGAATGATTTTTTTCATGTTGTTTCCTTGCCTTAAAAAAGTAACGCGAGTTTACGAGAGCGCAGTAATGAAGAATAGTCAATTTATGGCTATACATATGCCTTACGGTTCTAAGCGCGGCGGATTGGTTATAAGCCTGTTAAATATGCTGTTATTGTTATCGCGCCGCGCAGTGCTACAGACTCGCTAATTTTTGTCCTTTCATCAACCAAATTACAACGGAATTTAAACTCGTTGCTGAACGGAAATAATTAACTTTACTTCGAAGTCTTCAGGAATATAATGGCGCCAACTTCAAACAGGAGAATTCAGTTGGACAGTCACCCTTTTAGATGGCAACACAAGGCAAGCTGACGCGCGAATTCTTTTGTCGCTGCTTGCCAACACGGCGGGCAGCAATCCTCTCTTCTCTCTGATGATTGTTCCCCTTTAAACGACAGTAGCGGGTTGATGCCCGTGGGGATTTCATTATGCACATGATTTTAAACGCACTTTTTCCTCCACCTCGATGCGCGCGCTGATTTTCAGCGTGCATAATTAACCGCTGTTTTAGCGCGTTTTGGCACGTCCGTGCTCAGGCTACCTGGCAAATCTGGACTGACTGAAGATCGCTCTCAGCGGCATCATTAACATCGTCATCGCTATTTCTCGTTATTTTAACGAGCGAACTTCTTCGTCTTTTATTTACGGGAGGTCATATGGAAATTCCCGATAGGTTATTTTTAATCATCTAACGCATCGTCGTTAATTTAATTTATCCCCGTTAATGTGCTCCCCGCACAGGGACTGTTATTGCCGTAAAAAATAGAGGAATGTCATCATGACTGACATGAAACTCAACCAGGAAAAAAAATCCTGGAGCAACGCCCGCCCGCAGCGTCAGAAAACGCCGCGCTATCTGATTGAAGATGAAGCCGGTTTCACCGCCGATGAAACCCTCGTTCGCCTGCGCAGTGATGCGCTGGGCCTGAGCGAACGCGAAGCCGAAGCGCGTCTGGAAGTCTATGGCCGCAATCAGGTGGCGCATGATAAAGCGCCGCACGCGCTGATTCAGCTGATCCAGGCATTCAATAACCCCTTCATCTACGTATTAATGGCGCTGGCAGCGGTGAGTTTTTTCACTGACTACCTGCTGCCATTACGTAAAGGCGAGGAGACCGACCTGACCGGTGTCATCATCATTGTGACGATGGTAACGCTCAGCGGTTTGCTGCGCTTCTGGCAGGAGTTCCGCACCAATAAAGCCGCGCAGGCGTTGAAATCCATGGTGCGCACTACCGCTACCGTACTGCGTCGGGAATCTGCCCAACAGCCCCCGGCTAGACAGGAAGTGGATATTGCCACTTTAGTCCCCGGCGACATTATCTATCTGTCGGCTGGCGATTTGGTGCCTGCCGACGTACGTTTGCTGGATTCGCGTGACCTGTTTATCAGCCAGGCGATCCTGACAGGTGAATCACTGCCCGTTGAGAAATATGACGTCACGGGCCACGTCACCAGCAAAGGCGCGGGAGCGAGCGATCACGGGGCTTCACTGCTGGAACTCGGTAGCGTGTGTCTGATGGGTACTAACGTCTCCAGCGGCAGTGCCAAAGCGGTGGTGGTGGCGACCGGTGGCGAAACCTACTTTGGCAGCCTGGCGAAATCGATTGTCGGTAATCGCTCGCAAACCGCTTTTGATCGCGGTGTGAACAGCGTCAGCTGGCTGCTGATCCGCTTCATGCTGGTGATGGTGCCGGTGGTGCTGCTGATTAACGGGCTAACCAAAGGCGACTGGCTGGATGCCTCGTTGTTTGCGCTGGCCGTGGCGGTGGGTCTGACGCCGGAAATGCTGCCGATGATTGTCAGCTCGAATCTGGCGAAAGGCGCGATTGCCATGTCACGCCGTAAAGTGATTGTGAAACGGCTGAACGCGATTCAAAACCTCGGTGCGATGGACATCCTGTGTACCGATAAAACCGGCACGCTGACCCAGGACAACATCATTCTTGAGCATCATCTGGATTGCGCCGGAGTGGAAAACTCTCGCGTACTGATGCTGAGCTGGCTCAACAGCCACTATCAGAGCAGCACGCCGAATCTGATGGATCGTGCGATTCTGCGCTACGGCAAGGATCGTGTAACGGCGGACATGGGCGACTATTACGCCAAAGTGGATGAGTTACCGTTTGATTTTGTGCGTCGCCGCGTTTCTGTTGTGGTGCGCGATCGTCGTCTGAATCAACAGATGCTGATCTGTAAAGGCGCGGTAGAAGAGATGCTGAGCATCGCTACGGCTGAGCGTGAAGGAAAACTGGTTCAGCCGCTGGATGAAAAACGCCGTGCAGAATTGTTAGCTCTGGCACATCAGTACAACGAGCAAGGTTTCCGTGTATTGCTGGTGGCGAGTCGTGTACTGGAAGAGCCGGGCTTGCAGCAGGCATTGAGTGTGGCGGATGAACAAGGGTTAACCGTGGAAGGGTTGCTCACTTTTCTCGATCCGCCTAAGGAGAGTGCCGCCAAAGCCATTACCGCGCTACGTGATAACGGCGTCAGCGTCAAAGTGCTGACCGGCGACAATCCGGTGGTCACCGCACGTATTTGCCAGCAAGTCGGTATCGACAGTGGCGATATCGTGACTGGCGATCAGATCGCGATGATGAGCGACGAGCAATTGGCAGAGGCGGCAGCGCACAGCGCAGTGTTTGCCAAACTGACGCCGCTGCAGAAATCTCGCATCTTGCGTGCATTGCAGCAGCAAGAACACACCGTCGGTTTCCTCGGCGATGGGATTAATGATGCGCCAGCCCTGCGTGATGCCGATGTCGGGATTTCAGTGGATAGCGCAGCAGATATCGCCAAAGAGTCTTCTGACATCATCCTGCTGGAAAAAGATCTGATGGTGCTGGAAGAGGGGGTGATGAAAGGACGCGAAACCTTCGGCAACATCATCAAGTATCTCAACATGACCGCCAGTTCCAACTTTGGCAACGTGTTCTCTGTACTGGTGGCGAGCGCCTTTATTCCGTTCCTGCCAATGCTGGCAATTCACTTGCTGATTCAGAACCTGATGTATGACCTGTCTCAGCTGGCGCTGCCATGGGACAAAATGGACCGTGAGTTCCTGCGCAAACCGCGTAAGTGGGACGCGCGCAATATCAAACGCTTTATGCTGTGGATTGGGCCTACATCATCAATCTTTGATATCACGACTTTTGCTGTGATGTGGTACGTGTTTGCCGCCAACACGCCGGAAATGCAGTCACTGTTCCAGTCCGGTTGGTTTGTAGAAGGATTGCTGTCGCAGACGCTGGTGGTGCATATGCTGCGCACCCAGAAAATTCCGTTCATCCAGAGCCGTGCTGCACTGCCGGTGCTGCTGACTACGGCGTGTGTGATGATTGCAGGCATTCTGCTGCCATTCTCCCCGTTGGGACACATGGTGGGATTGACCCCGTTGCCCTGGGCTTACTTCCCATGGCTGGTCGCGACCTTGTTAGGTTACTGCGTGGTCGCACAGGGCATGAAAATGCTCTACATCAAACGCTTCGGCCAGTGGTTCTAACTCCATGGAGGTGCTATGCGGAATCGGAATCTTAATAAGGTGGTGTGCCATCTGCTAATCATGATGGTGGTGATTGTTGTGCTAACGTTGGTGTTTCGTTAGTCAAACCAAGGGCAGGTTATCCTGCCCTTTTTGCCTTTTAACTGCGGGAAGGGACAAATGAGCCAAACAAAACGCGCGTTAATTATCGGTGCTTCAAAGGGGATTGGACTGGCGGTGGTGCAGCAACTGCTGGCCGATGGCTGGGACGTCACGGCCACTTATCGCAGCACTGCCGTTTCCTATCAGCATGAAAAACTGCGCTGGCTGCCGCTGGATATCACTATTGCCACACAGCGTGAGCAATTACTTCAGCAGCTCAAAGGCGAGCAGTTTGATCGCGCGCTGATCAATGCCGGGATTCTCGGCCCGGATTCAATGGAATTGATCGCCACTCCCGATGATGAATTGATGCAACTGTTTATGACCAACAGTGTTGCACCGGTGCGTATGGCTGAAGGCCTGCTACCCTTGCTGTCGGAAAAACAGGGCGTGCTTGGTATCACCACATCTCGTCTCGGCAGCCTGACGGAGAATGCCGAGGCGATTCGTCCGTATTACTCTGCCAGTAAGGTGGCGCTGAATATGCTGAGCCGTACGCTGCTTCAGCAAATGGATCCGCGTGGCACAACCTTGCTGTCACTGCATCCGGGCTGGGTGAAAACCGATATGGGCGGTGATGATGCGGATATTACTGCGGTGGAAAGTGCTCAGGGATTAGTGGCGCAACTGAACCGTTTTGCCGGGCAGGGCGGACATCATTACGTCGATTACAGCGGCAGGCAATTAGCCTGGTGAGAGTAAGCGCCTGCTAACCGATGCCAGCAGGCTAATTGTTTATTCGTCGGGCTGGTAGTACTGCACACCAATTTCAATGCGTTCGCGCCCGCTGGCCACGCGATGGCGATTGCTGTCGCGTAGCGAGTAGATGCAGCCGCAGTACTCCTGCTGATAGAAACGCTCGCGCTTGCTGATCTCGATCATGCGTGATGATCCGCCGCCTTTACGCCAGTTAAACTCCCAATACAGCATGTCAGGATAGTGCGCTGCTGCACGCACACCGCAGTCATTAATCTGCATCATGTCCTTCCAGCGCGAAATGCCCAGCGAACTGGTGATCACCGGGAAGCCATTTTCATGTGCATACAGCGCAGTACGTTCAAAGCGCATGTCGAAACACATGGTGCAGCGTACGCCACGCTCCGGTTCCCACTCCATGCCGCGTGCCCGATCAAACCAGTTATCTTTATCGTAATCGGCATCCACGAAAGGCACACCGAACTGCTCAGCAAAGCGGATATTTTCTTCTTTGCGCAGCTCGTACTCTTTCAGCGGATGAATGTTTGGGTTGTAAAAGAAGATGGTGTAATCGATTCCGGAAGCCAGCATCGCTTCCATCACCTCACCCGAGCAGGGGGCGCAGCAGGAGTGCAACAGCACTTTGTTGTGACCGTTGGGTAAAGGCAAGGGCTGGCGTTTGAAGGTGTCAGACATAAGAAAAAATGGTTAATGAGTGTTGAGCGAAGTGTAAGTCGATATCGAGCCGGACGCAAAGCGGCAAAAACGAAAAAAGGCCGCAATCGCGGCCTTTCGGGATTCTGTCAGAAGAACTTATTCAGTCACTTTCTTCTTCAGATCGCTGGCACCTTCTTTGGTTTTGTTCCAGCCTTTAGTCGCACCTTCTTTGGTAGCATCCCACCCTTTTTCAGTGCCTTCTTTGGTTTTGTTCCAGCCTTTCTGTGCGCCTTCGCTCACTTTGCTGCTGGTGCTGTCGCTCTTACCTTCAACAGCATGCTTGGCTTTCAGCTTCTGCTCTTCGCCCTGATGCTGCGCCTGATGCAGCTTCTCTTTGGCGGTGTTTGCGCCCGCTTGTGCGTTCGCGACGGTGTCGTCAGTTGCATGTGTGGTAGCGGCAAAAGCCGAAGAAGCCAGCAGCAGGGCAGATACAGCAATAATTGTCTTTTTCATGAATATTCCCTCATCAATCGCTCTATGAGTTATGAGCGTAGTTAACAATGGCACGCTCAGCCAGAATTGGCTCCAGGAATAACCTTAATTGAATCATCGGGTTTGGATGGTGCGAGAAATGAGCATTTTAAGCCATGCTGCTATGTGCTCAGCCTGAAGGCACTTCAGGCAAGCCGATGAGAGTTGTGAGTCGCCTCAGCTTTAGTGGATCTGACACTGTATCTTTTTCTGGTAAAGGGTAATTTTAGTGCCGCCATAATCACAAAAAAAATGTCTTAAGGATGAGAGATGAAAAGTAGAGTTGTTGAAATCCTGCAATATCGGTTGAAAACAGATACATGCAGAACCTTCCATCGAATTATGCGAGATATCAGTGTTCCTCTGCACGTCGAGCAGGGAATTGATGTCGTCGCTTACGGTTGTTCTCTCCATGATGCTGATAGCTATTTTCTTCTTCGAGCATTTGAAAATGAAGAGGAAATGCACGATGTTCTGGAAGCATTTTATGCCAGCGAGGCGTGGCGTTCAGGGCCGAGAGAAGCCATCATTGAACGTATTGAGGTGAGTCTTAAATCTGTGCTGCTGCTTTCACCCAGCGCCATTGATGAGATGAGAAACAGCTTTTTAGCCTGGCAATGAGAGTGACGGGCTGCACATGTATCTGTTTAGCAGGTGAAATTTGAAGAGTGGTTTTACTATAACTTAAAGCCAGCGAATCAGGCTGGCTGACTATTCTTCATCCCGCTCTTTAGCCGCTCGCTGGCGATCGTAATACTCATCTTCCGCAGAAATGATTTCATCCAGCAGGGAGTCCATATCTACAGCATGAACTTCTTCCACAAACAGACCGGTTAAAACGGTTTCAGGCGTTAACTTGCCGTCTTCAAATAGCTGCCAGATTTCTTTCGCATAACGCGTTTCTAAAATCTGTGGGGCAAACTGACCGTAATATTCGGTGATATTATTCACATCGCGCTCAAACATTGATTCGGCGTGATTGTTTGCTGAAGCATCCACCGCTTGAGGCAGGTCGATGATCACTGGGCCATGCTCATCTTGCAACACGTTAAACTCTGACAGATCGCCATGCACAATGCCGGCACACAACATGCGTACGATATTGCGAATCATAGTGGCGAAATCAGTCAGTGCTTCCTCTTGCGACAAAATCACATCGCTTAGTCGCGGCGCTACTGCACCATCTGCATCAGTGACCAGCTCCATTAACAACACACCGTCGAGGCACATATAGGGTTCAGGCACGCGAACGCCGGCTTTGGCCAGACGGAATAGCGCGTCGACTTCTGCGGTATGCCAGACTTCCTCTTGCTGCTTGCGTCCGAATTTTGAGCCTTTTTGCATTGCACGCGCGCTACGGGAGTTGCGAACTTTGCGCCCCTCCTGATATTGCACGGCCTGCTTAAAGCTACGCTGAGAAGCTTCTTTGTAGACTTTAGCGCACTGGACTTTGCCGCCGCACATGACAGTGTAAACGTCAGCTTCTTTGCCGCTTTTCAAGCGCTGAAGCACGTTATCAATCAGGCCGTCATCGACCAGCGGTTGGATTCGGTTTGGAATTTTCATGCGGCTTTATACCGCATTTCAGGGGACTCACGCATTAAGAACATGGGGCACAACAGAAGAAAAGCCAGCCGCATGGCATTATGAGTAGGGGCCAGGTTCAGTATCACCATACCTCTCAATCCTCTAGTGAGATTTGACGTACTGTTTTTAGGAATTCGCGTGCGGTGGTATCCCAAAGCTCAGGTGAGAAATCAAACTCATAGCGTCGCTTGAACTCCTCCTCTACGCCATCATCATAGGCGGAGATAAAATCATCGACTTCTTCGACGAGATCTTTGAGCATCCAATCTGGGGCTGTTTTTTTGAAGAGCCTGACTATGCCTTCAACTGTGTTTTCACCATCATTAATGATGTCGGCGTCCTGATTGAAATAACCGAAAATCAGTTGATCAAGAAAATGGAAATTTTGCATTTTGCACCTTAAAGAGACGGGAACGCGGTAAGAATGTAGTAGGGTTTTCCATTAAATTGTTGAAATTCAAAGACCACTCTCACATTTGTTATGGCAATCCGCTGGCTGTCTCCTCGTTTGAAGCCGTAGCCAATAGTTTTCCCTGCTGCATTACGAATAGTTAGTCTGACACCTTTCTTGCCACCTGAGAGAACAGACTTTATGACGGCTATATTAGCAAAAAGCGCTCTCGATATTGCTTCCTCAGCAATCTGCAGATTAGTAAAGGTGGTAGAGAACGTTAAACGCTTATTGGTTTCAAAACGGGATAACAACTCTGCATCGCTTTTGCCAACGTGTGTGGAAAGCGTATGCCCTCCGGGTTTTAAACCCGTCATCGATTCATGCTCAATCAGTTTGATGCGACCCGCTCTCACCGATGCTATCCGGGTTGCACCAATACCAAATGCAAATCCTGGTGGAACAGCGATGTCGACAGTCAGGCCGATTTTCATCGCAGTTTCGTCATCCGCGCCAAAGGATTTTGCAATTGCCTCAGCTGCTTTGTACGTTGCCGTTCGGGTATTTCTGCCCACAATAATCTGATTAGCAGCAGCATGAATACTGGGCACAAAAAAGCCCGCAAGGCTTGCGCCGTGCGGGCTTTCAGGACTTCAGCGGACGGCTCTGGAACCGCCGCGAAAGGATTTTGGTGGAGCTGGCGGGAGTTGAACACGGCTGAATCCTCTGTAATCTTCTGATTTGAAATAGGTTTTTTTAAGAAGGGATACGCGACTGTTCATGCGGCTCCTTTTGAGGGCTTTTCAACGAGCCTGAGGACCCTTTTATCCGTGTGACCGTCATACTCTTCCAGGTAGGAGCCGTAATGTCGGAACAACATTTCAGGCCCCTTATGTCCCATCTGTGAAGCCAGCCAGAACAGGTTCGCACCCTGACTGATGTGACGCGTCGCAAACGTGTGCCGGGTCTGGTAGGGATTGCGGTAACGGATACCCGCCTTTTTAACGGTCGGCACCCAGGCCTTCTTGCGGATGGCATCCGCACCTGCCCAGGGCTGCCCGGTTTTGGGATCTTCAAACACAAAGGCTTTCTTCTCAGAGGTGAACGGCTTCTGCTGGTTTAGCGCCTCCAGGGCTTCATCATTCAGATCGACCTTTCGCTTACCTGCGCGTGTTTTGGTGGTCTTGATGATCCCGACGACGCTCGCGTTCTGAACACTGGCTTTCCGTTTGTCGAAATCAATATCCTTCCACGTCAGCGCGCACAGCTCAGAACTCCGCAGGCCGGTGTTAATGGCAAACCTGAAGAGATTTTCCCATTGCCGGTTACCGGCAGCACGAAGCAGGATTATCACTTCATCCGGTGAGAGCGGATCAACCACATAGTGGCTTTCTTCCGATCGCTGGCTGCGGTAGCGGGAGGCTTTGACAAGCGACACGGGATTGACCGGTATAACCCCGTCAATCACTGCCTCATCCATCGCCGAGCGCAGAAAGGAAAGCTGGTTCCGGATGGTTTTCAGCACGGTGGTCTGATTTTTAATCCAGTTTTTTAACAGCGCTGGCGTCAGATCTGCAGCGCGTATCTCGTGCAGCTCCCGCAAGGCCTCCATACACTTCCTGTAACCCCGAATGGTGGACGGCGAGAGGTTGCGGGTCTGGCAGATGGAGAGATACTCCGTGAGGTAGTGTCTGACCTGGCTGCCTTTACCCGTTTTGCCGAATATTTTCAGTTTGGAAGACTTAGGAAAATAGTCGGCATAATTAAACGCTCCCCGCCCGATGTTGTTATAAATTTCTCCCAGTAATCTCTCCGCGTATTTAATGTTTTTGGGATTGACCGCCAGATGAGATAGCGGCTCTCTGCACTTCACTCCTTTATAGGTGAACGTAATATTGATCGTGTCATCATTTCGATGTTTGCGAAGGGTCACTCCGCGTGGCAGTCGGACGTTTGTCGTGCCCATTTGTTTACCTCTTCTAAATCAATCCAGCGTTCTTTGGCCCCATTGACCTTCAGAACATGTTTCCCCTCCAGCCAGAACCCACGCAGAACGCGTTTGGTCACCGCTTCGGGCGTTTCTCCTGTTTGTTTGCAATACATTGAAATTGGCACGCAGTGCAGATTCAGCATATCTACCTCTCAGAGTGAGGCTGTCCCGCGAGAGGGGCAGTCAGAAAGGGTGCCCGGCGTAAAACCGGGCACCGGGTTTAGCGGCTGATCAGGGCAATCAGAACAGATGCGAGTGTGGCGACACCCAGCATTCCAGTTATCAGCCCCGCGCCTACTGTCATAGCAAGAAAAAAAAGAAAACTGTACTGACGGGCTGTGCTGAGCCAGCGAAATAAAGATACGTTGCCCATGGCTATTCCTCAGAAACGCAGGATTTTCTGTCATGAGAAACTGCATCATCACGTTCGCTCAGGGCCAGATAAAAGGCGATGACCGTTATGATCAGCTGAAGACACAGCCCTGACGTAATGAGCAGGATTGCAATCAGGTGGTTGCCGTCTGCCGCTGCAGGGGGCTTACAAAGGGTGTCAAAAAAACAAAACATGTTATTACTCCTCTTCACTTTCAATACGACCCCAGTCACGCATCAGCGCGTTATTACAGAGCGCTGAGCGTTCCTCCGCCCACCGGCGATTTGTGTCACGTCGGGCCAGTCCGGCTGCCGCCGCCCATGCGGTGGCGGCAAATCCGTATGCGCCGGCACTCTCAGCTTCTGCAGCGATAATGGCCAGACGCATATAGGGCGAACTTTTCTTGCCGGAAAAACCGCTATTCATGGTTATCCTCTCCGTACTGGCTGATGACACCCGGCTTGTTAAATCCGGAGTAACATCCGGCTGACCGGTTGGGCTTGAGGATACGTTCAACAGCCCGGACGTGCGCGTAGTTGCGCTGCGCCTGTCCGTAAGCCAGTTTCCAGATGAAATCCCGATACGCCACTTCCGCCTCGGCCTGTTCACAGCACGCCCTGACTTCAGCGTCCTGCCGCCAGTGACGAAAGCCAGAAAGGTACGCTGGAAAACGCTGAAGCAGTCGGTCGGTTTCATCATCAATCCACTGCTCTTTTTTGATGATGTCCTGTTCTTCCGCACTGAGCTCATGCCGGCGATGCTCCAGCTGGACATAGGGCATCATGATTTATCCTCCTGCAAAAGGATTTCAGTGACCCAATACACCCCTTTCTGCAGCAGCGGCAGCGGTGGCTGGGGTGGCAATGCTGGCGGAGGCGAAGAGGTGAAACGGGCGCTTGTCAGCATGTTTTCCGGCGCAGATTCGCTGGAGTGAATGGCGTAAAACGGGCGAGCAAAAGCGGCATCGCCCCTGATGTGTGAATGCAGCATGGGAAATGTTCCTCTGTCTGATGGGGAGGGAGCTAAATCTGGTTGTCGTAGTCAGCGTGGCTGAGCAATGCCCAGTGGTGGCCATTGTCTTTAGATAACAGGCGCCAGCCGGGCGAGACGGGTATCGTTAAATAGCGGTAGCGGTATGTTTTTCGTGCACGCAGTGTACCGGCATGCCACTGCGTCAGTTTTTGTCTGGCACGTTGCCTTATTCGAACGGGTGACTGAGGTTTGGCCATATCAGTCTTATGCCTCCGCTTAAGTTTTAGAAAAGCCGCCTATGCAGGCGGCCGGTTCAGGCGAACGGTAAAAACGTTGTCTCAGTTTTCTTCTTCTTCGGCTGAATCACAGCAGGGGCATGGCGGACGCAGGTCAGGGTGGATCTCAAAAATCGGCTTCAGGACCGATTCAAACATGTCATCCAGCGATTCCATAACGTGAAACTGGTAACGGTCTGATTCCTCCTCAGTGACTTTGCCTTCCTGCTCAAGTGCGTCCAGTTTTTCGAACGAACCGGTAATGATCTTCGCGGCTGAGAGCAGGGACTCAGTTGCGCATTGGGCTGCTTCACGATTTTGCATTGGTGACCTCCGGGTCAGGTGATTGCCTTGCCAGGCAGGGTGGCACTGGAAATAAGTGAAGGGTGTTCAGTCTGGGTTAGTGGATGATGATGATGCGTGTGTGGCGAATGAAGTCCGCCATTTCAGCGCCTACATCTTGCCAGTGAGTCAGTGCCTGAAGCACATCAGTGCGGGACTGGCAGTGGCAGGCATTCACATAGGCCTGCACATGGATAAGCGCGAGACGTTGCATTTCTTTCTGGGTCAGAACTTTTGATGGGGTGTTTTTATTCATGGGTTCCTCCGGATTTAGACGTAAAAAAACCGCCCCGGTGGACGGTGCGTATGCCTGCTTTTAACCACATCAGGCGAGGTGAAAATATCTTTGTTTTTTAAACTAACGCGAGGAAGCTAGTAAGCAGCATTGATAATGGTTTTCTGGTTTCCGAATTGATTGCCGCCTTGTGTAACGCTATTATTTTTTTCGATCATCTTTAAGGGAGTTAAAGTTGTCTTTGGAACGCCATGTACAGGGCAAATAACTGCATTTTATGCTATTGCTAAGTAATAAATGGCTGCTAAAGAAGTGACAATGGCGAAGGAAAGTTCTTGAAAGAAAAAATTAAATAACTTTTTGTTGGCTTTTTTTACTGAGAACATTAAGCCATCTAGGTTTGGTCCTATATTCTGTTGGGTTTCATAATAAATGCTGGTTGCATTGTCGAACGTATCGCTAGTTTCTTTGATTTTAAGAGCAACCTTCTCGGATTCAGCCTCATTTTTTGAGATTGACTTAGAGATGTCTTCTCGCTGCTTTTCTAACATAGTTTTATCAAGCATGCTAAATGTCAATTTATTTTCTATGTCGAATTTTTTTACATACATCTCTTGTCTTATGATTAAGAGTTTTTCATATTCAGAAGTATACTTTTGAGTGATGCTTTGACAATTCTTGGCGCGTTCATCGAAAATATCGTAAGCTCTTTTACTTTCCGTTGTTATTTCTAAGGTTAGCTGTTTTGTTTTCAAATGATTAACGACAGCAAGCCGCTTCCAGTTTAAGTAATCTAAGCGTGCTCGGTTATATGTAATAAGCAGGGATGCAATAAAGCAAACATACAGTAAAGGCAATAGCAGGGGTGACTTCAATAAATTAAAAGTAATTCCATGAAACTGGGCATTCTCGATAGTTATCAGGCCAAGTTTGTAAAGAGCACATAATGTGCTGACAAAAATCAAAATTGATATATTTTTTTGACCTGTACTGCCAAGTACAGGGGCGTTAAAGAAAAAAGTTATTTCATTTATTCTTTCTTTCCATTCAATGACCTTTTTGATTTCCATTGTAACCTCAGTGTAATTAGGTGGGGGTAATGGATTGTATTCCATTATTAAAAAAAATAAAAGATGATTTAATCTCGAATTTAGTTTATTTATATTTTTCACTATTTATGTTTTTTTTGCTTTTTTATAGCATTACTTCCATTATTGATTTTTTGTGAAAAGGGATGTTTTCTATCGCACACCTACCTTTAACAACACCGGACTGGAATGAAAAGGTTAATTCAGCGGTAAGCTTCTGCGTCGCGGCTTCTGTTCTGCATGAATCTGGCGCCCGGCTTCGTTACAGACCTTCTGATATTTGCTGTTGATGCGGTACTCAACGTACTTCGCAGCGCCAGCCAGAATCTGTTTGTGATACTCCGTATCTGTCTCCACAGCCTTACTGATGCGATCACTTACTCTTCGCCTGCAATGCTTATCCGCCCGGCTGAGTTCAGTAGTCCGTGCTGGTGTTTCCCATCCCAGCTCAGCAGCCAGAATCTCTGCAATCTTGCAGCACACAATCGCCTCAACCATGCGACGCATATGCCGACGTGTTCTGGCGTTATCCTTCACCACAGGTTTAACAGATCTGCCATAGCTGATATTTGCCATACATCCCCCGCTAAGTTACTGGCTGCACAGTCGCAACAATGCACTCAGTAACCTGAGGTTCGGTGCGTTCTCGGCACCTGCCATAGAGCTTCCTGCTCGTTTTTAAAGAGCTGGCAAATAATTAGGGTTTAGCGAAGCACCCGTCGTCCAAGGGAAAGATAACAGGTGACAGGTACGCACATCGTTAGAAAGAAAATACAAATTAGACTGTAAGTTGTCAACAGTTTAAACTGTATTTATTGAGGGGCTATAGTTCATGTGCTGCAGGAGGAGGTTGTGATTCTAGGTAACATTATGAATTTTAACGTCTTTTACGATAGATTCTTTGTTCAACCATCGTGCCAATTATCTTAATCATCTGATCAATAACAGTTACAACTGGAAAGTCGCTGTTCATTGGAATGAGAGAAAAACCTGCGTTGTGAGGAGATATGTTATCTAACTCACGGAATTTTCGGAATAAAAAAGCCTTATCAAAATCCGAAGCTACGATGAATTCGCCTGGAGCAGGCTTAGTCGATGTATCAATGATAACTATGTCGCCCTTAAAGAATGCGGGCTCCATCGATTCATCAGTGATCCTGAAAGCCACCAAACTTTTTGTATCTGTTCTCTCTGACAGAATGAATTCATTTTCGGAATCAGGGTTTTGAATTTTTTCTTTATAATCAGCGGTTAGCTTGTCAAATCCATCTAAAACAGGAATGACAGATGTTGTAATGGCCTTCTCTTCAGCAAAAATTCCTCCATTCAATAACCATTCAGCACTACATTCTAAAGCCTTGGCAATACCATGCAGGTTGCGGGGAAATTTAGTAGTACCACTCTCTAAGCTGGCCCAAGATTGCTGCTTAATACCGGCGCGGTTTGCTGCTTCAGTCTGACTTAGATGTAAATCTAATCGACGCTTTTTGATTCTATTTGAAAGATTCATACACAATTCTCCTTGTATCACATTCTCACAAGTAAAACTGTATTTTACAAACAGCCAAGGCTGTATTATTTTACAGGCAAAACTGTGGAGGTAATGTGGAAAGTATTGCTGAGCGAATCAAAGATAAGCGTAAAAAACTAAAGATGTCCCAAAGAGAACTTGCTGACCTGGTAGGTATCAAGCAGCAATCAATTCATCAAATTGAATCTGGACTTACCAAAAAGCCAAGATTTCTTTTTGAAATCGCCTTAGCCCTCAACTGCGAAATCAGCTGGTTATTAACGGGTACTTCCATTCACTCAACAATCAGGGAACAAAGCATTAAAGATCAGACTCATACCCGCAAGAAGTGCATTAATACTCTTCATTCTTACAGGCGATTAATCCCAACCTCAGAGCAGCAGGAGACTAAGGAATGCATAACGCAAAATCGCGCAAATGTGCAGATATGAACAACATTAGCCAGCGGCTGTTATCAACAGCTCACAAAGCATTACTAAACACTCGACAGACCGAGGTTGCTAAACGTTTAGGGGTGGCAGATTCAACGATCCTGCGCCGCACTGAAAAGTACCCGGAAATCATGGAAACCCTCGCTGCCAGCGGGATCCATGACTTTGTATTGCCAGGGGAGATGAAAATACCGCTGGAACAGTACCGATGGCTGCTGCATGTAGCTATTCAGTTCGCCGAGTATGAATTGGACCGAACCAGTAAAGCGCCGAGTGATCCCGCAGTTCCTGACGACCAGATTCTTTGACCACCATTTTATAACGGAGCTTTTATGAGCATGACACTCATGGCTCAAGCGATGAGCATCAAAGTGGGAAACCCCATCCGAAAGCTGGTGTTGATCAAGCTTGCAGACAACGCGAATGACAAAGGTGAATGCTGGCCTTCGTATCAACACATCGCTGATCAGTGCGAGATTGGCCGATCAACAGTTAAAAGCCATATCAAAGAGCTGGAGAACATGGGGCTCGTGCGCCGGGAGTTTCGTAAAAATGGTGTGCTAAACCAGTCGAATCTGTTTCACATCACCCTGAATAAACCGGTGGAGGTCGTTTCTAGGGAAACTAATTCAAGCGAGGGCTTGATTAAAATTAGTGGGGCAGAATCTGACCGGGGTGGGTCAGGAGCTGACCGGGGGGTAGGGCAGGAGCTGCCCGGGGTGGGTCAGGAGCTGACCGGGGGTGGGGCAGGAGCTGACCGAGGGGGTGGGGCAGGAGCTGCCCCCATAACCAGTCACTCTTTTGAACCAGTCAAAGAACCTAAAAACATAACACCCGTTGCTCACGCAACGAATGCGGAATTCATACCCCGATCGCGATATGCATTCGAAGGCAACATCGTGAAGCTCAACCACGCAGACTTCGCATCGTGGCAAAAGCTCTACACAAACGTGGACCTGGTTTACGAGCTACAGAAACTCGATATCGAGTTTTCACATGCAAAACCCAAAAATTGGTTTATCACGGCCAGCCAGAAGCTCAGCTACCAGAACAAACAAGCTGCGTGGCGGGGTCAGCTACCGCCAGGCGGAGCAAGTCAGCCACACTGGAACGATCTCAGCGAGTGGGAGAATAATTTCTTATGACAAATCGCGAAGCTGTTTTCGACGCGCAGCAGCAAGTCGAAGTCCCCGGTCTGGCAGGCACCTTTGGGCCGAAGGACAACCGTTGTGTAGATTCGTCCGTCGAGCAGCTGGTGGACATACTCTTCCGCAGTCTGAAGCTGGTCTTTCCGGCGTCGATCAGCACCACGCTGAAAGACCCTCGTGATGAAGCCGCAGCAAAGCGCCAGTGGATAGCTGCATTTGTCGAAAACGGTATCACCTCAAAGCAGCAGCTATCGGCAGGGATGAGACGTGCGCGAGCGAGCGGCTCACCGTTCTGGCCATCTCCCGGGCAGTTTATCCGCTGGTGCAAAGACGGTGAAAGTGGTGCTGCTGGTTTGCCGGATGAGAATGCGCTGTATGACATGGTGATGCGCTACAGCGCACGTCGTGGTCTGTATAGCTCCCCTGAGGCTTATCCATGGCAGGAAAACACCCATTACTGGATGGTCACAAGCTTGTACAGCCAGATGCGCGCCAAATGTCTCAGCGAGTCAGAGCTGCGTGGAAAATGCCGTAGTGAGTTGAGTAAGATGGCCAAACGGATAAAGGTAGGCGAATGTATTCATCCGCCTCGCCCTCTGGTTGAAAAGCTGTATGTGCCAGTCAGTACTGATACGGCTCTTGAACATATCATGAGGATGAAAGCGATGTTAAAGGCTAAAGGTACCCGGCACTAAGCTTGAGCATGCAAATCTCTAAACTTTGAAATATTAATTTTTCAATTGAATTACTGTCAGAAAGGAATGTATATTCACTTCAAATAACCGCTATATGATCACTGCGCAGTCACTATTACATAAAAAGGAGTTTATGTGGCTCTCTATAATATATCAAACAAGACTTTAACGCCGTTAGATAGAACAACGTTCACTATCGAAGGGCTACAAGAACGATATGATTTACAGGAAGCAATTAAGAATAATATTGCCATTTTGGCTCCCGACTGTCTCGTCATTGCTGAAGAGTTTTCTGATTGGGAGGATAGCCGCCGCAGAATAGACATTCTTGCTATTGATAAGCAAGCAAATCTCATAGTCATCGAATTGAAACGAGATGAGTTCGGGGCTCATATGGAGCTTCAGGCACTGCGGTACGCCGCGATGATTTCAACAATGAGCTTTTCAAAAGCATGTGAATATTATCAGGACTACCTCTCAAAAAATGGATTAGAAATTGATGCCAGGGAGGGGATCCTAGATTTTGTCGAACTTCAGGACACTGAGCTTGTTGAGTTCGGAAAGGATGTTAGAATTATTCTGGCATCTGCAGGATTTAGCAAAGAACTCACAACTACAGCAATTTGGTTAAGGGATAAAGGCGTTGATATCAGTTGTGTTAAAATTACTCCTTATAACTTCAAAGGGGATGTTTTAATTAATGCTGAACAGATCATACCCGTACCTGAACTAAATGAATATCAAGTAAGGTTCAGAGAGAAAAGAACAGAGCAAATTGCAAGTCTAAGCAAAACGGAAAAGGACTATTCAAGCTATAAATATAAAGGGCTTGAATTGAATAAAAGAAAGTTAGCTTTGGAAATTTTTACTGATTGGATAAAAAAAGAAAACCCAGCTAGCCTTGACGACATTAAAAGCAAGCTTGAAGGCGTTATAAAGAATAGGACGATTGCCCTAGTCGATTCGGTAAGTGATGGCAGGAAAAATCGTTACCATATGAATGACGCTATACAACTTGCATCCGGTGAGCTTGTTGTAATATCGAATCAATGGGGGATAGTTAATATTGACAGAGTTCTTAAGTTTTTCAGGCAGGATGGATTTGTTGTTGAAAAAATTGAGGGTGAATGAAATAATTCATGTGATTTTTAATATCATTAGGGAATTGAAATAATTGAAGATAATTCTCGTAATTTATAAATTTTTTTTGCTATATTTATGAACCTTACTCTGAAGAAATCACGGCAAGATGAAGCAGTAAAATACTCAAAGTTAGCCGCCTTCCTCGAGAGCGGCATTACTTCCATCTTCTGAAATTGCGATAATCAAACCTCTGGCGGGGAAGCCTAATACTGTTCGATGATTGAAGCCTACGCGTTTCCTGGGCGAGAGGTTACGAATGAACCAGAGTATCAACCAGCGGCAAGTTTGCTTGAGAGACACCTTAAATTGTTGAGTACGGAGCAGAAGTAATTTATACGTGCGCAGCGGATTAAATATTTGCACAGCGGATCTCAATGTGGTGAAAGAGTAAGGTGATATTTTTTGATTGAGGCGTTTCATTTAAGAAAAACAGGTGTATTAAGCAATTAGTAGCAATGGGGTGTAATTTTTAAAATATATACTGACTATTTCATTTTACGTTAATTTGAAAGGGTTTATCATGCTCAGGATTATGTGGGAGTTTGTTCGTACATTTAAGAAGAGTTCTAAGGTTATAAAAATAGACTTGTATGAGTGGCATCAGTCAAATGTAATGATGCAAAAATTACCTGATAACCCACAATGGACTTCATATGCTAATTTTCGTGGGGAAATGTCCTTTTCGCTGTGGAATTTAGCTCACGCTGTAGTAAAAACAGATTATTTAATTATTAATAATTTTATGTCCCCATGTCTAGGTTTTTTACTGTCGGGTAATTCTCTGCTTAAAATATCGGCCAATGATAACATTAGATTGATTGACAATATTAATAGTGTTTTAAATGATGTAAGCCTTACAAGCTATACAGGGCGATTAGGACAAGGTTTAACAATAATGCTAGCACATCATTTAGGCTACAGATTTGTTGGCCATTTGGCCTCTGATCCTTATATAAAAAAATATAATGCTCATTTCACTTCCTTAAATGGTAATAAAAAATCAAAGGTTGCTGATTTTCTTTTTGAAGATCACACTAATAACAGAGCTATCATTGAGTCAAAAGCATCCTCGACTTTACAAACACACGAAACTTCATTTGTTAAAAGAAAGCTTAAAGAGGCATTAACAAAGCAAGTTATACCTTTGGTAAACAGTGTGACGAGAGTAGGTAAAGGATATGCTTCTCATTCTGCATTACGAGGGTT
This sequence comes from Pantoea sp. GL120224-02, assembly GCF_900215395.1. Taxonomy (NCBI): domain Bacteria; kingdom Pseudomonadati; phylum Pseudomonadota; class Gammaproteobacteria; order Enterobacterales; family Erwiniaceae; genus Pantoea; species Pantoea sp. GL120224-02. The sequence goes on along the minus strand of NZ_OBEC01000007.1, from coordinate 221,028 downwards.
CAGCCAACCCATCAATTCATCAATTAGTTATGTAGACCCTCCAAGTGGAAACGAATTTAAAGAATTAAATTTAGATAGCTTATGGGTTAAAAGGAAAAACTATTCAGCTTGGTTTGCTTTGTTAAGTTACTTTGATATAGCGAAAATACTTTATAACAATGAAAATGGTGATTTAAAATCACTTATAAACCTCACAAGGAAGTCATTAAGAGTTACATATATTTGTGGTAAGTGTTGTGTTATTTTGAGATGGGAGAAAATAGGTAAGAATATGTTAGTGGTAGCAGGCGTGGAATATTCATTAATGCGATCCATTGAAAGTCTTTTGCAAGGTAATGATGAGTCTTTGTTAAGGTATTCAGGTATAGAACATTATGAGAGCTATGAGAATAGCTATTTTGAAAATGTTAGTTTCTTCCCTGATGGAACTTTTGTTGGTCAATGCCATAGTCATCATCTGGAGCGTCACTATGAAAATTTCATCATGCCAGAATGAAAAAATTAATAAATGTAGATTATTAAATTGATAGTGAGGATTTTTATATTTCTCGCCACCTTAAGCTTTTTACTGCATTGGTTACCAACGTACTAAAAGATTCTGAAGATGAAGTTTCGGAAAAATTTCACTTGATAGATATTCTTGGGAAAAGGTGGGAGCGATAAATATCTAATTTAATTCGGTCATTTGATTGTTTAGTACTAAATGGAGAGAGTAGACATGCAGGTTTGCCAGATGAACACATGCTTTATGTATTAGTCTTGCTCTACAGCGTGCGACGCGGTCTGGATAACTCCCCAGAAGCTTATCCGTGGAAAGCAAATGCTCATTACTGGTTGGTTACAACCTTTCACAGTCAGATGTGCGCAAAATGCTCGGGAAGTCAGAGCTGCGTGTAAAAATGGCGAACCGAACTACATAGAACGGCCAAGTGAATAAAGGGCGGAGATAGAATTCTTCCGCCTCGAGTTATAGTTGAGAATTTATTAGTGCCATTGATTACTTTAACGACGCTGGCACATAAATGTGACAGCGCTTATGAAAAAAATGCATGCTTATGGTGAGGGTTATCTTACAGGTTGAATAAAATATCAAATTATAAAAATCTAACCAACGAAGGTATCATTCATACATTGCAATCTAATATTATTCCCTTACTTTAATAAATAATCTAACTCATCTTTTATTGGGATAACTTGCTCGTAAAGGCGGTGATATGCCTTGCCAATTGCACCTCTAAATTGAATTAGTTCAGGCGGCATTGTGCCAATATTTATTATATGATCTTGTGTAATCCCTGGATAAGGGTCGATAAAAATAACTTGGGAAATACCAAGTTGATAAGCTTTTTTTGCACATAACTCACACGGGCTTGCTGTCGTATAAAGCTTTCCACCAACAATACCAGTACCACCATATTTAGCTAGTTGCAAAAATGCATTCTCTTCTGCATGTAACGCTCTAGTATGAACTTGGTTACTGTTGTTATCAATACTATTATGTATATCTTTAAAACAATAGGAAATATTCCTTCCTTTAAAAGAGTTTGATTCTTGAATTACTGGTTTGAATGTTTCATAAAATTCCTTAGCCTTAACTCTAAAACGTTGATTGTTTCTTTCGTAATGGCTATATGTTTCCGAATGGAAGTCATTCATTAATCCGTCAATCGATCTCATAGCACACGGAATTTGACCTTTAGCTACATCGTTCCAGCCGACTGATTTAATGGAGTTATCATTATCAGTCACTACCGCACCAACTTGTCTTGAAATGCATCCTGAGTTTAATTTTACAGTGTAGGCTACTTGCATGACCCTTTCCATTGAAGTCGGAGAAATTAACCCTGGGTGTTGCATTAAAGCAATGTACCAAGCTATCTGCGCCTTCAAAACATTATCGTTATCATATTCATTCTTAGGATTAAATAAATGAATGTCTGATATCTCTATGCATTTTTTAACATTTGGATTAGTTAGGTGCTTGTATTCACTCTCTCCTTTTCCCGACTCTTCATCATCAATTTTCGCGATTTGTTCGGATGAAAATTTATGGAGTTTTTGGAGATACTTTGTCCTGTGCTCATCAGGGGCATTAATCGAAACTAAATGGAATGCTGCATAACGATCTTTAAAGAATTTGGCTTCATATGGATTTCTTATAGCATCGATAACTATGTAGGCTCGCTCGTTTTTGAACTTTCTGATACATTTGATGACTCTGTTTATGGTTTCCGGCAAGTGAAATACAGAGCTTGGTAGAAAATCCTTACTTTCATAATCTGCATCAATCTTTCCAATTCTTCTAATCGATTTACCGGCAGATTGATATACCGAAACATATAGTCCTGACTCTAGGGTATTTAATTCTGACTTGAGATCTCTAGTGAACTTCCTAACTAGCTGTAGTATTCTTATAAAGGTTCGCTTGGTTTTTTGATCGTTGAAATTTATTTCTGACTGATGGTCCAATAGTTGTCTTATGATACCAGTGTGCTTAGTTTTTAATAAGCTTTTTGCTAAGGCACCATTTTTAACCAAATGGTCACTTGCTCTTTTAGTGACATTGGAACCACAAAATTGAATGAAATCACTTATTTTTGTTGATGGTAATAGTAATAGATATATTGATATAAGATCGCTAACTTTTATTGAGTAAAAGTTTTCCCAATTAGCTTCAGCGAATTTTTTGACTATAGCATAACGTCTCATATCTAAACCGCTGTAGAAATCACTTAAGCTATTTAAGTCGGGAAATGATATGTCTTTACTTTCTAGAATGTTTGCAGTTGTAGTGCAGCCTGATCCAGTTCTTCCGGTTAAGCCAACCAGAATGAACTGGTTATTCTCTAGAAATAGCTCACTTACAAATTTCTGTTCCGCCATTGCTGTTTTCCATCATGAGATAACACATCACTATTGATGTGGATAATCTTTAAATTATTAAGAAAAATCTCAAAATATCAAGGAAAAATAAAAATAAAACCTATATAAAATATTCATTTATTTAATGTTAGTAATTAAGTCAAATTTATTTATGAAATGATTAACTTATTGATATTTATTTGATTTTATTCTTGGTTGATTTTTTTTCGATGAAAATAAATATTAATTATTTATAAAGGGGGGAAAGCATTAACCATGCTAATCATTAAATTTAAATATAACAACTTCATGCACGTTTATAGCTTTTAGAATGGAGGCAGTGAAGATTGCAGTGGAGCTCAATTTTATACTTAAAAAATTAAAATCTAGTTCCCATAAGCGTAGAGAAGATCTATTTGTTGGAAGTATGCTTCCAAGAGTATTTATGAAGTTATTCAAGCAGCTATAACTAAATCGAAAAAAATGCGTTAATTCACACGATATGTAGTTAGGTGTTTAATCAACTAGGGACTACACTACCCAGCATAGTCCCTTTCAATTTATATTTATCCAGAAATGTACTCAAGAAGCTCAGCTGTAGCTGTGTTTTTCATAGAGCGTGCTCTTGCAGGACCTACACCATATATTTTTTCTATTAAACTATCCTCGGAATTATTATGTAGCTCCTCGATAGTATTGATACCTACTGATTTTAATTTTTCTTTTTGCCAATCAGTCAATGCAACTAGCACATCAATTGACTTTTGTAATAGCGACCTCAACGACTCTTCATATTGCTGTTCATCTTTTTTTAGTAATTTTTCACTCCCAGCGTATGTAGGATGATTTTTACCAAATTCAGGAAACTTTTTAATAGCAAGATTTTTATAAAAGTCTTTTGAGTCTGAGTGAGGTGTGCTCTCTAATGAAAGCATACAACCATACTTAATCTCATATCTGCTACCTAGCTCAGATCTAGTTGCTCTATAGGAACTATCAATTTTTCGAATTATCCCTGTATATGTTAGTAGTCTTAAAGCCTCCTTCACAGATTCCGGAGCATCTTTATGGATCCAAAAGTAGATAGTAGATTCTTCCGTTCCCTTTTCTCTTCGGGTTTTATTATACTCTTCAACTCTAGGGATCACTGAATTTTCTAGAAAATCTCTCCCCCAGTCAATTACCTCTCGATGACCTTTATATTTCTCACCTAAATCAGTATGTTCAGACCATATTTGAGTGCGATAAAAAGATTTTATTATGCCGTTCACACCCTTAGTATTAATTTTGGGTAAATCTTGTAATGTCCTCAGTAACATTCTCGGATTTCCACCCGACGAGAGGGCCAACGTGTTAAACAGATCTCTTTGTGATTCAATCTCATCTTTCAATGAATCATCTGATTGTTTGCAAACGATATCTTTAAAATAATCAAGGTAGTCTGGATCTGAAATGCTTCGCTCTAATTTTTTATATATACAATCGTGTATAAGCTCAAATGAATCTCCAAAGTGAGTCACTCCGGGATAAATGGCTGCATTGCAGGTAATATATGGTGAACGCAGATCTTTGAATAAACTAAAAAACTGTCTCTGTTGCTCCGGCCTAAAAACATGAGCCGCTTCATCAAAAAAGAAAACGATCCTGTCCAACTCATTTTCTTCACATATAGTTTGTATCGCCTCTTTTACTTCTTCAATATCAGGTAAAGAGGATATGTCAACAGATTTATTATCTTTATAAGAATCTTCGAAAAGACGGACAATATTTTTAAGGCTTAACTCCACTCTTTCTTCAGAATCATTATTATCATTACTTAAAAGATTTGCAGTCAATCCTGAAACAACTAAACCTAGTTTTCTCAGTTTATTGAGTAAGTATTTCAACGTTTTTGCCATCATCCAATGATAAAATTGGAGGCTATCATCAGTAGTGATTAATGAGCTTTTGTTGAATGGAACGAAAACTGTTACACATGCTTTATTCCCATCTTCAAGCTCTAATTCGGCTACCCTCATAAGAAAAGATTTACCAGTTCCCCTCGATCCCTCTAGGAGGCAGGGTTCATTGGATTTTAAAGCATCCAAAATTCCTCTGTCAGCAGAATTCACCACCGATAAGGACATAATATCTGTTTGCTTGATACTCTCAGTACGTAGATAAAATTCACTCATTATATTTCCCTATGATCTACCGAAATAATCTCTGATTTGTTGGATATGGCTAAATTCTTCATTTAAAAACTGTATGGATTCTCGCTCAGAATCATCAAAATCTTTGGCATATCTGCACATTGAAGTAAATAATATTGTCTCAGTGACAATCTCGTAAAGCTCACAGTATTTCAGGAAAACTTCTTCATTATATTTTATTTTAATACTGCCCTCTGACCAGGTTTCATTGTTTCCATGAACATATTCAGATAATTTCCTATAGGCACTCTTAGCTCGCGTTCTAAACCCTTCAGCGATATCTAACATTTCTAAGAAGAAGGTTTTAACAAATCGCTTAGATAAAACACCATTCTCCTCATCTATAAGTATTGACCATTTGATATCCATTCTTCCGTCAAGCCACTCATGCATTTCAAGTTTACTTGTTGAAAAATATATGGCTCCTAATCCCATTTCCAGTGCTAGCCTAAGGGATGAAAAAGCCTGCCGATAAAGTCCTATCGCTAAGCTAAAATTAGAAGATTCAAGCTGTGCGCTTACTGTTTCAAGAATTTTTTTTTCATGCTTATCATGAATAAGACTTGAGAAATCATGTATGCATGACGATAAATGGTGAAGTTTACCTAGCTTCTGTTTTTGAATTATAGAGTTTTCGAAAACCAATTGAGACTCAGATTTTATTCTTGAGAAGTATTCCTGTATATCCATAATTCAATCAATCCTTTTAGGGCTGCATTCTAATATCTAAAGGTGAGGGGTGTTTGATTAAAATATTTTACTTGAGTTATTAATGCAATTTTCAGTTGCATGTGATTTCAAAGAAACCATAATTATTTTAATTATAAAGTTCATAAAAATATAATGTTTGAATAAGAACTTACTAAAGTATATAGGTAGTGATTTTATACCTCGGATAATAAGTTAAAAATCCAACGAGGCTCATCTATCTTTAAAGATTTGTCGATTTCAATTTTTTCAATGCGGGTGTTATAAGTACGTATCAGCCTAGCAAGACCTTCACGAATGCGATCGCCATCATAGGTTGCAATTTCTTCAATATTGGTACCTATGAAAATTTCTGCGGATTGCACCGATATCTGTTCGGACATACTTACGTTATCGGCCATTTGTCGTGCAGCCTGAACTTTACTTTCAAGTGTTAAAATTACAGGCCTGTATCCAGCACGTTTGTTTTCCACACAACGAGAAATCAGCTTTTCCATCGGGGCTGTAGTGACATGAAATGCCGTTGTGCCTACCTGAAAATCACCTTCTCGGTCAGTGTGCATATCAGCAGCGTTAGCCCTGTCTAAACCGATCTTTTCTTCCGGAAAACGTAACTGCAGTTTAGCTCCCACGAGATGTTGAAGCACGGCACCCGTAGGCTTATCAGAGCGCTCTGCAGCTGCTTTGAGTATATCGCTGACGACAGAAGAGAGGGGTTTCGTGTGATCGATATCGACAGTGATTCTCTGCTTATCGAAGTAATCCAGCCGAACACACTTGGTAAAAAATGCTTCAAGCTGGGATGAAGCATCAATTACATTAACGGGCTCACTTGCTGAAACTTGGGTGTCGTTTAGCACGTCCCTGATAGCTGCAGCAAGAAAGACGGTTCCTCTTGAGGTGCGGCCGCCTTCCCGAGTGAAAATCCGCGTCTCACCATGTTGCTCGAGAATCTTCGCGATAGCAGGTCCACTCAATCCACGAACCTGGCTTTTACCGTCACTATAAAGTCTGTCATCCGTGATAGGCATACCATCAGCCATCATGCGAGAGACGATCAATCCGGCATTCATGACATTGGTATTCATAGAACCATTTTGAGCGCGCTGATTTTCGTACCAATTTCGTGCGGCTTCCAGATATGCCTCAGTAGGGCTAAGTTTGTTCATTCACTATTTTTCCATGTGATTTAGCTGATGCTTCAAGATGAGGGATTATCATATTTTTTGCTACCCAGCCTACCGCGGGTACTACAACAGCATCCCCGAAGCCGTACTGGATATTGGAATCACGCAAATTATCAAGCGTGTACCAGCCGGCACCCATAAGACGAGCGTATTCAAGCCCAGTCATCCAGCGAATTTTTAGTAATCCATTACCCATCATAACGACAGCCTGTTTAGAAGAGCCGCCACGAGGGGTACGGAGGCAACCGGAAATATCCTCGGCCCTCATTTCCCATACCGGGATGCCATTACGCGTACGGCGATATGCAGTACGAGCTGTAATGCCGGTCATGCTGACAAACTGCTCCAGACGCTCACGTTGTACAGTTGCCATCGATTCCCGAAAGAGAGCGACCTTCTCAGCGCTCCACCAGCGGGCATCATTGTCCGGAATGGTTTCAATTTCGTCAGTGAAACCATGACTGAGCAGATCAGGGGCTTTCGGCAACGGCATCATGAAAGTATTCAGTTCTGGATCTTTGTGAAGCCATGAAAGCCAGTCAGGTCTTAAGCACGTATCCTGTTCACCGCCATTTACAGGGTTTTTGACCCCGATGATGAAGAGCCGGGGACGTGACTGAGGGACAAACCGGCGAGCATCCAGCGTGATCGCATCGACGAAATAGCCAAGGGCGTTAAATTCTTTTACCGCGGCCCTTAAGTCTTCTCTTTCGTGAGAAGAGGCAAGTCCGATAACGTTCTCCAGCACGATCACCTCAGGTTGGCGCTCATGCATTCCTGCGATTAAATCTGTAAAACCGAAAAATGCCGATGACTCACGGCCACCACGTAAGCCAACGCGTTTACCCGCCAGGCTCAAATCTGTGCAGGGGGAAGATGCCCAGGCAACATTAGCGGCAGGTAATTCTTCGCTTTTTAAAGCATGAATGTCAGCGAGCAGGAAATCTCCAGACTGCCAGTGGCCTTCATACATTGCCTTTTTGTTTACATCATAATCATTTGCCCAAACAGTTTTGATCCCTGCCTGTTCCATACCGGCTCTGGCCAGACCTATACCAGCAAAGAATTCCAAAGCAGTCCATTCGGACTCGCGACGGATTGGTATTATGTTCACGCAATTTCCCCCATATTCATCCCCTCATCATCCCATAAACTGCTCTGACAGGCACTGGTAAACAGGTGCTAATGAGTGCTTTTGTTCGAAGAATTGAGCTGTGTTTGTTGCCTGACAGCCAATAGCAAGGGTATTAATCACATAGCATCGATAAGGAAAGGTAAGTGTTAATTTGGGTTATGTTAACCCATGAGGATGAGGAGTAGCATGCTATGCAGCTTCCGGAAAACAGACAATCTTTGTATGAATTGGTTTGGCCAAAGCCTGCTCATGAAATAGTCACTAACTTTAAGATTAGCGAGCAAACCTTTAAATGGGGCAGGTCAGCCCGGCATTCTCGGGTTTAACTTCATCGTCGATTTAACCGTTTACTTTTTCGTGTAGAAATCGGTTTTTGTTCTCGATTGTTATCAACCTTTTCATGGGTATCCATATCAAACCATGAGGCTTGAGCCACTTCACTCATTGGAAAGATTACACTTGTATCAACATCATTCAACTGGCTGTAATCATTAGAAAAAAGAACTCTTAAATTATCTTTTTCTCTATACCCAGACATTATCGGATTGATTGAAACTTCAAGATTAGGGCCTTGTTTCTCGTTTGGTTCGCTAATCATATTTACCGTGCCGACATAAACTTTACGACTTTTTAGGCTGATTAGCACCGGCTTGTCCTTGGTTGCGGAATCGAAAAACAACTGTCCAAGTGAACCATCTGAGAGTAGTTCTCTCAGAGCTGACAGCTTTATTACCTGTTTAAAGAAAGCAATTTGACCATTGTCATTTTTAAAGCCGCTCAGAATGTTAGCCGCTAAGTATATGCCGAACCTAGATGCTTGAGTCCATGCCACGGCAACCAATACCATACTCAGAGACAAAAGAATCAGCCATGAGGCCAACCTATTTTCTTTAGGATCGTTACTGAGGTCGATCAATGTTGTCAACCAAGTGGCTAACGTGAAGCCTGGGATTGACCATTTCATAAGGTATGCAGCACAGATAGAAATGATTAGGCACCATATGCCATATGTGGCCACCTTCATATAAAGAAGTTGGCCATCATATCTATGTAAACGAAAGTAGGTTTTAATTCTGTAAGGTGAGGAAATTATTATTTGCCCGCTTGCGAGCAATGGAATTATGAGAAGCGCAAACATTAGTCGTCGTCATTTTCCCTGCTCCCGGCGGCGACAGCCGGAGCGTCCTTCTCAACAAACCGCTTAGCGGCCTCGCGATAGTGAGACATCTTTTCACCATTCTCATTACGCACAATTACCGACCCGCGGCCTACAACGGCGATGTCTTTGACTCCTGATTTTTCCAAACGGTCAGCCATAGCTTTACCGCCTCTCACATAACCGTTTAAGCCAAACATTTTCATCACTAAATCTTGCATATGAGCCTCCTTAACCTTCCCACATAAACGGGTTCATAACCGCTTACAGGTACTGCCCCAAGGGGCGGCGAAGTCTAGCACAGATGAGCTTATGTACGAAGCGCTTTTTCTGTACAGATTGGACAGATCTTATCCCTTAAAGTTCTGTCATTTAATAACTAAATTATTAAGCTCTAATTCACATCATTTTGTCTGTGCATGCACCATTAACTTAAGTTGTGGGGAGTGATTTAATCAAGTTCAAAACGTGCCCATTACGATAAAATTTATTGTTTAAAGTTTCACCAAAACTTGCGAAAGACTTGTCGCCTTACAAAGTTATCTGCATCGCTTAAGCACCCTCAGCCCACAAACCACAGCCCACAGCCCACAGCCTAACGTTGTCATAGTCCGATGCTTAAAGGCTAACGTTAAGTCGAGAATTTGCTAATTTGAACCACCCATAAGGATCAGGAGGAACATGGCATGCAGCTTCCAAGCAACAGACAATCTTTGTATGAGTTGGTTTGGTCTAAACCAGCTGGTGAAATAGTCATGACTTTTAAAATTAGCGAGCAAACGCTAATTGCCAGATGCGTTGAACTCCAAGTTCCCCGGCCTTTGGACGGTTACTGGCGTGCGGTTGCTAAAGGTATTGCACCGCCTGTTCCTTCATTACTTCCATACAAAGATAAGGAAAGTATCAACCCCCCTAATCAGCCTGATGTACAGCAAGCAACTGAACCAGAAGGCGAGCAACTATTACCCTCCGTTCCAAAGTCAGTTCCGAAGGGCAGGCAAAAATCACCTAATCGCTCCATCCAGGGGGCGCAGTTGTTTTCCGCTACCAAAGAGATTTTGGTCAAATCTCAAATTACTGAGCTGGGCTATTACAAGCCATCAAAGCGAAAACTGCTCGACGTGAATGTTACCGACACGGGGCTGACTGATGCTGAGACTTTCCTGCTTAAGCTGTTTGCAGCAGCTGAGAAGGATGGTTTGCGCATCAGGCTGGCTGATATGAGTGAGGGTCTGCACCGAAAAGATATCACTGTCAGTGAGGATGGTGGCCGGGTTTTCATGTTCACATCACTGTGGAGGCCATCCAATGTGAGCGTCATCTGCATAGAAGGCTTAAATGTGGGTTTCTCGCTGGTGGAGATGACTGAAGAGGTACCGACTAAACAGGTAAAGGGTCGTTATGTGCGGGATGAAAAGATGATTAGCTGGTCCCGTGGTAAAAACTCAGCCGACCTGGGTTACTACAGCCGGCGGCATATCCCCTGTGGGCGATTCCGGATTCAGCTTTACTCGCCGTATGAGCCTGAAGGCTGGCATCAGGTTTTCACACAAACCAAAAACTGTGGCCTGATAAGTCAGATACCCAAAATGATAAAAGCGGCGCAGTCAGCCGTGCCCATCATGAGGAAAGAAATCCAGGCACAGAAAGAACGCGCAGAGGCACAGCGTAAGCGTATCGAACTGCAGATAATTGAGTATGAGAAGCGTGAAGTCATCCGGCGGAAGGAAGAGGCTTATAAAGACAGCGTCAATGAACTGCAGGGCATCATGACCCGGTGGGCCGAAGATATGCGCGTCGGGCAATTCTTCATGGACGCTGAGAAAGACATAGAAAACTGTGACCCCGTTCTGCAGGAAAAGCTCAGAGAACGCCTCAAGGCGGCCAGAGAGTTTATGCAGGGTGAAACGGCGCTTCAGCGTCTTCTGAAATGGCGCACGCCTGATGAGCGATTGAAGTAAATATACATAGATGTCATCTGGCGATACTGCTGCCGCGTGAACGAAGCTGCATCCTTAACATGTGGCCTGCCTGGGATCTTGCTCACTTAAACAGCCACTGATTACATAACCACAAATCAATCAGTTTTATTCATGGCGTAATCAGTACAGACAGAAATCTATATGTACAAAGATGTTGTGCTAAATGGGCAGTTTTATTAGTGTTCATACATTCTCAACCTGATTTACTTTTTACCATCATTCATTGGAAATGATTTAATGCATGTATCAGAATTCTTTTCGTTTATTGTTGAACATTTTGAGCCTGTATCGAAGACTGGCGGAATCATTCTTGCAGTTTGTGCTACGGCTATCACTGCTTTAAAGCGGTTTTTCAGAAATTACAGCAAGGTAAAGGACAAAAATATTCTTGCAAACATCCGATATCTGGAAAAATTTGGTAGATATCTGTCTGATGATGACAAGTCCCTCATTTCAAGCAGAATAGCTAATGAGGTTCTGCAAAACGTACTTAAGTCTAAAATAGCTATAAACAGGGCGTTTCTTTCCTATATCTATGGAAAGCTGGACGACAAGTCTCTTTTCAATGACCTTCTCAAGGTTCAGGGCTCTCTGGTGATTCAAAACGGGAACTTTAGCGTTGTTCCCGCCAGGGTATTTGGCTTTTCATTTTGGTTTGAACGTTTGCTGGCATTGGCATGTGCAGTGTTATTTGTATTCTTTATATATGCAAGTATGTTGGTCAATTTGAAGTATGAGCACTCCTCTGCTTTTTTGTTTTTTTTAATGCTGGCACTGGCATGCGAGATGGTTACCTTTTATTGCTTATCCGTGACCCCAGGTAAAAAAAGGATTAAGAAAATCAATTCAGCGTTAAGTCTTGTTGAGGTCAAGCCAGAGTGGCTGTAATTCAATTGAGCTGAGGTTTACTGAAATGTTTTTTGAAGAGGTCACCGCTTTTTCAGGGTCAACTCCCTGACGTGTGAGAAGGCTATGAAAGTCGCAGAAAGATGGCGTACCATCATGCTGATATCTTCTTGATGGCTCTGTGCTGGAGTTTACCTGATGCGGGATGTTCAACAAATACTGGAACGCTGGGGAGGCTGGGCGAAGAATAATCCAGAGAAACTGGTCTGGTATCCAGTCGCGGCTGGCTTTAAAAATCTTCTCCCAAAAAGAGGCTCCTCACTCCCCCAGTGCTGTGATGAGGATGCGCTTATCATCAGTCGTTGTGTCGCAAAATTGCGGACCAGGAATGAAGACCTTCACGACCTGCTGGTGGACTACTACGTTCTTGGGCATACCTTCATGAGTCTGGCGCGAAAGCACCAGTGCTCAGATGGCCATATAGGTAAGAAACTGCAAAAGGCAGAGGGAATGATTGAAGGCATGCTCGTGATGCTTAATGTTTCACTGGAAATGGACCGGCATGTGCAATACACACCGCGCCCAAATCAATGTGAAACGACTTTACGTACGTAAAACACCGCGTATTCTGTCAAAGTCGGTTCATTGGGTTAGTGCTTATACCCCAGCATTTATCCCTGAATATAGCCGGCTTCAATCCACGGAACTCACTATTTGCCAGGGACCCCGAAGCTGTTCCAGACAAGCCCCTGAAGCATCTCAACAGCCCTAAGATGATCCCCGTGCTTTCTGAGCATGATCAATTCTCGGGTCAGAGGGCGTAACGGATCACTGAGATTAATGCTAGAAGGCAGCACCAGCTGTTTGCTGATGTCTCCAGAAAGATTCAGACTTCTTGCGATGCAGCATGACTGCGCTTTATTCAAAGAGTCAGCGTAGGTGAAATGCGCTGCGTCCTTTCGAGCGACTCTGTAAACATATTCGAGTTCATCAAAATCCGGCAAGAGTTCATTCTCGTTCACCTCTGCCTGAAACACTGACAGGAATTGTTCCTTACGAAATATGGCCTCTTTGTTCGCCACATAAATTGCGTATCCAATATTGTCAGTCAAATAGACAAACCCATCTGTGGTAGGCAGGAGCGAAGATTCGTCATAGGTGCGCTCAATTATGTGAAGAATTTTTCCCTTACTGACAATGCCCTGGGATGCACTGAAAGATGTGCCGTGAAAGAGCCGCATACTGATCCTTAAAAGTTTCCGGTCAGATTGATTTAACGTGAACTGACCGATGGCTGCACCAAAGATGATTTAATTCAATATGATGTACCATATTAGCCTGCGTAAGCAGGCTTTTCTTTTTTTGATGTCAGTCAGACGTCTGGAGAATGAAATGCAAACCCAACCGCATAACTTGCCAGGCTTGTCCGAACTAATCCAGTGCTGGTGGCGGGGTGAAACGCCTGTGGGGGCTATTCTGCTGGCCATGTTTATGGCTGTATTGCGAATAGCCTATACGGGGGGAGGCTGGAGAAGAATGATTCTGGAAGGTCTGCTTTGCGGTGCACTGACACTAACCGTTGCTTCCGGGCTGGGATATCTTGACTGGCCACGCACGGCAACCATAGCAATCGGCGGAGCGGTCGGGTTTATCGGAGTAGATTCTCTTCGTGCCTTTGTCCTGCGCTTTATCGGTAATCGTATTGGTGTGAAAGATGACAGTCAGTAATGCTCGGGGCATACGCAACAATAATCCTGGCAATATCCGATGGTGTGATCAGTGGCGGGGTCTCGTTCCTGAATCTCAGCGCACAGACAAAGACTTCTGCCAGTTCGTCAGCCCTGAATATGGCATAAGGGCCATGATGATCATCCTTACCCACTATCAGACGCAGCATGCTCTCAACACGATCTCCGGTATAATTCACCGCTGGGCACCGCCCGAAGAAAATGACACGCAGGCTTACATTGATAGTGTGTCCACGGTAACCGGTATCCCGGCCCATCAGCATATTGATCTCATGGACGGCAATACGAGGTTGAAACTCATCCGGGCCATTATCGTTCACGAAAACGGATGTCAGCCATACGATGCCGCCGTACTTAAAAGAGCGGAGGAACTGGCAGATGAGTAATCTGCGGTTTTCATTGATGTGGTTCGGTTTCATTCTGAAGGGCTATCAAGCCTGGTTAATGCTGTTCGTTGGTAAAGAAAGAATAGAGGGGGGCTGATAGTGGGTGGGGTCTCTATGAAGTAAATTTCTCAAACAAAGCTAAATATATCGAAGCCCCGGGGTGTTGACCGCACTCCGGGGCTTCTGCTTTCCAGCGTTACACAACTAACGAGGAACATAGGTGAACTATAAACGAATACTGTTGAGGTTAACTATGAAAAATGGTCTCGAACTTGAAGCGCCAGATAACCCTGAATTGACTGAAGCGGCTGCTTTCGCTATCCGGCTTATTGCGATTGCTATTTTTATATGGGCTATCCGCTGGTGGTAAAGTGAATAAATGCCTGTTCATATTGCTCTTTATTTTTATTCTTATGCTCTGTGGGACTACTTATCATTTCCATAATGAAATGCTCCAGGCTCAAAAGGCTGAGCGTAACGCCCGAAATGAACAACTGAAATCTCAGTCTGTCCTCACAAACACACTGGCAGCAGTCATGCTGTTTCAGGATATAGCCCGGATCACCCATGAAGACAGGCGCAGCAATGATGCTGAAAGCGAGAGGCGCATTGCCCGCATCAGGAAGGAGATGCATGAAGACGACTGTGCTCACCATCCTGTGCCTGACGGTGCTGCTGACCAGCTGCGCGCGCACAGAGACAGAATTCGTGCCCGCTCCCGTGATCCCGTTACCACCGGAATGGCTGGTGGACTGTGACGTCCCGGATATCCCAGTGCACATGACTTACGGTGACAGCCTGGAGCTAAACGAAAAGCTTCTGACGGTAATTGAGAACTGCAACCTGGATAAGGCCGCTATCCGTAAAGCTGAAGAAAACCGGGCAGGGCTTGAATCAAAGGCGCTGGGAATTCAGGGCCCGCCATGTCAACGCATGACGTGGTGTGCAGGGGACACAGCCAGAAAGAATCAGCCGAAGGTATAACAGGCGGTAAATGCTTGTGATTTTCTCAGGTGTCTCAGGAACCTGGCGTTTTATTAGGAAGTCGAAGTTATTTGAGTCATTTAAGAGGACTTTCTGACATGCGACTAATAAAAAATCCTGCCTGTACCCCGTTTCTTATCATGCTTCAATGTTCGGCGGTATGGGCTTCACCAGGCATACCCTATGCCCCCGGGAATATCGACTCTTTGTTCTCATCAAACAGCGTTTATGGCGAGGACAAAAACAACTCAATCTCGTCAGGAGAGAAGTCAGCATTATTCTGGGGAGAACATGAGCCAGAGAAGGCTGAACAGATTTACTGTCTTATTCCAAGCCAGCCGGGGTGTGCCGGTATGTGGTTTAAGGAGAAAATAAAAGAGAATGAAGAGCGGGTGAAGCGTTATGAGCAAAACAAACTTCAGCAGCGCGAGAATGGATAGCCCGGGATTTTCACTTCAATTGTCAGGCAGGGTAGCTTAGCCCACAGGCTTGCTACCCTCCCGTTCTGGACACCAGGTTCAAATCATCATTAAGGTCGCTCAGCTCTCCTTCGTACACTTTGAGCGGCCTGATGGGCAGGGGAGCGTAATCTCAATTCTTACCTGAAAATAAAGATTTTAGGCTCAGATGCTGTTATCAGAGTCCTTCACTGCGGGGCCATGTTATGGCTGTCCGGTAGCAAATCCCGGCAGAAACCGGCTGACATCTACTTCCATAAACTGTGATCGCTGAAAGTCAGACTTGAGCGCATAGGGAACCGTACAGTCATAGATAGTCTTGCACGTAATGCCCGGTGCGCGGATGGAAGGGCTGAATGCCGGATCCTGGGAAGGGTCAAGCGGATGACAGCGGACGCCCGGTATAAAAATGGTATCCACATCGCCCTGATAACGCGTCGTCATCGCCCATATGACATCGCTCAAATCAAAAATATCGACGTCTTCATCAACAAGAAAAACGTGTTTTAGCTCTGAGAAAGCGGAGAATGCCAGCAGGGCTGCCTGTCGCTGGCGCCCTTCATCCTGGAGGCCACGCTTGTTAATCTGCATGACGGCCATGTACTTACCGGTGCCTGGTGACGGGCAATGCACATTTTTAACCAGCCCCGGCAGCGCTCTTTCGACCATATCCAGAATGCTGGCTTCAGTCGGAATGCCGGCAAGATTCGTATGTTCGTCGCTCGGCCCGATGCAGGTCTGAAGAATAGGATTTTTACGGTGCGTTACGGCCTTAACCTTGATGACCGGTACCGCGGCCTGAGCCTCTCCGGTATATCCCGGGAATTCCGGCATCGCTTTACCGCTGTGCGTATGCTGGTCCTCCTGCACCCGGTAATCCGGTATCAGCTCGCCTTCAATGACAATTTCAGCATTGGCTATTGCCCTTGCGTTCACCGATACGCCCTGGACAAGCTCAACGGCGCGCCCCCTAAGGCCGCCTGCAATTGCAAGCTCGTCAAAGCCCAGAGGGGTAGTGGGTGGCTCAAAGCAGGCACCAATTTCGATGGCCGGATCGACGCCAATGCTGATGGTGATGGGCAGTGCCTGTCCGTCCTGCTCCGCTTTCATCCGGAACTGATCGAGATGGCGACCCGGCACGAAATACATTGAAATCTCATCACGTCCCTGCACGCACAAACGATGGATGGTGACATCATGTTCGCCTGTTTCCGGGTCAGCCGCGTAACACATACCCATCGTAAAATAGGGACCTGCATCTTCAGGGGTGTTGGTGGGGGCCGGCAGCAACGTGCGGATATCAAAACCATCATCCGAAGCGAGATGAACGACCTCCTGGCACACGGCCTGTTCTGCCGGGATCACCACGGGCGCTATCGCTGAATGGACGGATTTACGCAGGAGCTGCGCCAGTTCTTCCTTCGGTACGCCGAAAAGGCGAGCAACACGCTGACGGGACGCCAGTAATCCGATCAAAACCCGGAAGTTGTCATAGCCTTTAATCCTGTTAAACACCATCGCCGGCCCCGTCCGGGTCGGGCGCATCACGGTACCAGCGGCTCCGACATAGCGATAAACGCCTGACAGCTCAGCAGCAGGGTCAACCGGCTCGCTGGTTTCGACATATTCATTCTCGTATTGGCTGAGGATCTTCAGGGCAGATCGTAAATCCCAGGTCTGGTTAGCCGGCTGGCTTTGCTTAATATCTGACATAATGACTCCTGAAAGCTATTAGGGAAGTGCATGTTGTAAGGGACTGTGAATATGCCAGGCGCTCATCGGCTGAGGCCCTGCCAGCGCGTCGCGTCGGGCATATTGATGCCGAACTGATCGAGGACGCGCCCGGCAATGTGCTGTTCGACATCGGCAAGGGTGGATGGGTGGTTATACCAGGCCGGAACGGGCGGAATGATGCTGACTCCCATCCGGGACAGCGCGAGCATATTTTCAAGATGAAGGGTATTGAGGGGCGTTTCACGCGGCACAAGCACAAGCTTGCGCTGTTCTTTAAGGATGACATCAGCTGCGCGGCCAATCAGACCTTCCGCATAACCGCTGCGAATGCCAGCCAGCGTTTTCATACTGCAGGGGATGATAATCATCCCGTCGGTAATGAACGACCCGGAAGAGAGTGTTGCAGCCTGATCGCCCGCATTATGATACACGTCTGCCATCGCTTTAATTTCATTCAGGTGCAGACCCGTCTCATGTTCCAGCGTGGTCTTACCCCATCGTGAAATAATGAGATGGGTTTCAACATCAGGTATCGCACTGAGTTTTTTCAGGAGCGCGACGGCTAGCGGTGCACCCGTAGCGCCCGTCACTCCGACTATGATCCTCATATGTCATCCTTAAATCTGGCCGCTCGGTTGACCCTGTCCGGCCTGTTTAACAAGAAGACCTGACTGTAATGACTTCATTGATAACTTCCCAATCAGGAATTAACCTTTGTTAATAAGGGTTGGTTATCAGGTGGGTATGGATAAGAGAAAACTGAATTCATTTCTGGCGCTGGGGCGCACGCTCCATTTCGGAAAAGCGGCCGCTGAAGTCTGTATCACCCAGCCAGCCCTGACACAGCATATTCAGTCGCTGGAGCAGAGCTGGGGGATAAGGTTGTTTGAGAGGAACAAGCGGCACGTCAGCCTGACGCCTGCAGGAATGATGCTCATGGCGGAAGTCACGCGCACCGTGCAGCAGCTGGAGCGCTTATCAACCACGGTTAAGCATATTGCTGCCGGGGGCGCAACGGTCCTGAGGCTGGGCTATGTCGGAACATCTGTACTGGAGACGCCTGTCGTGAGCGCCATCAGGGAATTCCGCTCATCCTCTCCGGACGTGCGCCTTGAGGTCAGGGAGTTCAGCGTGAGTGAACAGTTCAGCCTGCTTCAGAATGGTGAGCTGGATGTAGGGGTGATCCGTGGACCGATGCCAGCGGATCGCTTTATCACTCATCGCCTGATACAACGGTCTCCCCTTAAGCTGGTGGTCGCGGATAATCATGCACAGCTCCGCGGGCCGTCGGTAAACATGACGTTGCTTGCCGGGGAAACCCTGATTATCCAGGACGATCCGGAAGGCGTCGGTCTGGCAGGGACGGTGCTGAACCTTTATGCAGAGTACGAGCTCATTCCTGCCCGGGTGGTCCGTGTACGCGATGTGAATACTGCGGTTGATCTGGCTGCTTTAGGGTTGGGTGTCACATTTATACCGACCTCTCAGCTGAGCGTTATACGCCATGACGTTGCCGTTCTGGACCTCACCGACGCCAGACCCGAAACGGCTTTGTTCCTGTGCTGGAAGACAGGGTATGACAGCCAGGCTGTACGACGCTTCACCAAACTTATTCAGTCACAGTTCAGTTCTCCCGGGATGCCGTGATCCGCACGATTCAGGTCTTCACCGACGACCCTGGAGGATCACCCCTTACCGCATTTCCTGAAGGTGATGGATTAAAACGGATATTCTGCCCGTATGCAGGCCTGCCATTTCTCCCTGACGCACCGGCGGGTGGAACGCGCCATTCCGGATGATCACACCAGCGGTGCTGGACAAAAAATGGGCGGGTCCTCCCGGCGGGGTACCTCATCCACGAGGCGGCGGCCCCGCAGAAAACGGCTAGTTTTGCGATTTTCATAGGGACACCACCACGTGTCGTAACTAATTGAATATAAGAACTAAATCAGGTTTTGAGGTGTCCATTTCGCCAAAAGCAGGGACAGGTGGATAGCGGTTAATTACATGATATTAAAAAGGAAATCCGTAACTGAGCTGGTGTGTTGAGGTGAGGAATGTCAGACATCAGCAGAATCGGGGATGCCTATAACTGGAGTATTGCGAAAATTGCTGAAGCGTTCGGCATAGATCGCAAGACAGTCAGAAAGAAAATCATGAACGCGCAGATTGCATCCGCCGGAAACATTCGTGGAAACCCGGTCTATGCCCTCAAAGACATCGGTCCTGTTCTCTTTACTCCTGACGAAGCAGCCACACCTGAAACACTTCATGATCCCTCTCGCATGGATCCTAAATCCCGGAAGGACTGGTTTCAGTCTGAGAATGAGCGCGTAAAGCTTGAAGCTGCGCTCAGCCAGCTCGTACCTGCTAATGAAGTACATCGCGAGATGGCCATGATGGCGAAGTCTGTTTTACAGGTACTGGATACATGGCCTGACAGGCTGGAGCGCGATCGCGGATGGTCTCCGCATCAGATTTCAGAAGCACAAAGCATTGTTGATGAAATTCGGGAATCACTGGCTGCGGAGATCCGCAGTGCAGATATTATCGAAGAGAGTGAGCCATGACATACGCCTCAGCTGCTGAGATACGTCAAGACGTATCCGAACTCTTCAAGGCTCCGCATCGAATGCCGGTAGCTGATGCGGTTAAACGTTACATGCGCGTGCCTTTGGGTGGCGGCAGTTCACTCCCCTGGGATGCGACGCTGACACCCTATATTGTTGAACCCATGAACTGCCTGACGTCGCGCAATTATGACGCGGTAGTTTTTGTCGGCCCCGCGCGGACGGGTAAAACGCTGGGTCTGATTGATGGCTGGATAACCTATTCTGTGGTCTGCGACCCGGCTGATTTCCTGCTGATACAGATGACTGAAGAAAAGGCGCGCGAACATTCTAAGAAACGCCTTGAACGCACTTTTCGCTGCAGCCCTGAGCTTTATAGACGTCTCAGCCCACGCGCCAGCGATAATAATGTGCATGACCGGACTTTTCGCGCCGGCAACTACCTGAAAATTGGCTGGCCATCCGTCAATATCATGTCCTCATCCGATTATCGATATGTTGCACTCACTGACTATGACCGCTGGCCCGATGATATAGACGGAGAGGGGGATGGTTTTTCCCTGGCGTCCAAACGCACCACCACCTTTATGTCAGCTGGCATGACGCTGGTGGAGAGCTCCCCGGGCCGGGATATTTGCGATACGAAATGGAAGGCTTCGACGCCACATGAAGCACCGCCAGCAACAGGGATCCTCTCGTTATATAACCGGGGGGATCGCCGACGGTGGTACTGGCCGTGCCCGCATTGTGGGGAATATTTCCAGCCGGAAATAGCCAGTATTACAGGCTATCGCGGCTATACCGATCCGGTACTGGGCAGTGAGGCTGCACGTCTGCAGTGTCCGGCCTGCTCTGAACTGATTGAACCCGATATGAAACGTGTCCTGAATAGCCGCGGCGTCTGGCTGCGTGACGGGCAGAGCATGGATCGTGAGGGGCAACTCAGCGGGAAGGCACGCCAGTCCCGGATTGCCTCTTTCTGGATGGAGGGGCCAGCGGCGGCATATCAGACATGGACTCAGCTGATTTATAAATATCTCACTGCCGAACAGGAGTATCAGGCAACAGGCAGTGAAGAAACCCTTAAAGCCGTCTTCAATACGGATTTCGGCAGGCCTTATTTTCCCCGGTCCGCCCTTGAACAACGTAAGGGAGAACATCTGGAGAGCCGGGCAGAGGATATTCCCGAGCGAACGGTTGCAGACGGGGTGAGGTTTCTTGTTGCGACCGTTGATGTGCAGGGCGGCCGGCATCGTCGTTTCGTGGTGCAGATAACCGGATACGGCTCGATGGGAGAACGATGGGTCGTTGACCGCTACAACATCCGTCATTCGTTACGCAGCGATGACCTTGGCGAAAGCCGTCCTCTCGATCCCGGCAGTTACCCTGAGGACTGGGAGCTGCTTCTCTCGGACGTGCTGTACAAAACCTGGGCGCTGGCCAGCGATCCGTCAAAACGAATGTCCCTTATGGCGATGGCTGTGGATTCGGGAGGCGAGGACGGTGTGACCGACAACGCCTATCGCTTCTGGCGAAAATGTCGTCGGGAGGGGGAAGGAAAGCGTGTTTATCTTTTCAAGGGCGACAGCCATAAGCGTGAAAAGCTGATCACCCGGACATGGCCTGACAATACCGGACGCTCAGCGCGCCGGGCAAAGGCCGCGGGGGATGTTCCGCTTTATCTGCTCCAGACCGATGCGCTCAAGGACCGGGTGAACAACGCGCTGTGGCGTGAAGCTCCGGGGCCCAATTACATTCATTTTCCGGCCTGGATCGGGAGCTGGTTTTACGACGAACTCACATATGAGGAGCGCTCGCCAGAAGGCCGGTGGCGTAAACCGGGGCGGGGAGCCAATGAAGGGTTTGACCTGCTCGTCTATGCCGATGCGCTGGTCATTCTGCATGGCTACGAAAAAGTCAAATGGCCCGATGCACCTTCATGGGCTCGTCGGGAAACCTGGCTTGAAGACAGTGATACAGACAACACTCTGGAAAGTGCGTCTCCGCCACTGAAAGCCCGTACCCGCAAATCCTCATCAGGCCCGACTCCCGACATGACCAACAATCCCTGGATGACAAACGGAGGCTGGATATGAACCAGAGCGATGTGGAAGCCATGATCCGCTATTACACCGAGGCAGAGGTTGCCGTACTGAGCGGCAAAACCATCATGCTGAACGGGCAGTCCATGACGATGGAGAATCTGACAGACATTCGAAAGGGACGGCAGGAGTGGGAGCGCCGCCTGGCCGGATACCTTAAAAAACACTGTGGTCAGACGGGATATCGTTTAGCGAGGTTCTGATGTCATTCCTGGATAATGCAATCGGTGTTTTTTCGCCGTCGTGGAAGGCTGCCAGGCTGCGTGCCCGCATGCAGATCCGCGCCTACGAAGCCGCGCTTCCCACCCGCACCCACAAGGCCAGACGCGAAACACGCTCCGCCAACCAGCTCAGTCAGGCCGGGGCGGTTTCCCTTCGTCAGCAGGCCCGGGCGCTGGATGCGAATCATGACCTGGTGATTGGCATACTGGACAAGCTGGAAGAGCGTGTTATCGGCGCAAAAGGCATCATCGTTGACCCGCATCCGCTGCTGAAAGACGGCCGTGTGGCCACGGAGCTGGTGAAAACCATACGCAAAAAATGGGGTGAATGGTCACTGCGGCCTGATGTCACCGGCGAGTTTTCCCGGCCAGTACTGGAGCGTCTGATGCTGCGCACCTGGCTCAGAGACGGAGAGGTTTTTGCTCAGCTGGTGAGCGGCCATGGTGCCGGACTCAGGGCAGATGGCGGCGTACCTTTCTGGCTTGAAGCACTTGAGCCAGATTTCGTGACCATGAACTCCGATCCTGCCGCCGGGCTCATCCAGGGCGTCTGGCTGAACGAGTGGGGTAAGCCGCTTAAGTATCAGGTCTATAAAAATCTCCCCGTCAGCGGTTTGCTCTCTGATACCAAAGAGGTGTCTTCTGACGCCATGCTGCATCTTAAATTTGCACGGCGTCTGCACCAGGTGAGGGGCATTACCATCCTGTCCGGTGTGATGATCCGCCTGAGCGCACTAAAAGATTATGAAGAAAGCGAAATGGTGGCCGCGCGCATCGCCGCTGCTCTGGGGATGTACATCAAAAAAGGTGACGGGCAGGACTATTCAGAAAGCCTGAGTGGCAGCAGTGAGCGTGAACTGACTATTCAGCCGGGCATGTTGTATGACGATCTCCGGCAGGGTGAAGAGATTGGCATGATCAAGTCAGACCGGCCCAACACCAACCTTGAAACATTCCGGAACGGGCAGCTGCGTGCCGTGGCTGCCGGTACACGTCTGAGCTTTTCGAGCACAGCCCGCAATTACAACGGCACATACAGCGCGCAGCGGCAGGAGCTGGTGGAGTCTACGGACGGATATCTCATTCTGCAGGACTGTTTTATTGCTGCTGTCACCCGGCCGGTTTATCGCGCATGGCTGAAACAGGCGCTTGCAGCGGGTGTGATTAAGCCACCCGTAGATATCGAACTTTCCACATTGTATGACGCCATTTACTCGGGACCGGGTATGCCCTGGATCGACCCTGTGAAAGAGGCGACTGCCTGGAAGATTCAGATACGGGGTGGGGCGGCAACCGAATCCGACTGGGCACGGGCATGCGGGCGCAACCCTGATGAGGTTAAACGTCGCCGCAAAGCGGAAGTCGATGAAAACCAGAAAGAGGGGCTGGTGTTTGACACTGACCCGGCAAACGACAAAGGAGTCAGCAGTGACCGAGAAAGTAAAGCAGATAAGCCAGCGTCAGGCGACACAGGTGAAGAAGACTGAATCCTGGTTCCGGATGGCTGCACGGGGCGAAACTGAGGCAGAAATTTATATCTATGACGAAATCGGTTTTCAGGGGGTGTCGGCAAAACAGTTTATCAGCGACCTCCAGGCACTCGGCGAGATTAAACACATCAACCTTCATATCAATTCGCCGGGTGGCAGCATTTTTGAAGGGATCGCCATTTTTAACGCACTCAAATATCACCCTGCTGCCATTACGGTTCATGTCGACGGCGTGGCCGCGTCGATGGCCTCCGTCATCGCCATGGTCGGTAATCCGGTCATCATGCCGGCCAACAGTTTCATGATGATCCATAAACCCTGGGCGGTCGCGGGCGGTGATGCCGATGACATGCGTGATTTCGCTGAGCTACTGGATAAAACAGAAGCTGTGCTCATCCCGGCTTATGCCGCCAAAACAGGGCTGGCCCATGAGGTTATCGCCGGGATGCTGAAAGAAGAGACCTGGATGGACGGAACCCAGTGCGTCTCACTGGGCTTCGCTGACCAGCTGGTGCCCGTCGTTCAGGCAATGGCCCGCATTGATTCAAAACGTATCGAGGAGTACGAAAAAATGCCAGAAAACCTTCGCAATATGCTGACGCCGCCGCAGAACAGCCTGACGCATGATCCTGCTCCACCTCAGGCAGGTGTGAACGAAGCGGGTTTACGTGAACAGTTCATTGAAGAACAGCGTGTCCGCGCACGGGCGCTCAGTGACCTGTTTGGGATGTTCGGTGATAAATACAGTGCCCTGCAGGCAGCCTGCATCGCGGATCCGACGTGCACGCTTGAGCTGGCACGCGAGAAGCTGCTGACGCAGATGGGCAAAGACAGCACGCCGTCTAACAAATCAGCCGCACCTCACATCTATGCCGGAAACGGGAATTTTACCGGTGACGGCATCCGGCAGGCCATCATGGCGCGGGCCGGGTATGAGCCACTCCAGCCGGATAACCCTTACAACGGCATGACGCTTCGTGAACATGCGCGCCTGTCGCTGACCGAACGGGGCTTCGGTGTGGCCAGTTATAACCCGGTGCAGATCGTCGGGCTGGCGTTTACGCACAGCACGTCCGATTATGGCAATATCATGCTGGATGTGTCCTACAAATCCCTTCTACAGGGCTGGGAAGAGGCGCCTGAGACGTTCGGTGAGTGGACCAAAAAGGGACAGCTTTCCGATTTCAAAATCGCGCACCGTGTGGGTTTGGGCGGTTTTCCCTCCCTGCGTCAGGTCCGCGAGGGGGCGGAATACAAATACGTCACGACGTCAGACAAGCAGGCCACGATTGCTCTGGCCACTTACGGTGAGCTGTTCAGCATCACGCGCCAGGCCATTATCAATGATGACCTGAGCATGCTGACCGATGTCCCCATGAAGCTGGGCCGCGCCGCAAAAGCTACCGTGGCGGATCTGGTTTACGCCATTCTGACCACTAACCCGAATCTTTCCACCGATAATGTGCCGTTGTTTGAAAGCGCGCGTCATGCCAACGTGCTGAAAGCAGCGGCAATGGACGTGGCGTCTCTGGACAAAGCCCGCCAGATGATGCGCCGCCAGAAAGAGGGCGAACGCCATCTCAACATCCGCCCGGCTTTTGTGCTGGTACCGACGGCCATGGAGTCTACTGCCAGCCAGGTCATCCGCTCAACGTCTGTTAAAGGCGCCGACATCAACGCCGGTATCATTAACCCCGTGCAGAATTTCGCGACGGTGATTGCCGAACCGCGTCTGGACGACGCCAGCCAGAGCACGTTCTATCTGGCTGCCGCAAAGGGCTCGGACACGATTGAGGTGGCTTACCTCAACGGTGTTGATACGCCATTTATTGACCAGACGGAAGGCTTTACTGCTGATGGTGTCACCACCAAAGTGCGTATTGATGCCGGCGTTGCGCCGATTGACTATCGTGGTCTGGTGCAGTGCGTTGCCTGATATGTCGTAAAAAATCTGAATGCCCGAAAGGGCTTTTTTTATGCCTGAAATCCGGTCATCAGGAACCGTGAAGGAGAAGAAGCATGGCAAAAAATTATGTGCAGGATGGCAAGACGCTGACGTTCATTGCGGACGAAGACTATAAAAGCGGCGATATGGTGCATGTGGGGGATCGTATCGTTATTGCCGTAACCGATACCCCGAAAGGTTGCGCCGGAACTGGCCTGGCGGAAGGCGTCTTCACCTTGCCGAAAAAAGCAGATGTCTCTGTGCAGATCGGCAAGCCTGTTTATGAGCAGGGCCATCAGGTGGTAGCCAGCAAGACCGAGGGGGCCGTGCCCTTAGGTACCGCCTGGGAAAATGCCGACAGTAAGGCGGCCGTAGTGGCCGTTAAGCTTTTTGGCTAGCCCGTTTTTCCGTCTGACTGACAGGATGGACGATGTCACCGCACGCCGGTTCGGTCAGGCCGTGGTAATTAATGGACGAACGATATGCGCAGCTGAACATGCCTTTACGGCTGACATGGGACCCCTGTCCGGAGAGGGCGTGTCGTTAATTGTCTTCGACCGGGCTTATCAGCCCGAACGACATGATCGGGTTGAATGGCAGGAGAAACACTGGCGGGTAACCCGCTGGCAGTTTTACAACGGCAAGCCGCAAATCTGGCTTGAGGAGGATAAACGTGCAGGGACTGAAACAGGCACTGAATAACCTGCATGAGCTCGATCGTCAGCTGGTGCCCCGCGCGCTGGCGCAGGCGGTGAACCGTGTAGCCCGTCGCGTCATTACGCGCTGCACACGCGAGGTTGCAAAGGAGACGAGCGTTCCCCAGAAGCTGGTCAGGCAGCGTGTCCGGCTACGCCCGGCCATGCCCGGCCATGCTGATCCGACCGCGCGACTGGTCGTTAACCGCGGGGATTTGCCAGCTATCAATCTGGGCACGGCCCGTCTGCAGCTGTCCCGGCGAAAAACAGTGTCCGGCCGGCACGGCAGCGTGCTGAAAATCGGGCGGTTTACTTTCCGGAATGCATTTATACAGCAACTGGCTAACGGCCGCTGGCATGTACTGCAGCGCACCGGCCGCAGTCGCTACCCGGTTCAGGTTGTAAAAATCCCGCTGTCCGGACCGCTGACGGAGAGCTATCAGAAACAAAGCCGGCAGCTGCTGGAAACGGATATGCAGGCTGAACTGGCCGCCGCGCTAAAATACCAGCTGAGGCTGTACCTGAGGAGGAGGTTATGAAAAAACATGCTGAAATCAGGCGCACCCTCACGGATGCGCTTAAGTCCCACATCAGCGGGGCGGCCTTTCATGATGGCCGCCCCGTTTTTATTGATGAAAAAGAACTGCCCGCCGTAGCCGTTTATCTGTCAGACGCCCGCTACAGCGGTAACTATCTGGATGCAGAAGCCTGGCAGGCTACGCTGCATATTGAAGTATTCCTCCGGGCAACCCAACCGGATACGGCACTGGATGAGTGGGTTGAACGTCATATTCTTCCGGCTCTCGTTAATGTACCGGCACTTTCATCCGTGATTGAGACGCTCACGCCGCAGAGTTATGACTGGCAGCGGGACAGTGAAATGGCGAGCTGGGGTTCAGCCGATCTGACTTATCTCATTACCTATCAAATGTAAGGAGTCACTATGGCGACACCAAATCCCCTTGCGTCCGTTAAAGGCGCAGGTACCACACTGCTGATTTTTACCGGCAACGGCGATGCCACCGCTAAACCGCTGGACGATAACGGCTGGACGCGACTGGCTCAGATCCGCGAGCTGCAACCAGGCGAAATCAGCGCAGAGAGTTACGACGACACATGGCTGGACGATCCGGATGCCGACTGGAAAGCCACAGCGCAGGGCGAGAAGTCGGCAGGCGAAGCCAGTATTACGCTTGCGTGGAAACCCGGCGAGCAGGGGCAGAAGGATTTACTGAGCTGGTTTCACAGCGGGGAGGTCCGCTATTACAAAATTCGTTATCCAAACGGCACGGTCGATCTGTTCCGGGGATGGGTCAGCAGCCTGGGCAAGACTATTCCTGCAAAAGAAGTCATTACGCGAACCATCAAAGTCACAAATAGCGGCCGGCCGGTTCTGGCTGAAGAGATACCGGTAAAACCAGCCCCCGGCCCTGATAATATCCCCCATGAAGGTGAACGCTGATGTTTCTGGAAAAAACAGTTTTTTATTACGGTTTTGAGCAGGCCGAACTGTACGAACTCACGGCATTACAGCGCGCTGAATACTTTGAATGTATTGCCAGACTGCTGGCTGAGAGTGAGCAAAATACGACGGAGGCTGGTAAAGGGGCCGCACTGGTACGGCTCAATACTGAGTCTAACGCCTGGCTTGTCTCCCGGGCGCGCTGGAACGGTAACCGCGAAGCGGACGTGGAGGAGATTTATCACCAGATCTTGTCCGACTGGCCTGAAAAAGCGCTGTCTCAGGCAGCCGAGAAGGTGATGATGCTCAGCGGTCTCGACGTCGATGTGAAGGCAGAAGAACAGCGGGAATATGAGGCAGCGGAGGGCCCGGAAGTAAAGCAGTCGGCCGGGAGCTGAAATTTATCATGTGTCTGGCCCACGAGTTTCAGCGCCCGGACTGGCACCGCATGCTGAGCGAGATGACGTCATCTGAGCTGTCCGACTGGCAGCGCTATTTCTCGCATACGCCTTTCAGCCACCGTCTGCTGGATGCTGAATTTGCTGCACTCAGCAGTACGCTGGTTGCGCTCACCGCCGGTGACAGCACATTAAAGGCCGAAGATTTCAGCCTGCTAGCCCCATCGGGACCCGATGAACGCATGACAGATGACATGCTGATGGCTATGGCAGAATCCATGGGAGGAGAACGGCATGTCCCAGCAGATTGCTGACCTCGTCGTAAACCTTGGTGCTGAAACCACCCGTTTTCACGAACAGATGGGGCGGGTCGAGCGGCAGCTGAAAAATGCGGGGCAGCAGGCCGGGCGCACCGCGAAGCAGGTTTCTTCTGCCTCACGCGCTGAAGTGCTGGCCTCCCAGGCAAAAGCCCGTTTTCTCAGCCAGCTGAAAGCGCAGCTGGCCACACAGCGACTTTCACGTGAAGAGCTTTTGAGAACGCGTGCGGCACAGCTGGGACTGGGTAATGCGGCAGATATCTATATCCGTAAGCTGGAATCGGCGCGTCAGAAGACGCATTCGCTGGGCCTCGAGAGCGCGGCGGCGCGACGCGAACTTGGTGTTTTACTTGGTGAAGTGGCCAGGGGAAATTTTGGTGCGCTTCGTGGTTCCGGTATTACGCTCGCCAACAATGCCGGGTGGATTGAGAAGCTGATGACCCTGCGCGGCCTGGGCGTGGCAGGCGTTGTTGGTGGTATTGCCGCCGCTGTCTGGGGGCTGGGCAGGGCGTGGTATCAGGGCAGCCAGGAAGCGGAAGCATTCAATAAAGCCCTGATCCTGACCGGTCACTATGCCGCCCACACAACCTCAGCGCTGCAGGTGATGAGCCGGACTCTGAAGGGAAACGGTATCACTCAGCATGAAGCCGCAGACGTACTGGCAGAGGTTACTGGCTCAGGTTTGTTCAGCGAGCAGCACATCAGGCAGGTCGCTGATGTTGCGGCCCGTCTTAAAGCCGTAACCGGTCAGGCCACAGAAGAAACTATCCGGCAGTTTGCACGGCTTCAGGACACACCTGTGGCTGCCGTTCGCGAGCTGGATAAATCCCTGCACTTTCTGACGGAAGCCGAGCTGGAAAACATCACCCGTCTGGCTGAACAGGGGCGTGAAACGGATGCGGCAGCGCTGGCCATGGATCGCTATGCGCAAGCAATGCGAACCCGAAGTAATGAGGTCACGCAGAGTCTGGGGACGCTTGAGAAAACCTGGAAATGGCTGGGGGAGACGGCTGCGGGTGCCTGGGATGTCATGCTGGGCATCGGACGGGAGCGATCGCTTGAAGAGCAGATTGCTGCTTTAAAGGAGAAACTGAACGCGGGTGGAAAGGGTCTGGGCAAAGCCTGGATACCTGTCATGCAACGGGACAGGGACAGGCTTTCCCGGCTGGAAGACCAAAAGTTTCAGCGTGATCTGAAGGCCGCCCGGGATAAAGCAGAGCAGGATGCGGAAATCCGTAAGAAGCGCCGTTTCGATGCTGACCAGAGCCTGAAAAAGCAGTACGAAACGGAAGAGGAAAAACATCAGCGCGCGCTGTCAGTTATCCGCCATTCATGGGCATCCCGTGAGGTTAAAGAGGAGGCGATGCGCCGTGAAAAACAGCGCTATGACACGCTTGTCTCAGGCCGCCGAAAACGGCGGGACGCACATCAGCCGTCGGCGGCTGCCCTCGCAGGCGAAAAGGCGCAGGCCGACATGCTGGCGCTGCAGGCCCGGCTTCATGCACTGAAA
Organism: Pantoea sp. GL120224-02; assembly: GCF_900215395.1. NCBI lineage: Bacteria > Pseudomonadati > Pseudomonadota > Gammaproteobacteria > Enterobacterales > Erwiniaceae > Pantoea > Pantoea sp. GL120224-02. The sequence goes on along the minus strand of NZ_OBEC01000007.1, from coordinate 190,940 downwards.
ACACATCAGGAAGCCGGTATTGTCAGCCAGCAGCGCAAAAACCTCTGGGCTTCTCAGGCTAAATTCCATGTTCTTGAAGCGGCGGCACAGAAGCGTCAGCTGAGTCGTGAGGAAAAATCCCTGATTACTGCCAAAGCCAGCGTCCTGCTTCAGCAGGAAAAACTGGCCATGCTGGGGGATGAAGTTGCGCTTCAGGAACGCATGAATCAGCTTCAGGCGCAGGCTGGAAAATTTACGGAGCAGCAGCGCACGCGGCAGGCAGAAATTGCGGCGCTTGAACACGGCCTGTCGGCCCGGGAGGCGCAGCAGCATGCCAGCGTTGTCCGGCTCAGTGCCACGTATTCGGAGGCACCAGACGTTCTGTCAGCGGTGCTGAAGGCGCAGCAAAAGACCTGGCAGGCTGAAGAAAAGCTCCGGGCTGACTGGCTGGCGGGCGCAAAAAGCGGGTGGGCTGAATACCGTGATGCGGCACTTGATGCAAACAGTCGGATAAAGGAGGTTTCCTCACGTGCGCTGGACGGATTGAGTACACAGCTGAGCACCCTGCTGACGGAGGGGAAGGCCGGTTTTCGCGACTTTACCCGGTCAGTATTGAGCATGCTCACCCAGGTGCTGGTGAAAATGACGTTGGTGAAAGGCGTGGATATCTTCTCCGGCCTGCTTAAACAACAGGCGCTGTCATTTCACGCGCAGGGGGGCGTCTTTCATTCACGGGGGCTTCGTGCTTTCAGCGGAACGGTGGTGCGTACGCCGACACTGTTTGCGTTTGCCCACGGCGCTGGCGTTATGGGGGAAGCCGGACCGGAGGGCATTTTTCCCCTGCGTCGTGGTGCCGACGGCAAGCTTGGCGTGGTGGCAAGAATGACGGGGGCTGGCATGAAATACGCACCTACCTTTAACGTAACCATTCACAACGATGGCCGCAACGGGCAGCTCGGGCCGGAGGCCGCCAGAATGATATACGAGCTGGGGCGCCAGGGCGCGAAGGATTTCTTCCTGCAGCAGCAGCGTGACGGCGGCATGATGAGCGGAGGCCGTGCCTGATGAAAACCTTTAGCTGGAAAGTCAGGCCGGGCATGCGCACGGAGCGTGAGCCGCGCGTGCAGACTATCCGCTTTGGTGACGGGTATGAGCAGCGGCGCGCGGATGGCATAAATGGCGTGCAAAGCCGCTATAGCATCATGCTGTCGGGGCCGCACGCGACTATGCAGGCTGTGGATGACTTTCTCTCGCAACACGGTGGCGTCAGTGCATTTTTATGGCAGCCGCCAGGCCAGCCAGCACCCGCGATCTTTATCTGCCGACGCTGGTCAGCAGTGAGAATGGCAAAGCGCACGGAAATAACCGGCGAATTTGAACGGGTTCCGGCATGAGGTAGCCTGAATGAATACGATCCCTGCTCATACACTGAGCGAACTTATCCGGACAGCGTCGTCTGCCCGAATCGACCTCTGGGAAGCCGATCTGTCGGCAACCGGCGGTCAGCGTTATTTCTTCTGCAACGAGCAGAACGAATACGGTAAATCGGTTGTCTGGCAAAAGCGTCGATACCGGCCATATCCCGTCAGAATGGAAGAGAGCAGTATGAGCGGCAGGGGGGCGGCAGCACGGCCGTCGCTCGTGGTCTCCAATCTGTATGGCATTGTGACGGGTCTGGCCGAAGCGTATCAGAGCCTCGTGGGTGCAACGGTCACTCGCCGTTCAGTCTGCGCCCGCTTTCTGGACGCGGTAAATTTCAGGCTCGGTAATCCGGACGCGGATCCGCAGCAGGAAGTCGTCAGTCGTTATGTTATCGAGCAGCTGGCGGAACTCACGTCTCTGACGGCCCGGTTTATCCTGGCCGTGCCGACGGAAACCGACGGACTGATGTGTCCCGGGCGCATTATGCTGGCTGACCTCTGCCCCTGGGCATACCGCTCCGCAGAGTGCGGTTACGCCGGGCCGGCTGTCGCAGACAGCAATGGCCAGCCCGTGACAGACATTGTCCAGGATCACTGCGGCAACTGTGCGGCAGGTTGCCGTCTACGGCATAACATCAGGCGCTTTGGCGGGTTTCTGTCGATTGAGACGTGTTCTGCGTAATGACATACACATTCAGTGCCGTAACACGCGAACGCCTGACGAAAGCGATCCTGTGTCATGCCCGCGCTTGTCACCCGGAGGAGTGCTGTGGCCTGATCATCCGGACACCGGACGGTCATCAGTATCTCCCCTGCATTAACGCGTCCGCTGACCCCTGTCAGCACTTTCTGATCGCGCCTGAAGATTACCTGAGTGCCTCTGCCGCCGGCACGATTATCGCGCTGGTTCACAGCCATCCTGATGGGCCACCTGAACTGAGTCCTGCGGACAAAGCCGCAATGACGCACAGCGCCTGCAGCTGGTGGCTGGTGTGTGAAGGCCAAATTTATTGTTTTGGAGCGGAAGATGAAAATGAGCACAGCCTCCCCTGAAACCGCCCGGTCCGTCCGGGTGTGCCTGTATGGCAATCTTGCCCGGTTTGGCAGGCGTATTGATCTGCATGTGATGACGGCGGCAGAGGCGCTGCATGCGCTGGTGATGCAGTCCGGTGAGTTCAGACGCCAGTTTCGTGAAGGTCTTTATCAGGTACGTATCGTCGGCAGCGATCTTGATACTGGCAACCTGCATGCCCGTCTGCATGAAAAACTTCCGGCCGGTGCCGTTGTTCATCTGGTTCCCCGTCTGCAAGGGGCTTCACGGCGGGGGCTGCTTCAGCTGTTTGCGGGAGCTGCGCTCATTGCGGCGTCATTTATCCCTGGCCTGAACGCTTTCGCCTGGACTTTGGGGGCGACGACGCTTTCGCTGAGTGGGGCCGCATTTTCTCTGGGGGCCAGCCTGATGCTGGGCGGCGCAGCGCAGTTACTGGCACCCCGGCCAGCAACCGCTGATGATCTAAACCGAAAAAGCTCATGGTTTTCTGGTACAGAAAACATGATGGCCCAGGGCACACCGGTACCGGTCCTGTATGGGGAAATGCGAGTGGGGTCACGCGTGATTTCTCAGGAGATCGCCACCCGGGATTTGAGTGGGGAGGGTAAGACAATTGTTATTGGCCATTAATCGGGAGACAGAAAAGGGTGCATCCCTGCTCATTTCCCGCAGGATGAATTCATGAGCATCTTCCATCATCACGATAAAACGCCACATGACAAATCTGACAATCTACGCTCATCTCAGGTTCTGAGTGTCATCGATATTATCAGCGAGGGGCCCATTGCGGGCCCAGTCAGCGGCCTGAAGAGTGTATTAGTTAACGGCACCCCTGTGCTGGGAACGGACGGACAGGTAAACATACAGGGCGTGAACATGCATTTTCATGCCGGAACCGCTGAACAGCCACCGCTGAGCGGTTTTGAGTCATCAGCCCGGGAAAAGCTGATTAATGCTGACGTCACCGCGCAGTATGCCGTCACCCGCACGGTGGATGGAAAAGAAACCGACCGGCTTCGCCTAACGCTGGGCGTTCACCAGCTTTTCTCGGTCAACAAAAAAGGCGAAACGCAGGATACATCGGTTAACCTGCAGATTCATATTCGGCATCCTGCAGGCTGGAAAACAGAAAAAGACATCACCGTGAAGGGTTGTACGCATGAGCCGTATGCGTTTTCAGTCGTTCTTGAAGACCTGCCAACACCTCCCTTTGATGTTCGTGTACAACGCGTGACGACGGACAGTACCGATAACCACCTGTTCAATAAAACCTTCTGGTCTTCTTATACAGAAATCACCGATATCCGGCAGTGCTATCCCTGCACGGCGGTCGTGGGGCTGAAGATTGATTCAGAAAGATCAGGCAACCAGCGGGCACAGCGTAGTTATCAGATGCGAGGACGACTGGTAAAGGTGCCTGTTACCTACGATCCCTTGACGCGAAGCTATGCCAGCGATCGCTGGTACGGCGATTTTAAGGAAGCCTGGACGGACAACCCGGCATGGTGTCTGTATGACCTGCTGACGCACCCGCGTTATGGTCTGGGCAGGCGGATGGGCATTGCCGATGTCGATAAGTGGGCGCTGTATAACATTGCTCGATACTGTGATGTAAGCGTTGGTGACGGGTATGGCGGACAGGAGCCGCGTATCCGCTGCAACGCCTGGCTCACGCAGCAGCGAAAGACGTTTGATGCCATCAGTGATTTCTGCGCCATGATGCGCTGCATGCCCGTATGGAACGGCCAGCGGCTGACATTTATTCCGGATGCGCCCTCAGACACTGTCTGGACTTACACCAATCCCAGCGTGGCCGGTGGCCAGTTTCACTACAGCTTCAGCGCACTGAAGGACCGTCACAACGCGATCGAGGTGCGCTTTATTGATCCCCATAATAACTGGCAGCCGTCGGTTGAGCTGGTGGAAGACCGTGAGGCCATAAAACGCTACGGGCGAAACCTGCTGAAAGTCGATGCGTTTGGTTGTACCAGTCGGGGGCAGGCACACCGTCACGGATTATGGATTATTGAGACCGAATTGCTGGAAACCCAGACCGTCGATTTTTGTGTGGGGGCTGAAGGGCTGCGTCATATCCCTGGTGATATCTTCGAAATTTGCGACAACGATTATGCCGGGACCGCAACCGGTGGCCGGATCATTGCCGCAGAGCCTGAGAAAAAACTACTCAGGCTTGACCGCCCTGTGTCTCTTCCAGGAAAGGGGCGCGCCACGCTGAATCTGATAAGCGAGACCGGACAGCCTGTGACCGTCAGCGTGACCGGCCATCCCGAACCTGACTGTGTCGAAGTGGACAGCATGCCTGAAGGCATAATGTCATTAAGCGTCTGGGGACTGAAACTGCCGGGTCTGCGGCAGCGCCTGTTTCGCTGTGTGGCCATTCGTGAAAGCGAAAACGGCGGCTATGCCGTGACTGCGCTTCAGCACTGCCCGGAAAAGCAAGCACGGGTAGACGAAGGCAGGCGCTTTTCAGAACCCCCGGCCAGCGAGCACGGCATGTTACCGCCCGCTGTCCGGCATCTTCATGTCAGCGTCAGCGCCTCATCCGGCCACATTCATGCCATCGCCCGATGGGAAATCCTGCGCACCCTCAGCAGCGCGCGATTTGACATCCGGGTCACGCGCGGCGATGACGCTTCGGGTAACCTTGTGTTCAGTCACAGGGTGGACAAGCCTGAATGTACGTTCACGCTCCCTGACCCCGGGGGCTACAGGGTGTCCGTCTGGTCTCTTAATGAGGCCGGGCAGAAAAGTGAACCGGTTATGACCGGCATTACGGTCGCCGCACCAGAGCCTCCCGTGTCCGTTGACGTGACACCAGGCTATTTCCAGGTAACGCTGGTACCGCATCAGGCCGTTTATGACGCCACCGTCCGTTATGAATTTTATTTTGCCACCCACAAAATTACGAATTCCGCCGATGTGGAAACTCAGGCGCAGTATCTCGGGGAGGGCACCAGCTGGATAAAAGACGGGTTAAAGCATGATAGGAATTATTACTTCTATGTGCGAAGCGTGAATCCGTTGGGTAAATCGGACTACCTTGAGAAAATCGCACGTGCCAGCGAAGATGCCGATGGCTACCTGGAATTCTTTAAACACAAAATTACCGACACTCACCTGGGAAAAGATTTACTTCAGAAAATGACGGTGCTCGGTAAGGGCGCGTCGAAAATCGAGGAAATCAGTAAGAGCTGGACTGATACGCAGGGACATCTTAATTCCTTGTGGTCAGTGAAGATGCAGCAGCTAAGAGACGGTAAGTACTGCCTGGCGGGCTTCGGCATGGGGATTGAGGAAAAGCCTGACGGAATGCAGAGCCAGATTTTAATGGCCGCGGATCGCGTGGCGTTCGTCAATCCCCGGAACGGTAATCACTCTCCCGCCCTGGTGATTGAGGACGACCGGATATTCTTTGATGAAGCCCTTATCAAAAAACTGCAGGCGGTCAGCATTACCGGCAGCGGTACGCCGCCCGCGTTTGAGCTGACACCTGAAGGAAAGCTTACGGCAAAAAAAGCGGACATCAGTGGAACGATCCGTGCGTTAAAGGGGGAGCTGGATAATGTACTCATTAAGGACACCTGCACCATTGATGGGACGCTGGATGCGAAGCACATTACCGGGGATATTTACAACGCACAGTCTGGCGGGATTGATTTGCCGTCCGGCAAATTCAGCTGGTCAGACACCGGTGGATGGCACGTCATCTTTCACATTGCGGGCGAAAACTTTGATCGCATTCTGGATACAAATCTGACCGTGACGGCTGAATGCCGGAGTCAGAGGCAGCAATTTCATCTTCTTTTAAGTAGCGAGGGTGAAGAAAAACATCTCTGTAAGGCCGATACGGGAAATAAGGGGCGGCTGCCGGGCATGAATTTCAGGCTACAGGGCATCAGACTGCCAGCGATTGGCCGTGGTAAGCAGCATGCACTGATGATGAAGATTGGCGATTCTTACCGCTCTTCATCGGTATACTGCAAGCCGCCAGCAGGCGAGGTACCCCGCTTCGCTGTCTATCGGGCGGGAAATGCTTTTATCACAAGCGGAAGCGTGTAATAAAAGATACAGACACAAAAAAGCCCGCTTGCGCGGGCTTTTTTGTCGCTCAGGAGCCGGGGCTCTTTTGCGTATCTCGGTTTGTCCGGTTTCAGGCTGGTTCCTGCCCGGACGCAGTGGTTAACGTGTTGACTTACAAGTCGTTGTCTTCCCACTGTCCAACTTTTTTTGGTGGAGCTGGCGGGAGTTGAACCCGCGTCCGAAATTACTACACCGTCGGTACTACATGTTTAGTCAGTCTTTACATTCGCCGGCCAGCTGCGGACAGACACGCTACTGACAAACTAGCCTGATTAGATTTAGTGCTTCAACCCCAGGCAAGGCATCCACACGATCTCTTTTGGGTTTGACCTCTCTTGATCCCCGTCTTAAGAGCGGAAGCTAGGGAGAGAGGGCTCTTGGCAGGTTATTAAGCTGCTAAAGCGTAGTTTTCGTCGTTTGCGACTATTTTTTTGCGGCTTTTAACGAGGCAAACCGCCCCTCGACATGCACCTAAGGCTTCACAATCCCGTCGAGTCCAGAATCAGCCCCAAGAACTTCTTATACTACAGAATAGTGACGGATGAATCCAGTGCTTAACGCTTTGAATTCTTCATAATACGTGCTTTATCCATCTGCCATTCGCGATCTTTCACATCGTTACGCTTGTCGTGTTCTTTCTTACCGCGCGCCACACCGATCTTCAGCTTGGCCCATGCGTTTTTCCAGTACATCGACAGTGCAACCACTGTGAAACCTTCGCGGTTGACTCGGCCGTAAAGCGAATCGAGTTCGCGCTGCTTCAGCAACAGCTTGCGGCTACGCGTGGGGTCACACACCACGTGCGTAGAGGCAACCGCCAGCGGCTGGAAAGTGGAACCGAACAGATAGGCTTCGCCATCGCGCAGCAAAATGTAGCTGTCGCTGATATTGGCTTTACCGGCGCGGAGTGATTTAACTTCCCATCCCTGTAGCGACATCCCCGCTTCGAACTCTTCTTCAATGAAGTATTCGTGGCGAGCGCGTTTGTTGAGGGCAATAGTGGCTGAACCGGGTTTGTGAGCTTTTTTCTTTGTCATAGTGCGGCGTAGTCTACATCACTCAGTCTGTGGGCGCATCCCCCTGTCCTGGGGGCGGTAAAAAACACACTATTTTAGCACAGCTGGCAAACCCGTGAATTTTGTTTGGTGTCCGAAAATGGTATTATTCAACGGTTTTGTGATGAACAGGAACCATTATGGCCCAGATTAGCCGTTCGGCGTTGGTCCCCTATAGCGCTGAGCAGATGTATCAGCTCGTGAATGATGTGGACGCTTATCCTCAGTTTCTTCCGGGCTGCACCGGCAGCCGCGTGCTGGATAACAGCGGAAATCAGATGACGGCAGCGGTAGATGTCTCGAAAGCGGGCATCAGTAAAACCTTTACCACCCGCAACACGTTGATCAGCAATCAGAGCATTTTAATGCAGTTGGTTGATGGTCCGTTCCGCAAGCTGACCGGTGGATGGCACTTCACGTCTCTGGGTGATGATGCCTGCAAAGTGGAGCTGAGCCTCGACTTCGAATTCACCAACATGCTGGTTGAAATGGCCTTTGGGCGTATCTTCAAAGAATTGGCCAACAGCATGGTGCAAGCGTTCAGTCAGCGCGCGAAAGAGGTTTACCGTGCCTGATATCACCGTTGAGGTAGTTTATGCGCTGCCCAACAAGCAGTATCTGCGTTCGGTAACGCTTGAAGAGGGCGCGACCGTCGAACAGGCGATTAAAGCCTCGGGCTTGTTATCACTGCGCAAAGACATCGACCTGGCAAATAACAAGGTGGGTATTTTCAGCCGGCCAGTAAAGTTGGGTGATGCGGTTCAGGATGGCGATCGCGTGGAGATTTATCGTCCACTGATTGCGGATCCCAAAGAAATGCGTCGCCAGCGGGCAGAACGTTCGGCTAACAACAAGTAGCGGAATGACAGACACAAAAAAGGCGCTTAAGCGCCTTTTTTGTTGCCGATCACTTAGCCTTCTTTGCCAGTGAGTTTCGGTTTGTTATCGATATTGGTCAGCGTACCGTTACTGTCAAAGGTCAGCGTCAGGGTTTGCTGCTTCACGCCTTCATGGCCCGGTTCCTGACGGAACACGTAATACCAGACATTGCTGCCAAACGGATCGTGCATCATCGGTGTGCCGAGAGTGTAGGCAACCTGCTGCTGCGTCATGCCGGTGTGAATCTTCGAAACATCGTTGGCGACCAGGTAATTGCCCTGATTGATATCCGGACGATATACAACGCGCTCAAGGGTGGAACATCCGGCGGTCATCATCAACATTACCACTGCCGCGGCAGTCAGCGTTTTACAGCGCATCTATACATTCCTTTTCTGGGGCCAAACGCCTTTTGTCAGGCTGTTTTGTTGCCATCAAATTCTGAACTCTGCTTACGGCAGGCTTTATTATGGCGATATAACTGCCGATGATAATAAACCTTTGTCCTATTGGAAACCTCTACAGAGCAAGCATATGACCACCAGGCCAGAAAAAAGTGCGGAATCAGGCTGCTAAAAGTTCTTTTGCGTTGGCCAGCGTGTTGCGCGTGACTTCGCTACCGCCTAACAAACGTGCCAGTTCCTGCAGGCGGGCTCGTTTATCCAGCGGCTGCATATGGGTTTCGGTCATCTCGCCATCGGTCTCTTTGCTGACGTAGAAGTGCTGATGTCCACAACCGGCAACCTGCGGCAAGTGCGTCACACACATCACCTGGGTGGATTCGCCGAGTTGACGCAGCATCTGACCGACGACCGCAGCCGTTGGGCCACTGATACCGACATCCACTTCATCGAAGATCATGGCCGGCGTTTCCATTTTCTGTGCGGTGATCACCTGAATCGCCAGCGCAATACGCGACAGCTCACCCCCTGATGCCACTTTGCCGAGTGGTTGCAACGGTTGACCTGGGTTAGTGGTCACGCGGAAATCAATGCGTGTAGCACCATCTGCCGTGAGTTGATCGGCTTTGAACTCCAGCTCAATGGCAAACTGACCGTGCGGCATCGACAGAGTACGCATGCTCTGGGTGATCAACTGGCTGAGTTCATGTGCCGCCTGCTCACGCAGCTGATGCAGTTTTTCCGCGCAGGCCACCGCCGCCAGATGGTGTGAACCCACTTCATTTTGCAGCGTTTCCTGATCGCTCTCTTGCTGCGACAGTTGTTCTGCTTCGTCCAGCAGCTGCTGATACAGCACCGGCAAGGTTTCTGGCGACACATGATGTTTACGTGAGAGGGCAATCTGGCGTGACAAACGTTGTTCCAGTTCATGCAGACGATTGGGATCGAGATCCAAACGTTCACAATAGTGGCGCAGTTCGTCGCTGGCTTCGCTCAGTTGAATCGCTGCCTCTTCCAGCAAATTGAACACGCCGCTCACCTTGTCATCCAGCGATACTAATTCGCCGAGCATATTGCGCGCGCTATACAGCAAGCTTTGCAGGTTGGTGTCATCGCTATCGGCGAGAATTTGCAGTGCCTGCTGACTCGTAGAGAGCAGTTGGCCGCTGTTGGCGAGGCGTTTGTACTCTTCATCAATCTGCTCAAATTCGCCCGGCTGCGGGGCAAATTCATTCAGTTCTTTCAGCTGATATTGCAGCAGTTCACGGCGTGCTTCACGCTCCTGTGACAGCTGCTGATGCTGAGCCAGCGCACGGCAGCTTTGATGCCAGCGCTGGTAGTGCTGACGCATCTCATCAAGCAGGTCATCATGAGCCGCATAAGCATCCAGCAGATGTTTTTGGTGGTCTGGCTTGAGTAGCAGCTGGTGCGCATGCTGGCCGTGGATTTGAATCAGCAGCTGTCCGAGTTCACGCAGTTGTGACAGCGGCACCGAAGTGCCATTGATGAAGCCACGAGAGCGGCCATCGGCACTGATCACGCGGCGCAGCAGGCATTCGTTGCCTTCATCGAGCTGATTCTCCATCAGCCAGCGCTGTGCAGAAGGTGAGGCTTTGAGCTGGAAACGCGCGCAGATATCGGCACGACTGGCACCCTGACGCACCATATCTGCTTCAGAACGGCCGCCCAGGCACAGGCCCAGCGCATCAATTGCGATGGATTTACCTGCGCCGGTTTCCCCCGTGATCGCTGTCATCCCACGATGAAAGTCGATCTCCAGTTCACGAACGATAGCAAAGTTACTGATGGTCAGTTGTGCCAGCATGAAATCACCTGTATGTAAAAACAGATATGGTTTTTCATACAGTATAAACTGGTTTTTTATACAGTAAAGTGGCTGGCGGTGATTTTCAGAACAATTTTTTTGACCAGCCCAGTTTTGAGCTTAACGTATTAAAATAATTGTAATTTTTAGGATGGATTAGGTTGAGATGATGCGCGCTGCGGCGAATCAACACATCTTCTCCTTCCTGGATAGGTAACGCAATCTGGCTATCGCAGCTGATTTCCAGGTCGCTACGCAGAGATGAAAAACGCAGACGGATTGTGCTGCTGCTGTTGATCACCAGCGGGCGCGCAGAAAGCGTATGCGGGAACATCGGCACAATGGCGATGGCATCCAGCGATGGCGTGAGAATCGGGCCGCCCGCTGAGAGGGAATAGGCGGTGGAACCAGTGGGCGTCGAGATGATTAAGCCATCCGAACGCTGGGAAAACGCAAAGACCTCATCGATATACACCTCGAATTCAATCATGTGCGCCACTTTCCCCGGATGCAGCACCACTTCATTAATGGCACTTCCGATCCGCGGCGAGCACGCTTCTTTGCACACCTGCGCCTCCAGCAGGAAACGGCTTTCAACAAAGTATTCGCCTTGCAGCACATCATCCAGCTGTTGCTGTGCGTTATCGGGATCGAGATCGGTGAGAAAACCGAGATTACCGCGGTTAATCCCAATCACTTTGATGTCATAACGTGCCAGCACGCGTGCCGCGCCCAACATATTGCCATCACCGCCCACTACCACGGCTAAATCGGCGCGTTGGCCGATTTCCGCCAGGCTGCCGGTTTCCACATCTTTCAGGTTCAATTCGCGCGCAATCTGCTGCTCGACGATCACCTCATAGCCTTTTGCTGTCAGCCAGCGCCAGAGCATTTCATGGGTGGTTAACGCAGTAGGATGGCGCGGATGGCCGACAATCCCAATGCAGTTAAAGTGTTTGTTCATTTAGCGCGTGTTCCTCATAAGCCAAAACGGCCAGGCAATGTGATGGGTTCACTTGAAACCGTCAAACTGATCCCCATAATAAGCCAACCAGCGAGATGAATGTGCAAAACGCGGAGAAATTCATGAGTAGTAAAGAACAGAACACCCCTAACGAGCAAGTCTCAGACGAAATTCAACAGGATCAGCAGCACGTGGACGCAGAGACGGCAACTGAGGTGGATCCGCGTGATGAGCGTATCGCGCAACTGGAAGCGGAATTAGCCCAGTCGCAAGGTGGCGTGCGTGAAGCACAGCTGCGCGCTCAGGCGGAGATTGAGAACATCCGTCGCCGTGCCGAAATGGATGTGGAAAAAGCGCACAAGTTTGCGCTGGAAAAATTTGCCAACGAACTGCTGCCAGTGATTGATAGCCTCGAGCGCGCGCTGGAAGTGGCTGATAAAGAGAACACCGAACTGGCTTCGATGATTGAAGGCATCGAACTGACGCTGAAATCCCTGCTGGGTGCCGTGCGTAAGTATGGTGTTGAAGTGGTCGGGGAAACCAACGTGCCATTCAACCCGGATGTGCATCAGGCGATGTCGATGATTGAATCAGAAGACATGGCACCGAACCGTGTACTGATGGTGATGCAGCGTGGTTATACCCTCAATGGTCGCCTGTTGCGCCCAGCGATGGTGGCAGTAACCAAAGCCAAGGGCTGATTACCCTGCTGAATACAAAAACGGCCGCTGATTGCGGCCGTCTTTATTTCTAAGGCAGGACAGGCACCCAGTCGATGGGCGTCTGGCCCGACTGGATTAACAGCGCGTTCGCCTGCGAGAAGTGCTTACTGCCAAAAAAGCCGCGATGGGCGGAAAGCGGTGAGGGATGCGGCGCTTTCAAAACATGGTGACGTTGCGTATCGATAATGCTGCCTTTCTTGTGCGCATGCGAACCCCACAGCAGGAAAATCACGCCTTCACGATGTTGATTGATCGCGCTTATCACATTGTCCGTAAAGGTTTCCCAGCCGAATCGCGCGTGGGAATGCGCTTTACTGGCTTCTACCGTGAGCACCGTGTTCAGCAGCATCACACCTTGTGTGGCCCAGCTTTCGAGGAAGCCGTGCTGTGGGCGCGTAAAGCCCGCAATATCCTGCTCCAATTCTTTGTACATATTCAGCAGTGAAGGAGGCGTGGGCACGCCGGGAAGCACGGAGAACGCCAGACCGTGCGCCTGATTCGGGCCGTGATAGGGATCCTGGCCCAGAATCACCACCTTGATGTCATCCAGTTCAGTCAGACGGAAGGCATTGAATACGTCTTTTTGCGGCGGATACACGGTCACACCTGCGGCACGTTCGTTGGCGACCGCTTTTAAGGTTTCGACGAAGTAAGGTTTTTCTTTCTCTTCAGCCAGCACGTCGTGCCAGGTCAGCTTCTCAGCCATCGTTAACTCCCTGCAAAATTTTGCGCCTAGCTTAACGTGTCGCACGCGGCAGTAGAAGGGTAAAAATAATTTGAAAAAATACAGAAAAAGTTTTTATGCGTAATGGTTGTAAATCAATTTGTTAGCGATGAAGCGCATTTCGCTTGCCAGCATAATTGATACAGGTCAAAACGGCGGCAAATCCCCGGTGGTATATCAATGTGTCAGATCAATGGATACACCGCGTGATAGGAAACATCGCGCACTAAAGCCCTGGAGGTCACTATGATTACCGGTATTCAAATTACTCAGGCCAATAACCCACAACTGCTGAACTCATTCTGGTTGCTGGATGATGAGAAAGCGGAAGCTCGCTGCCTGTGTGCAAAAGGCGATTTCACGGAAGATCAGATCGTTGCGATCAGCGATCTGGGCGACATTGCTTACCGTGAAATCCCGCTGGAGCAGAAACCCGAGGTGCGTGTTGAGGGTGGCCAGCACCTGAACGTCAACGTGCTGCGTCGCGAAACCTTAGAAGATGCGGTTAAGCATCCGGAAAAATATCCGCAGCTTACCATTCGTGTGTCTGGTTATGCGGTGCGCTTTAATGCGCTTACCCCTGAACAGCAGCGCGATGTGATTACCCGTACTTTCACTGAAAGTCTGTAATTGATCGGCTGACGAAAAGTCACACAGCAATCCAGGCCGCGCCGATACCCTTCGGCGCGGCTTTTTTGTCTTTATCGATCCTGAAAGGGAATGCCGGAAAGGGGATTCACAGCAAAAATATAACCGAAGCGTTATTTTGGCAGGCTAAAGATAAAAAAAACGCCTCATCAGAGGCGCTTTATTGAGTGCGTGCTGATTTATTCTGCACCGCTCTCTGGTGTGCTGCTGCCGCTTGCCTTACGACGTTTACCGACATTTTTGGTGTCGCGATGACGTTGTTTAACACGCGGTTTTTCAGCTTCTTTCTCTTTGCGCTCTTTACGCTTCGCAAGAGCTTTTTTCGACGGTTTTCCTGTCACTTTAGCACTTGGCGCACGTGATTCCGGGCGCAGTTCTTCAATGATGCGCGCTTTGATCGGCTCGTTGATATAGCGGGTAATTTTACCCAGCAGCATATGATCATGTGCCTCAACCAACGAAATCGCCGTGCCTTTACGGCCAGCACGCGCCGTACGACCAATGCGGTGTAAGTAGATATCGGCAGTAAGAGGCAGGTCATAGTTGATGACGTGAGTAACGTCATCAATGTCGATACCGCGTGCCGCAACATCCGTCGCAATCATTACATTGACGCGATTTTCATTGATACGCTTAATCGCTTCATTGCGGTTTACCTGCACCATCTCACCTTCAAGATAGCTGGTACGAATGCCGGCTTCGTGCAGCCAGGTCACCAGTTCATGCAGGCGCTCACGCTTACGCACAAACACCACCACGCGCTTGGCTTCAGGCTGTTTTAACAGGTGCACCAGCAGCTTGGTTTTGTGCTCAAGGTTGTCAGCACGATAAAACCACTGTTGAATCTTCTTGCGTTCGCTTTTGCTGGGATCCGCTTCAATTGATACCGGATCGTTCAGCAGACGCTCGGCAAAATCTTTGATGTTCTCGCCTTCCAGCGTGGCGGAGAACAGCAGCGTCTGTTTGCGCCAGCGGGTTTCCGCAGCGATGGTTTCAATATCCTGCGCGAAGCCCATGTCGACCATGCGGTCGGCTTCATCCAGAATCAGCGTTTCTACGGCGCGGCAGTCAAAGTTTTCTTCTTTGATGTACTGCAGCAGGCGACCGGTGGTGGCCACCACGATGTCCTGGTTTTCGCTGAACACTTCGGCGTGGTTCATATAAGCCACACCACCGGTGATGGTAGCGATATCCAGGTGCGTGTGTTTAGCCAACTCACGTGCGTGATCGGCAACCTGCATCGCCAGTTCGCGGGTTGGCGTGAGGATCAAAATACGTGGCGGGCCCGATTTTTTGCGTGGGAAGTCGAGCAGATGCTGTAAAGCGGGCAGCAGAAAAGCAGCGGTTTTCCCCGTTCCGGTTGGCGCCGAACCCAGAACGTCACGGCCTTCCAGCGCGGCAGGAATGGTCTCAGCCTGAATGGCAGTGGGGCGCGTGAAGCCTTTTTCCTGCAGCGCTTGCAGCAGGCTTTCGTCGAGTTCGAGTTCGGAGAATGTGGTTACGGTCATGGTCTACCTCAGTTTGGGGCGCTGATTATAGACAGAACAGACATAATCTTCATCTGTTTGTGTGCAGCAGGTGAAGGTGAATTCCCCTCACGACCACGTTACACTCCCCGCAGTAGATAATTCAACGGTAGTGAAGTATGTCTCAGGACCAGCCGCAGACGCGGGCAATGTTAAGAAAAGATGGTTTTACCTTTAAGCAATTTTTCGTGGCGCATGATCGCTGTGCGATGAAAGTCGGCACCGATGGCGTGTTACTGGGTGCCTGGGCGCCAGTTGCAGGCGCGCGACGAATTCTGGATATTGGCTGCGGCAGCGGATTGATTGCGCTGATGCTGGCACAGCGTACGCCACAACAGGTGATGCTGGATGCCGTCGAGCTGGAAGCCAGTGCGGCTAGCCAGGCTGCGGAAAACGTGCAGGCTTCTCCCTGGGCTGATCGCATCACTGTACATCAACAGGACATCGTCAGCTGGAGCGAGCAATCGGAAAAACGCTACTCCCTGATTGTCAGCAACCCACCTTTTTTTGCGCCGGGAACGGCGTCAGCCAGCGCAGAGCGTGATAGCGCGCGCAGTACCACCACCCTGGATCATCCCACGCTATTGCGCTGTGCCGCTCAGCTAATTGAAGAAGAGGGGATTTTTTGCGTGGTGCTGCCCGAGGATGCGGGAGAAAATCTCATCCCGCTGGCGCTGGCTGAAGGCTGGCATCTGCGATATCGCTACGACGTGGCGGCTTACGCGCATCGTCCGCCGAATCGTCTGGTGTTAGGTTTCTCGCCCACGGCAGGCGAAACGTTGCTGGAACGTCTCGCCATTCGTGATGAAGATAAGAGCTACTCGGCTGACTGGCTGAGTCTGGTGAGTGATTTCTATCTGTTCCGATAATGCTCTGGCTGGAGTTGAGTCGGTAAAGCTTCCAGGAGTTGATCGGGATAATCAGGCGTATAGTGCAGGCCGCGGCTCTCTTTACGTTCCAGCGCACAGCGCACCATCAACTCCGCCACCTGCACCAGATTGCGTAACTCCAGCAGGTTATTGGATAGGCGGAAATGCGCGTAATACTCATCGATCTCCTGCTGCAGTAAATTAATTCTGCGCAGTGCGCGCTCAAGCCTTTTGGTGGTGCGCACAATTCCCATGTAATCCCACATGAACAGGCGCAGTTCATGCCAGTTGTGCTGAATCACTACGCGTTCGTCCGCGTCATCGACCCGGCTTTCATCCCAGGCCGGCAGTTGCTCGACGGCGGCAACATCCGGCAAGCGGCGAATCATGTCTTCTGCCGCAGACCAGCCATACACCAGACACTCCAGCAAAGAATTCGATGCCATACGATTGGCACCGTGCAGGCCGGTATAGCTCACCTCGCCAATGGCATATAGCCCATCAACATCGGTGCGGCCCTGCTGATCCACCATCACGCCGCCGCAGGTGTAGTGGGCGGCAGGAACGATGGGAATTGGCTGTTTGGTCAGGTCCAGTCCGAAGGTCAGCAATTTCTCGTAGATCATCGGGAAGTGCGCGCGGACAAAACTCTCTGGCTGATGGCTGATATCCAGATACATGCAATCGACACCCAAACGCTTCATTTCATGATCGATAGCGCGCGCCACGATATCGCGCGGGGCCAGTTCAGCGCGCTCGTCAAAATCAGGCATAAAACGGGTACCATCCGGGCGCAACAGCCATGCGCCTTCGCCGCGCAACGCTTCCGTGAGCAAAAAGTTCTGTGCCTGAGGATGGAATAAACAGGTGGGGTGGAACTGATTGAATTCCAGATTGGCGACACGGCAGCCAGCACGCCATGCCATCGCAATACCATCACCAGAGGCCACATCCGGGTTGGTGGTGTACTGATACACTTTTGCTGCACCGCCAGTGGCCAGTACCACCGCACGAGCACGACAGGTTTCCACCTGTTCGCGATTGCGGTTCCAGATCCACGCGCCCACCACCCGACGCTTGCCCGGCAGCCCCAGTTTGTCGGAAAGAATTAAATCAACGGCGTTAGTGCGTTCAATAATACGGATGTTGGGATGGCTCAGCGCCTGGCTCACCAGCGTGGTTTCCACCGCGCGGCCAGTGGCATCGGCGCTGTGCAGGATTCGACGATGGCTGTGACCACCTTCGCGCGTCAGATGGTAACGCGCTTCGCCGTCACCTTGTGGTTCCTTGTCGAAGGCCACGCCGTTATCAATCAACCACTGCACGCAATGGCGCGCATTGCTGGCGATAAAGCTCACGGTTTCGCGCTCACATAAGCCTGCACCGGCAATTAATGTGTCTTCGACGTGAGATTCAATGCTGTCTGTTTCATCAAACACCGCGGCGATACCGCCCTGGGCATACAGCGTCGAACCTTCGTTCACCTGTGCTTTGCTTAACACGGTCACCTGGTAATAGGGTGCCAGTCGCAGCGCCAGAGAGAGGCCTGCAGCACCGCTACCCACAATTAACACATCACATTGGTAATCAGGATTCGATGTCATGGTGTTTAATTTACTAAACAAAAGGTTTCCCGAGCATAAGCCTGGAAGCCGGTCCTGTGAAGTATTTTGAACAAATTACGCGGTAAAATTATCCAGAGCGGCGACATAATCACGCGATTTCAGTAAGTTATGTCCGAAAATAAGCACATCGTGTTTTTTATACCAAACACTCTGAAAATTCAGGTAATAAAGGTGAAAATTAGGGCGTCATAGGGTACTCTCCCAGCGATTATCGGTGCCGCAAATGACGCCAACGGCGTAGCCAGTCGCTACACTGAAAGACAATCAACAACAATGATGTCGTGGTTCCGATACGGAAAATATCTGGTCGTGGTGAACTTCAGGCCAACATATGACTCTAAGCGCATGCTTGCTCAGAACAATGAGATGTGCTGGCAGTTCACTTACGCATAAAAAGAGATTTGGGGAGACATTACCTCGGATGAGCGAGCAGTTAACGGATCAGGTTCTCGTTGAGCGGGTTCAGAAGGGAGATCAAAAGTCATTTAATTTACTGGTGATTCGATACCAGCATAAAGTGGCGAGCCTGGTTTCACGTTATGTTCCTTCAGGCGATGTGCCTGATGTGGTTCAGGAATCCTTTATTAAAGCGTATCGCGCACTGGAATCTTTCCGTGGCGATAGCGCCTTTTATACATGGCTGTACCGCATTGCGGTGAATACAGCAAAAAACTATTTAGTGGCTCAGGGGCGTCGTCCGCCGTCCAGCGATGTGGATGCTATCGATGCAGAAAATTTCGAAAGTGCGGGAGCATTAAAAGAAATTTCGAACCCTGAGAACTTAATGTTGTCAGAGGAACTGAAACAAATTGTTTTTCGGACCATTGAGGCGCTTCCCGAAGATCTGCGTATGGCCATCACCCTCAGGGAGTTGGATGGTTTAAGTTACGAAGAGATTGCCGCCATCATGGATTGCCCGGTGGGTACGGTTCGTTCGCGTATCTTCCGTGCCCGAGAGGCCATTGATAATAAAGTTCAACCGCTTATCCAACGTCAGTGATAACGGCTACTGGAAGGGTACCAAAGCATGCAGAAAGAAAAACTTTCCGCTTTAATGGATGGTGAAACTCTCGATAACGAGCTGCTGGCGTCGTTGTCGAAGGATGCAGATCTTCAAAAAAGCTGGGAGAGCTACCATCTAATCCGCGACACCTTACGAGGTGATGTCGGTGAAGTGCTGCATTTTGATATCTCCGCGCGTGTTGCAGCGGCCATTGAAAATGAGCCATTGCGCAAAGTGACTCCGCTGATTCCTGAAGCGCAGCCTGAGCCATCACGCTGGGAGAAAATGCCGTTCTGGCGTCGTGGCGGCACCTGGACTGCACAACTGGCGCAGATTGGTGTGGCTGCCTGCGTATCGCTGGCGGTGATTGTCGGTGTTCAGCACTACAATACTCAGCCTGGCAGCAGTGCAACGGAAACCTCAGACTCTCCAGCGTTTAATACGCTGCCGATGATGGGTAAAGCTTCTCCTGTCAGTCTTGGTGTCCCTTCTGACGCGTTTGACACCAATAGCTCTAACCAGCAGGTACAGGAACAGCGTCGTCGTGTGAATGCCATGCTGCAGGACTATGAACTGCAACGCCGTCTGCATGCTGATCAGGTTCAGTTCGATGAAAAGAATGATCCACAGCAGGCGCAAGCTAATGTTCCCGGAAATCAGTCGTTAGGAACTCAACAGCAGTAATGAAGCAATTTTGGTGTGCCGTTAGCCTGCTGGCAGGCAGCCTGCTTTGGTCCTCCACCGCCCCGGCGCAGACATCTGCTTCCGGGGCGTTGTTACAGCAGATGGAGCAGGCAAGCCAGAACCTCAACTACGAATTCGCCTACATCAATGTCTCTCGTCTTGGCATTGAATCTCTGCGCTATCGTCATGCAGTTATCGATAATCGTATCTTTGCCCAACTGTTGCAGATGGATGGGCCGCGTCGTGAAGTGATTCAACGTGGCAATGACATCAGCTACTTCGAGCCTGGACTTGATCCTTTCTCACTACCGGGCAATCACATTATTGATGCGCTGCCTGCATTGATGTTTGCTGATTTCTCCCGCCTTGGTGATGCCTACGATTTTATTCCGGTAGGACGTTCACGTATGGCCGATCAAATGTGCGAAGTGGTACGCATCGTGTCGCGTGATGGCACGCGCTACAGCTATGTCGTGTGGCTGGATGTTGATACTAAATTGCCGCTACGCATTGATTTGCTGGATCGTGATGGTGAAACGCTGGAGCAGTTCCGTGTCATCAGCTTTGCGGTGGATGAAGGCGTGCGTAATCTGATGCAGGGACTGGAAAAAGCCAATCTGCCGCCAACGCTGTCATTACCAGCGGGCGATAAAGTGCAGCTCAGCTGGCAGCCAGGCTGGTTGCCAGCGGGTATGACACTGATTTCGCAGAGTCGCCGCGATATGCCAGCCATGAATAAAACCGTAGAATCTCGTCTGTACAGCGATGGCTTATTTAGCTTTGCTATCAACATTACGCCTGCCGATAAAAGCAGTGTGCCGCAGTCATTGCGCACTGGGCGTCGTACGGTGCAGACAGAAGTGCGCGATAATCGTGAAATCACCGTGGTGGGCGAATTACCGCCTGCAACGGCCAAACGTATCGCGGACAGCATAGATTCAGGTGCACAAAAATGATGAGAGAATGGGCCACCGTGGTGGCGTGGGAAAAAGGCATTGCCACGCTGCACTCGGAAGCGAAAACCTCCTGTAACAGCTGTTCAGCCCGCAAAGGCTGCGGCAGCCACGCGCTCAATCAACTTGGGCCGAAAAATGCTCATGTCATGACCATTGCCAGCCCGGAGCCTTTACAGCCCGGACAGCGCATTGAATTGGGTATCCGTGAAAGCAGTCTGCTGGGTTCAGCGCTGCTGGTTTACATGACGCCGCTGTTTGGCCTGTTTTTAGTGGCAGGTCTGTTTCAGATGCTGTTCCACAGCGATCTGGCGGCGGCCTGCGGTGCACTGTTAGGCGGCATCGGTGGCTTTATTGTGGCTAAAGGGGTTTCCAGCGTGTTCGGTCATCGGGAAGCCTTTCAGCCGATCATCCTCAGCGTTGCGTTACCGCCCGATGCCATGCGCGTAGAAAATGAAGGTTGATCCCTGCCAGGGCCGCGCAATGCGCGGCTTTTTCATTTAGGCTTACCCGCTGAAATCTGTTGCGATTCCCCACAGTTCCATTCTTTAACGCGCGGCGTTAACAGTGTAATATGCGTCGTCATTAATGAGGCTGACAGGATTCCGGGTAAAGCTCACTTTCCTGAATGTGTCTGTGCTCAAGTTTTCCACTGATTTTTTACGTGAAGATATTCATATAAATGAAGCACATACGAAATTTCTCCATCATCGCACACATCGACCACGGCAAATCAACGCTCTCTGACCGCTTGATTCAGATTTGTGGTGGCCTCAGCGATCGTGAGATGGCGGCGCAGGTTCTGGATTCTATGGATCTGGAGCGCGAGCGCGGCATTACCATCAAAGCGCAAAGCGTCACGCTCGATTACAAAGCGCTGAACGGTGAAACTTACCAGCTCAATTTTATCGATACTCCCGGCCACGTTGACTTCTCCTATGAAGTTTCCCGCTCTTTAGCGGCTTGTGAAGGGGCTTTGCTGGTGGTCGATGCAGGTCAGGGCGTTGAAGCACAGACGCTGGCGAACTGCTACACCGCAATGGAAATGGATCTGGAAGTGGTACCGGTTCTGAACAAAATCGACTTGCCTGCGGCCGATCCTGAGCGCGTGGCGGAAGAGATTGAAGATATCGTTGGTATTGATGCGGCTGATGCCGTGCGCTGCTCGGCGAAAACCGGCGTTGGCGTTCCGGATGTGCTTGAGCGTCTGGTGCGTGATATCCCACCACCGGAAGGTGATCCGGAAGGCCCACTGCAGGCGCTGATCATCGACTCATGGTTCGATAACTACCTGGGCGTTGTGTCACTGATTCGTATCAAGAACGGTACGCTGCGTAAAGGCGACAAAGTGAAGGTGATGAGCACCGGTCAGACCTATAACGCTGATCGCTTAGGCATCTTTACACCGAAACAGGTTGACCGTAATGAACTGAACTGCGGTGAAGTAGGCTGGTTGGTTTGCGCTATCAAAGACATCATGGGCGCGCCAGTCGGTGACACCCTGACGCTGCAACGCAATCCTGCTGAACATGTCCTGCCAGGCTTTAAGAAAGTGAAGCCACAGGTATATGCTGGCCTGTTCCCGATCAGCTCTGATGATTATGAAGCGTTCCGTGATGCGCTGGGCAAACTGAGCCTCAACGATGCCTCACTGTTCTATGAGCCAGAAAGCTCAACGGCGCTGGGCTTCGGCTTCCGCATCGGCTTCCTCGGTCTGCTGCACATGGAGATCATTCAGGAACGTCTGGAGCGTGAATACGATCTCGACCTGATTACTACAGCGCCAACGGTAGTTTATGAAGTCATCACCACCGACGGCCAGACAGTCTATGTTGACAGCCCTTCGAAGCTGCCACCGCTGAACAATATTGAAGAACTGCGCGAACCGATCGCCGAGTGTCATATGCTGCTGCCGCAGGAATTCCTCGGCAACGTCATCACCCTGTGTATTGAGAAACGCGGTGTGCAGACCAACATGGTTTACCACGGTAAACAGGTTGCGCTGACCTATGAAATCCCGATGGCAGAAGTGGTACTCGACTTCTTCGACCGTCTGAAATCAACGTCTCGCGGCTATGCATCGCTGGACTATAACTTTAAACGTTTCCAGGCCTCTGACATGGTGCGTGTCGACGTGATGATTAACTCAGAACGTGTTGATGCGCTGGCGCTGATTACCCACCGTGATAACTCTCAGTATCGTGGCCGCGACCTCGTGGAGAAGATGAAAGATCTGATCCCACGTCAGCAGTTCGATATTGCGATTCAGGCGGCAATCGGCAACCACATTATCGCTCGCTCAACGGTCAAGCAGCTGCGTAAAAACGTCCTGGCGAAATGCTATGGCGGTGACGTGAGCCGTAAGAAGAAACTGTTGCAGAAGCAGAAAGACGGTAAGAAGCGAATGAAGCAGGTCGGCAACGTTGAGCTGCCGCAGGAAGCATTCCTTGCCATTCTGCATGTCGGTAAAGACAGCAAATAAGGAACTTTAATGGCTAATATGTTCGCCCTGATTCTGGTGATCGCCACGCTTATAACGGGTGTTATCTGGTGTATCGATCGCTTTAAGTGGGCTCCGGCGCGTCGTGCTAAGCAGGCAGCTGCACAAGCGCAGGCGGGCAACACATTGGACGGCAAAACGCTGGCCAAAGTGGCGGCTCAGCCAGGCTGGGTAGAAACGGCGGCATCGGTGTTCCCGGTGCTGGCAGTGGTACTGATCGTTCGCTCATTTATTTTTGAGCCGTTCCAGATCCCATCAGGTTCCATGATGCCGACGTTGCTGATTGGTGATTTTATTCTGGTGGAGAAGTTTGCTTACGGAATCAAAGATCCGATTACTCAAACCACGCTGATCCCAACGGGTCATCCGCAGCGTGGTGATGTGGCGGTGTTTAAATACCCGAAAGATCCGAGCGTCGATTACATTAAACGTGTGATCGGTCTGCCGGGCGACAAAGTGGTGTTTGATCCTTACAGTAAAACGCTGACGGTTAACCCGGGTTGTGGCACGGGCAAATGCGATACCGCGTTGCCGATCACCTATACCAACGTGGAGCCAAGCCGCTTCATTCAAACCTTCAGCGGCTTTGATGGCAATGAAACCGGTAACGGCTTCTTTGAAGCACCACAGGGCGAAACCATGAAGGGCGGCCTGCGTCTGGGAACACGTAAAGAGACGTTGGGCACGGTGACGCACGATATCCTGTTAGTAAACGAAGCGCAGAGCCAGGCAAGCATGTATTATCAGCAGCCGGGTCAGCCGCAATCCACGTGGATCGTGCCGGAAGGGCAATATTTCATGATGGGTGATAACCGCGATAACAGCGCCGACAGCCGCTACTGGGGCTTTGTGCCTGAGAAGAATCTTGTCGGTAAAGCGGTGGCTATCTGGATGAGCTTTGAGAAACAAGAAGGACAGTGGCCAACGGGCGTGCGCTTAAGTCGCATCGGCGGAATCCACTAAGCATTATGCCCACTGCGGTGGGCAACACGGTTGGCCTCTTTCGGGGGGCCACTGCAAACGAAACAGAACGTGTTGGAACCTCAGCCCTGTTTCGTATGCAGAGTTACAGACGCACAGAATAACTGGAATCGCATGAACCCCATCCTTATTAACAAGCTGCAGCGCAAACTGGGCTACACTTTTACTCATCCGGAACTACTGCAGCAAGCATTGACTCACCGCAGTGCCAGCAGTAAGCACAATGAACGTCTTGAGTTTCTTGGCGATTCCATTCTCAGCTATGTGATTGCCAATGCGCTTTATCACCGCTTCCCACGTGTGGATGAAGGTGACATGAGCCGCATGCGCGCTACGCTGGTGCGGGGCAATACCCTGGCAGAGATGGCGCGTGAGTTTGAACTTGGCGAATGTTTACGTCTTGGACCGGGCGAGTTGAAGAGTGGCGGTTTCCGTCGCGAATCGATTCTTGCTGATACGGTTGAAGCGCTGATTGGCGGTATCTTCCTCGACAGCAACATTCAAACCGTTGAGAAACTGATTCTCGATTGGTACCAAAATCGCCTTGATGAAATCAGCCCGGGTGATAAGCAAAAAGATCCAAAAACGCGTCTGCAGGAGTTTCTGCAAGGGCGTCACCTGCCGCTGCCTTCTTATCTGGTGGTGCAGGTGCGTGGCGAAGCCCACGATCAGGAATTCACCATTCACTGTCAGGTGAGTGGCATGGCAGAACCGGTGGTGGGTGTAGGTTCCAGCCGCCGTAAAGCAGAGCAAGCTGCCGCTGAACAGGCATTAATTAAGCTTGGTCTCGAATAAAATACATAGTCATATCGCAGCGTCGACAGCGACGCTGCTCAAGTCAGGACTCGAATGAGCGAAATAGAAACACACAGCGGCTTTATCGCGATTGTTGGCCGACCTAACGTTGGCAAATCCACCTTACTGAACCAATTACTGGGGCAGAAAGTGTCGATCACCTCGCGTAAACCGCAAACCACGCGTCACCGCATCATGGGTATTCACACTGAAGGCGCTTATCAGGCGATTTACGTGGATACTCCCGGGCTGCACATGGAAGAGAAGCGGGCGATTAACCGCCTGATGAACCGTGCTGCCAGCAGCTCAATTGGTGATGTGGAGCTGGTGATTTTTGTTGTTGAGGGCACCCGCTGGACGCCGGACGACGAAATGGTCTTGAACAAGCTGCGCGACGGCAAAGTGCCGGTGGTGCTGGCGGTTAACAAGGTCGATAACATTCAGGATAAAACCATTCTGCTGCCACACCTGCAGTTCCTGAGCCAGCAGATGAATTTCCTTGAGATTGTACCGATCTCGGCAGAAAGCGGTAAGAACGTTGATGCCATTGCCGCTATCGCGCGTAAATGCCTGCCGAAATCTGACCATCACTTCCCGGAAGATTACATCACCGATCGTTCACAGCGCTTTATGGCGTCTGAGATCATCCGTGAAAAACTGATGCGCTTCCTCGGTGCGGAACTGCCTTACTCAGTGACCGTGGAAATCGAACAGTTCGTCTCTAACGATCGTGGTGGCTATGACATCAACGGTCTGATCCTCGTCGAGCGCGAAGGGCAGAAGAAGATGGTGATTGGCAACAAAGGCGCCAAGATTAAAACCATCGGTATTGAAGCGCGTAAAGACATGGAAGAGATGTTTGAAGCCAAAGTGCATCTCGAACTGTGGGTTAAAGTGAAATCGGGTTGGGCGGATGACGAACGTGCACTGCGCAGCCTGGGCTATACAGACGAATAATTGATGGAAGGCTGGCAACGCGCCTTTGTGCTGCATAGTCGCCCTTACAGCGAAACCAGCCTCCTGCTCGATCTGTTCAGCGAAAGCGAAGGGCGCGTCCGCGTCCTGGCCAAAGGCGCACGCTCGCGCCGTTCCCAACTCAAAGGTGCACTCCAACCCTTCACGCCGCTGCTGGTGCGCTGGGGTGGACGTGGCGAAGTTAAAACGCTGCGCAGCGCCGAAGCGGTGTCGCTGGCCTTACCGCTCAGTGGCATCACGCTTTACTGCGGGTTGTACGTTAACGAACTGCTGTCTCGCGTGCTTGAGCAGGAAATTCCTTTCTCCGACCTCTTCTTTGACTATCTCAATTGCATCCAGATGCTGGCCGCAGGCAGTGGCACGCCTGAACCGGCGCTGCGTCGCTTTGAACTGGCGCTGCTGGGCCACCTGGGTTACGGCGTGGATTTCCTGCACTGTGCGGGCAGTGGTGAAGAGATCGATGACGGCATGACGTACAGTTATCGTGAAGAGAAGGGGTTTATCGCCAGCCTGGTGGTGAACCAACGCAGTTTTACCGGTCGCCAGTTGCGTGCGCTGTGGGAACGCGAGTTTCCCGATGCCGACAGCCTGCGTGCTGCCAAGCGCTTCACGCGTATGGCGCTCAAGCCTTATCTGGGCGGTAAACCGCTGAAGAGCCAGGAACTGTTTCGCCAGTTTGTGCCCAAAAAGAAGCCCGATGTGGCAAACGACTAGCGCTGGTCGTACCGCCTGATATGCTCAGCACGGTACACTGCAAACACACTGAACCTATTTAAGGATTGTCATGGCTGAGTTGCTGTTAGGGGTCAACATTGACCACATCGCCACCGTACGTAACGCACGTGGCACGAATTATCCCGATCCAGTCCAGGCGGCGTTTGTTTCTGAACAGGCGGGCGCAGATGGCATCACTGTGCACCTGCGTGAAGATCGTCGTCATATCAACGATCGCGATGTGCGTATTCTGCGCGACACCATCCAGACACGTATGAATCTGGAGATGGCGGTGACCGATGAGATGATCGACATTGCCTGTGATATCAAGCCGCACTTCGTGTGTCTGGTGCCGGAAAAGCGCCAGGAAGTGACCACTGAAGGCGGATTAGATGTGGCGGGTCAGCAGGACAAAATCAATGCTGCGGTTCGCCTGCTGAGCGAAGCGGGTATTCTGGTGTCGCTGTTCATCGATGCCGACCACCGCCAGATTGAAGCGGCCGTTGCCAGCGGCGCGCCTTACATTGAGATCCACACTGGCGCCTATGCGGAAGCACCGGAAGGGCTGGAGCGTGAAGCCGAATTATCGCGTATTCGCAAAGCAGCCACATTTGCAGCCAGCCTCGGTTTGAAGGTTAACGCCGGTCACGGTCTGACGTATCACAACGTGCAACCCATCGCTGAACTGCCGGAGATGCATGAGCTAAACATTGGTCACGCCATCATTGGCCGTGCGCTGTTCAGTGGCCTGGCGGATGCGGTGTCAGAGATGAAGCAGCTGATGCGGGAAGCGCGTCGTTAATGGCGATTCTCGGACTCGGCAGCGACATCGTTGAAATCGAACGTATTGCCGGTGTGATTGAGCGATCCGGCGATCGTCTGGCGCGTCGCGTCTTGAGCGAAGCCGAGTGGCAGCAATATCAGGCGCACCAGCAACCGGTGCGCTTTCTTGCCAAACGTTTTGCGGTGAAAGAAGCGGCGGCCAAAGCCTTTGGTACAGGCATTCGCGGTGGTCTGGCCTTTAATCAATTCGAAGTGTACAACGACGCGCTTGGCAAACCGGGCTTACGCTTTTTCGAACAGGCAAAAGTGATTGCCAGCCAGTTGGGCGTGAAACATGTGCATGTCACGCTGGCCGATGAGCGCCACTACGCCTGCGCAACGGTGATCATCGAAGACTAAGGGTGCAACACGACAAATTTCTCCCACAGCGCCTCACGGGTTTCCGGGTGCTGTGGGTCAGAAATGATGGTGTT
Source organism: Pantoea sp. GL120224-02 (assembly GCF_900215395.1). NCBI lineage: Bacteria > Pseudomonadati > Pseudomonadota > Gammaproteobacteria > Enterobacterales > Erwiniaceae > Pantoea > Pantoea sp. GL120224-02. Next base: position 163,289 of record NZ_OBEC01000007.1, on the reverse strand, counting down.
ATCAATCGGGCAGACGCTTTGGCAGGTCGGCACATCATAATGGCCCACGCATTCGGTGCAGCGGTCGACATCAATCTCATAGATCGCCTCACCTAAACTGATGGCCTGGTTCGGGCATTCAGGTTCGCACATATCGCAATTGATGCATTTCGCCGTAATGAGTAAAGCCATGATCGCCGTTAGCCTGAGAAAGAAGGCGCGCACCTTATCATAAAACCGGCTTATAAGGTCGCATGGTTTATTGCGCGGGATCAAACAAAGCGAGGATTGCGTCACTCAAGCAAAATTCATCAAAGGTTAGATAGGAATTAGGAATACTCCGAGTTATCATTTTGTGCGGTAATTATCCGCATAAATGTTTGTCGTAAGCACCATGATAAAAATTAACTCGTTGAAAGAAATGTTTTTAAAGCAGCAATGCATTCAGTGTGGAGTTGCGCGAGGGTGGCTGGCTCGCTGGATGTCTGATGATGCCGCTTTATGCGATGAGTGCCTGCATAACTTGCAGCATGCGAGCCGCCAGGCCTGTCGTCACGATTCTGCTTCGCAAAGTAAAAAGGCCGAATGACGGCTTTTTTTGTATCACACCAGTTTTTTGACCAGTTCTTCACTGTGCCTTATGTGGCTTGAAGCGCGTTCTGGATCGTTTTGTACCAACGCCATAAACAGCAGGTCAGTCAACGCTAGTTGTGCACTGGTGGATGAGATTGCGGCACTGCGCGTGCTTTGCTCCTCGGCAACGGTGTACAAGCATATGGAAGCGCACTGTTGCAGCGAGTTGGGGGTAAAGCCGGTAAACGCCAGCACGTCGACCCCCAGCTGCGCGGCTTCCTGTGCCGCAAGGTTAATCTCACGCCGCTCGCCGGTATAGGAAATCGCCAGCAGCACATCCCCCGGTGCCATCGCCTGCACGCTCGCCAGTAAAGCATGCATATCCTGCTCGGCTACCGCGTTGATGCCAATCTTCATCAGCTTCCATGAGAAATCTTTCGCCACTAACCCCGACGCACCGATGCCCACTAACAAAATGCGGTTGGCGTTTTTCAGCAATTGCAGGGTTTGCAGCAATTTCTCTTCGCTGTTGATATCCAGCGTGGCGCGGATAGCGGAAATCTTCTCAGTCAGTAATTTTTCGCCGACCACTTTGAGGGGATCGTCGCTAAGAATATGATTGTGCACGGTGATGGCGTCGCGATCCGCCAGCGACTCACTCAGTGCCAGTTTCAGCGCAGGGAATCCCTTATAGCCCAATTTTTGGGCAAACTTCACCACGCTCGACTGGCTGACGCCCGATTCCTCAGCCAGTTTTTGTGAACTCAGATGCCGTGCCCGATCCGGCTGCGACAGCAAAAAATCCGCCAGCCGACGCTCATTTAGCGCCAGTCGAGGGTAGAGCTGGCGAATTCGCAGCAATGAACTCATGTTCGATCCTTAATCCATCTAATCCCGCTTGAGCTTAGTCTCTTTTCGCACCATCAGGTTTTAATGACAGCACGCCGACACAAAGAATAAACTATTCAGCTGGCATTGTGGCCATTGGAATTAAAAATGACTGCTTTCGCCCCCGCCGTTGAAGCTGGCTACACTGTAGGGCAAGCCGTAGAAAGGAAAGATAAGGAGAGGAGTTTGACAAAGGGTACGCAACGCCGCGTGGTGTTTTTCGATCTGGATGGCACGCTGCATCAGCAGGACATGTTTGGCACCTTTATGCGTTATCTGCTGCGACGCCAGCCGATCAACCTGTTGCTGGTGGTGCCGCTGTTGCCGGTAATTGGCCTGGGAATGCTGTTTAAAGGACACGCCGCACGCTGGCCGATGAGCTTGCTGCTGTGGGCCATTACCTTCGGCCACAGTGAGCAATGCCTGCGTCAGCGTGAAGCGGAGTTCGCGACATGGTTCCGTCAGCGTGTTACCGCCTTTCCGGTGGTGCAACAACGTCTGACCGATTATCTCAGTAGCGATGATGCGGATGTGTGGTTGATCACCGGTTCGCCGCAATCGCTGGTGGAGCAGGTTTATTTTGATTCAGCCTTCTTGCCGCGCGTACAGCTGATTGCCAGTCAGATGCAACCCGGTTTAGGGGGACGCGTGCTGGCCATGCGTTGCCTCGGGCATGAGAAGGTCGCTCAACTCGAAGAGAAGATTGGTACACCATTGCAACTCTACAGCGGTTACAGCGACAGTAAACAGGATAACCCGCTGCTGTTCTTCTGCCAGCATCGCTGGCGGGTGACACCTCGCGGTGAGCTGCAACAGCTGGAGTGAATCATGCGGCGATTCCGTCTATAATGCGCCGCCTTTAAATCCGCAGGAGCTGCCCGGTGAACCCACAAACTGATGAATATTGGATGCGCCATGCGCTGGAGCTGGCGCGTCGCGCGTGGGAACAGGGCGAAGTGCCGGTCGGCGCGGTATTAGTGCAGGGTGATAAAGTGATTGGCGAAGGCTGGAATCGACCGATTGGTCAGTGCGACCCGACCGCGCATGCCGAAATCATGGCGCTGCGGCAGGGCGGCAAAATCCTCGAAAACTATCGCCTGCTTGATACCACGTTGTATGTGACGCTGGAACCCTGCGTGATGTGCGCCGGTGCGATGGTGCACAGTCGCATTACGCGGCTTGTATATGGCGCAAAGGATGAGAAAACGGGCGCAGCGGGCTCGCTCATGGACGTGATTGGTCATCCAGGTATGAATCATCAGATTCAGATTGATTGCGGTGTGCTGGCAGAAGAGTGTGCCGGAATGTTGAGTGACTTCTTCCGCATGCGCCGTGAGCAAAAGAAAGCGCTGCGCCAGGCGCAGCGCGAAGGTTAGTTCATCGCAATCTTAGGTTCGACCGCCGGGTAACCGGCGCCCAATTCCGCTTCCAGCGCCGACTGCTGAGCGATGCGCTTCTCCTGCTCCTGCAGATATCCCACCAGACTGATCTGATACTTACGGATGTTCTCGACATAGTTGTAAGCTTCATGGCCGCGCGCGTAACCGTAGGAGGTTTGCGCGTAATATCGCTTCTGGCTTAGCATCGGCAGACGCTGTTTGACATCGGCCCAGCTATCAGGATTACCGCCTTGTTTGGCCGTCAGCTTGCGGGCATCCAGCATGTGCGCATAGCCCATGTTATACGCCGCCAATGCAAACCAGATGCGTTCATCATCAGGAATGGTGTCCGGCACCTTCTCCATCATACGTTGCAGGTATTCGCTGCCGCCACGGATGCTCTGCTCAGGATCAAGGCGATCGTTGACGTCGAGGCTGTCAGCGGTGTTACGCGTCAACATCATCATGCCGCGCACGCCGGTCGGTGAGGTCGCCTGCGGATTCCAGTGCGACTCCTGATAAGAGATGGCTGCCAGCAGACGCCAGTCCATGCTCGCCGCGTATTTCTCAAACAGCGGTTTGATATCCGGCAACGTGTTATCAATCGCGCGCAGGAAGGTGCGGGTATCCACGTAATCAAAAGTGCCAACGTGACCGAGATACTTCTCTTCGAGGCGCGCCATTGTGCCTTCTTCGCCCATCTGGCTGTAGAAGTCGAGCATTGCCGCATTCAGACTGTCATCATCACTGCGTGGCAGATACCAGGTGACCGGTTCTTCATCGGTGATGTCGAATGCTACGGCCAGCTGCGGATGGATGCGCTGCAATAAGCCGATGGTGACCGAATCGCCCACGGTGTAATCCAGCTTGCCGTCGGCGACGGCTTCCAGTAGCGCTTTCTGTCCCTGATCGGTAGAAATCGCCCAATCGAGATCGGGATAGCTGTCAGCTTTTGCGGAACGTAAAGTTGACAGATATGCCGAACCGGACTGCACAATCAGGCGGCCTTTCAAATCGCCGAGATTCTTCGGCCGTGGCTTATCAATGCGGTACACCAACTGCTGCGAAACAGAGTAGTAGCTCGGTCCACTTTGATAGTGGGCAAGGCGTTCACCGTTGTAGATCAGCCCAGCTGCGAGCAAATCCGCCTTACCATCATCCAGATCGTCAAACAGATCGCCGAGGTTCGGACGCACCGTAACCTCAAGTTTGACGCCAAGATAATCGGCGAAGCGTTTCGCCAGCTCGTAATCCATACCGGCTGGTGCATTATTGATGGTGTAGTAAGTCAGCGGGGAGTTGACGGTACTGATGCGCAGCACTCCACGTGATTTAATCTGTGATAGCGCGTCTTTTCCGCCCCCGTACCAGGGGATGGAAGGCCACAGTGCCAGCGCAAGCAGCACGGTGATCAGACCGATAAACAGATAGTTTATTTTCAGGCGTTTCAAATAGTTGTCTCGTAATGGCTCACAGGCCTCTGTCTTTTAAAGGCAGTATTTGTGTTGTTTTTACTCCCAGAGCGAGGGGCATTTTGCGCAACAAAGTGCAGCAGGGCAACTTATATAGCAAGAATTGTGCAAAATTCAGCCAAATGCTGAGTGCCAGATTTTATGCGCAAACGGTTTCGTAACCCGTGCTGTTTCTCTATAATACCGCCCGTTTTCCCCTGTTGCGCCCAATGAAGCGTCGCCCGGCGCTTCGAAGACGAGAGATCTTTGATGATGGAAATTCTGCGTGGTTCGCCCGCTCTGTCGGCATTTCGTGTAAACAAACTGCTGACCCGCTTTCAGGACGCTCACCTGCCAGTGAGTGATATTTACGCCGAGTACGTCCATTTTGCCGATGTCAGTGCACCGCTCAGTGCGGATGAACATGCCCGCCTGCAACGTCTGCTGAAATACGGTCCTTCTCTCGCCGAGCACGCGCCACAAGGGCGTCTGTTACTGGTGACGCCGCGTCCCGGCACCATTTCTCCGTGGTCATCAAAAGCCACCGATATCGCGCACAACTGCGATCTGCCCCAGGTTATCCGCCTCGAACGCGGTATGGCTTTCTATGTGCAGGCGCCGCAGCTGACGGAAGCGCAATGGCAACAGCTGGCTAGCCTGCTGCATGACCGCATGATGGAGACCGTGTTCGGTGACCTGAATGATGCGCAGCAGTTGTTCGCACATCATGAACCACAGCCGCTGAAAAGCGTTGATGTGCTGGGTGCCGGTCGCATTGCACTGGAACAGGCCAACACCACGCTGGGCCTGGCACTGGCCGATGACGAAATCGACTATTTGCTGAATGCCTTCACCAAACTGGGCCGCAATCCGAACGACATCGAGCTCTATATGTTTGCTCAGGCAAACTCAGAGCACTGCCGTCATAAAATCTTCAACGCCGACTGGATTATCGACGGTGAAAAACAGCCGAAGTCGCTGTTTAAAATGATCAAAAACACCTTTGAACACAATCCTGAGCACGTTCTGTCTGCTTATAAAGACAACGCCGCGGTGATGGAAGGTTCAAAAGTGGGCCGCTTCTACGCCGATGCTCAGAAGGGCGAATACACCTTCCATCAGGAAGAGGCGCATATCCTGATGAAGGTGGAAACCCATAACCACCCGACCGCGATTTCCCCGTGGCCAGGTGCTGCGACCGGTTCCGGTGGTGAAATCCGTGATGAAGGCGCAACGGGACGTGGCGCGAAGCCGAAAGCGGGCCTGGTCGGTTTCTCCGTTTCCAACCTGCGTATTCCGGGTTTTGAACAGCCGTGGGAAGAAGATTTTGGTAAGCCGGAGCGTATTGTTACCGCGCTGGATATCATGACTGAAGGCCCACTGGGCGGCGCAGCGTTCAACAACGAATTTGGCCGTCCTGCACTGAACGGATACTTCCGTACTTATGAAGAGCGCGTGAACAGCCATAATGGCTCAGAACTGCGTGGCTACCATAAGCCGATCATGCTGGCGGGCGGTATTGGTAACATCCGTGCTGACCACGTGCAGAAGGGTGAGATCGTCGTCGGCGCGAAACTGATCGTGCTCGGCGGGCCCGCGATGAACATTGGCCTCGGCGGCGGAGCAGCCTCTTCAATGGCCTCTGGTCAGTCTGATGCGGATCTGGATTTTGCATCTGTCCAGCGTGACAACCCGGAAATGGAGCGTCGCTGCCAGGAAGTGATCGACCGTTGCTGGCAGCTGGGCGAAGCCAACCCGATTCTGTTCATCCACGACGTCGGTGCTGGCGGTCTGTCTAACGCGATGCCAGAGCTGGTGAGTGATGGTGGCCGTGGCGGCAACTTCAACCTGCGTGACATCCTCAACGATGAGCCAGGCATGAGCCCGCTGGAAGTGTGGTGTAACGAATCCCAGGAACGTTATGTACTGGCGGTGGCACCGGCTCAACTGGCGCTGTTTGACGAGCTGTGTAAGCGTGAGCGTGCACCTTATGCGGTGATCGGTGAAGCCACCGAAGAGCTGCACCTGAACCTGGCGGATAGCCACTTCGATAACAACCCTATCGACATGCCGCTGGACGTGCTGTTGGGCAAAACGCCGAAGATGACGCGTGATGTTGCCACTCAGCAGGCCAAAGGCGATGCGCTGGTGCGTGACGGCATTACCGTGGCAGATGCCGTTAATCGCGTACTGCATCTGCCAACTGTGGCAGAGAAAACCTTCCTGATTACCATCGGTGACCGTTCGGTAACCGGTATGGTGGCGCGTGACCAGATGGTCGGCCCATGGCAGATCCCGGTAGCGAACTGTGCAGTGACCACCGCCAGCCTGGATAGCTATCACGGCGAAGCCTTCTCACTGGGCGAACGTGCTCCAGTCGCCTTGCTGGACTTCGCTGCCTCAGGCCGTTTAGCGGTCGGTGAAGCGCTGACCAACCTGGCAGCCACCTCGATTGGTTCCCTGCAGCGCGTGAAGCTCTCTGCAAACTGGATGGCCGCAGCAGGTCACCCAGGCGAAGATGCCGGTTTGTATGCCGCAGTGAAAGCGGTTGGTGAAGAACTCTGTCCGGCGCTGGGCATCACGATTCCAGTGGGCAAAGACTCGATGTCGATGAAAACCCGCTGGCAGCAGGGCACCGAAGAGCGTGAGATGACCTCGCCGCTGTCGCTGGTGATCACCGCCTTTGCGCGTGTAGAAGATGTGCGCCGCACCGTAACGCCTCAACTGCAAGCTGACCAGGATAACCTGCTGTTGCTGATTGATTTGGGCAACGGCGCAAACACCCTGGGTGCTACCGCGCTGTCACAGGTTTACCGTCAGTTAGGCGATAAGCCAGCCGACGTACGTGATGCATCGCAGCTGGCAGGCTTCTTCAACGCCATTCAGGCGCTGGTGGCCGAGCAGAAGCTACTGGCTTACCATGACCGTTCTGATGGCGGCCTGCTGGTAACACTGGCAGAAATGGCTTTCACCGGTCACTGCGGTATCGAAGCCGATATCGCCGCGCTGGGTAACGATGCGCTGGCAGCACTGTTCACCGAAGAGTTGGGTGCAGTGATCCAGATTAATGCCGCTGATCGTGCAGCCGTTGAGAAAGTGTTTGCCGACCATGGTCTGAGCAGCAATGTGCATGTGATTGGTCAGGCGCTGCCGGGCGATCGCTTTGTGATCCGCTCTGGTGACAGCGCGGTGTACAGCGAAAGCCGTACCACGCTGCGTACCTGGTGGGCAGAGACCACCTGGCAGATGCAGCGTCTGCGTGACAACCCTGCCTGTGCCGATCAGGAGCACGAAGCGAAGAAAGACGACAACGATCCTGGCCTGAACGTTCATCTGACCTTCAAGCCAGAGGAAGATGTTGCTGCGCCGATGATCGCCACAGGCGCGCGTCCTCGTGTTGCCGTTCTGCGTGAGCAGGGCGTGAACTCCCACGTTGAGATGGCCGCTGCCTTCCACCGTGCTGGCTTCACCGCTGTCGATGTGCACATGAGTGACCTGCTGGCGGGCCGCCGTGGTCTGGAAGAGTTCCAGGCGCTGGTAGCGTGCGGTGGCTTCTCTTACGGTGACGTATTGGGTGCCGGTGAAGGTTGGGCGAAGTCGATTCTGTTCAACGGCCGTGTGCGTGATGAGTTCGAAAACTTCTTCCACCGTCCACAGACGCTGGCGCTGGGCGTATGTAACGGCTGCCAGATGATGTCGAATCTGCGTGAGCTGATTCCGGGCAGCGAACTGTGGCCACGCTTTGTACGTAACCAGTCAGAGCGGTTTGAAGCACGTTTCAGCCTGGTTGAAGTGGCTGCGAGCCCATCGTTGCTGCTGGACGGCATGGCCGGTTCTCATATGCCAATCGCCGTGTCGCACGGTGAAGGCTTCGTAGAAGTGCGTGACGGTGCGCATCTGGCTCAGCTGGAAAGCAAAGGTCTGGTGGCGCTGCGCTTCGTGGACAACTTCGGTAAAGTGACCGAAAATTACCCTGCCAACCCGAACGGCTCGCCGAACGGTATCACTGCAGTCACCAACGAAAGCGGTCGTGTCACCATTATGATGCCGCACCCAGAGCGTGTGTTCCGCACCGTGAGCAACTCCTGGCACCCAGCAGAGTGGGGCGAAGACAGCCCGTGGATGCGTATCTTCCGCAACGCACGCAAGCAGCTGGGCTAATTTAGCCGACTGCATCAGAGGCCGCCGCAAGGCGGCCTTTCTTTTAGCCAGCTGGTCCAGACTCACTCACTCACTCACTCACTCACTCACTCACTCACTCACTCACTCAATCCATTACGCCATGACCTACTTTGGCTGGCTCGCAAAATTGTCGGAAATTAGCGACAAACACGATATTGATGTGTCGCTAAATGGTGACATTTAAATTATTGATTTATATTGGATCAATTTTTCATCCTCTAACTCGTTGCTGATCAGCGACACTTTCGCCAGACCAGCCGGTCCGCTTTTTCATAAAAAACTGCGTCACACCTCGCATTACTCTGATAATCAATGCTATTTCATTTCTGGCACGATAGTTGCTATACTCACTGCGTTGCTCATTCTCCTGTCTATGATTGCCCCGCACTGCGGTTGAGCTCATAAAATTCGAATGACGCACCAAACGGAGCCTGCCGTCCACCCAACCGATAATCGCTTGCTTTGCAACGTTATCAAGCATCGGACGCAACGTTGAGTTAGGCTCCACCTATTTTGCAAGCGATGCTGCGGCGTCGCTCTCACGGCAGCCCAAAAGGGCTGCCGTTTTCCTTTCGGTACTTTCTTCCCTATTGATACTTCGTTAGCATGCCAGCAGCTCACATTAAAGGATGCGCGGTAGTGAAGAGATGGCGTCTGTTTCCCCGATCCCTGCGGCAGTTAGTCTTGATGGCTTTTTTACTGGTCCTGTTGCCATTGCTGGTGCTGGCGTGGCAAGCCTGGGAAAGTTTGTCTGCGCTCAGTAATCAGGCCGCAGATACCAATCGCAATACCTTCACCGACGTACGCCGCAGCGAAGCGATGGCGCGCACGGCGCTCGAGCTGGAGCGCAGTTATCGTCAATATTGCGTGTTAGGGGATGCCACCTTGCAAAAGCTTTATCAGACGCAGTGGACGCGGTACGGTCAGATGCTCACCAGCCATGCGGATAGCCTGCCGGATCTTCCTTCCTTCAAAGCGTTGCAGGAAACCTTGCCGCAGCTCGCCAGCGTGCAGTGCGACAACGGTAACCCAGTGGCAAAAGCCGCAACGGCCCTCGAACATTTTTCTGATGCCAATGCGCAAATGGTGCAGGCGACGCGTGAAGTGGTATTTTCGCGTGGCTTGCAGCTTCAGCGCGAAATCGCCGATCGCGGCCAGTTTTTCGGCTGGCAGGCGCTGATTCTGTTTCTGATCAGTCTGGCACTGGTGCTGCTGTTTACCGGCATGATCATCGGCCCGGTTAAACGCGTTGAACGGATGATTAACCGACTGGGGCAAGGCAAAGCGCTGGGTGACAGCGTGAGTTTTCGCGGTCCGCGTGAAATCCGCTCACTCGGTCAGCGCATCGTGTGGCTGAGCGAGCGCCTAAGTTGGCTGGAAGAGCAGCGACATGAGTTTCTGCGTCATCTCTCGCACGAACTGAAAACCCCGCTTGCCAGCTTGCGTGAAGGCACGGAATTATTGGCCGATCAGGTGGCTGGGCCGCTCAATGCGGAACAGCAAGAAGTGGTCGCGATTCTTGATACCAGCAGCCGCCATTTGCAGCGTCTCATCGAACAACTTTTGGATTACAACCGCAAACTGGCGGATGGCCCCATGGCGCTGGAGCCGGTAGCAATCAATGACATCGTTGATGCGGTCGTTAAAATCCATTCATTGCCCGCCGGTGCACGTCAGATCACCACCCATGTTGATCTTCAGGTGGCGCACTGTCTGGCAGAGGCATCATTGCTGCAAAGGGTCATCGATAACCTCTATTCGAACGCCGTGAACTACGGCAGCGAATCCGGTAACATCTGGCTGCAGAGCCAACAGAAAGGCAACCAGGTGTGGATTGAGGTGGCGAACACCGGCACACCGATTCCGGCTGAAGAGCAGGCGATGATTTTTGAGCCCTTTTTTCAGGGCAGCCAGCAGCGCAAAGGGCCAGTTAAAGGCAGCGGGCTGGGGTTAAGCATCGCGAAAGATTGCCTGCGCAGGATGCAGGGCGATTTGCAATTGGTAACGCGCAAGGATGCGGATGTCTGTTTTCGAATCATTTTGACGACCAGCGCCGGGAATGCCTGATTAATGAAACACACCCTGATTAAACTTTTTAGCTGCGCGTTGGTGGCATTTGGCTTGAGTGCTTGCCAGACACCGTCCACGGGCAGCGCGTTACACGATGGCACCAATCTTCCTGAGCCAGAAGTGCGGCTGCCTGATTATCTGGCGACCGATTGTCAAAACGTGTGGAAGATTGAAACGCCAACAGCCATGAGCAACCCCCTCTACTGGCAGCGTGCTATCGACTGTGGTGAGCGTTTATCCCCAGCGGAAGCGCGTGCTGAGGCACGGCGCTGGCCAGTACAAGGCTGGTCGCGTGCTTTTAAACAAGGCATTCTGCTGGCAAATGGCAATGTGACGCCCTTTGAGCGCCGTCAGTTCGTCGATACGCTAGACGGCTACAGCGCTTCCTATCCAGCCTCCGTGCGTCCGTTATTAATGTTGTGGCGTAGTAATCAGGCGGCGCAGCTGGCGTTAAGCGGTGAACGCAGCCGCTATGCTGCACTCCAGCAAAGCCACGATACTGAGCTGGATAGCCTGCGCCAGCAGCAAACCAAACTGCGTCAATCACTGGAGGAGACTCAGCGTAAGCTTGAGCGCTTAACTGACATCGAACGCCAGCTGTCGTCCCGTAAACCGGCGGACAGCAGCGATACATCGCACGGTGCCAGTGATGCACAAAGTGAGGATCAGTGACCATGAAACAGTCTGCACGTTTACTGCTGGTGGATGACGATCCCGGCCTGCTTAAACTGCTTGGCATGCGCTTAAGCAGTGAAGGCTATCAGGTGACCACCGCCGCAAGTGGTCCGGATGCGCTGCGCCAGTTGCAGAAAGAGAAAGTTGATCTGGTGATCAGCGATCTGCGTATGGATGAAATGGACGGACTGGCGTTATTTGGCGAAATCCAGAAACGCCATGCGGGTTTGCCGGTGATCATTCTTACGGCGCACGGCTCGATCCCCGAAGCGGTTTCTGCCACGCAGCAGGGCGTATTCAGTTTCCTGACGAAACCGGTGGATCGTGACGCGCTGTATAAAGCCATTGATGAAGCGTTAGCACAGCGCGCGCCCGTCAGTGATGATACCTGGCGTGAAGCGGTAGTGACGCGCAATCCACTGATGCTGCGTTTGCTGGATCAAGCGCACATGGTGGCGCAATCCGACGTCAGCGTGTTAATCAATGGCCAGAGCGGTACCGGAAAAGAAGTGCTGGCTCAGGCGATTCACGCCGCCAGCCCGCGTGCAAACAAGCCGTTTATTGCCATTAACTGTGGTGCGCTACCGGAGCAACTGCTGGAGTCTGAGCTGTTTGGTCACGCCAAAGGGGCTTTCACCGGTGCCGTGAGTGCGCGTGAAGGGCTGTTTCAGGCGGCGGAGGGTGGCACGCTGTTTCTTGATGAAATTGGTGATATGCCACAGGCGTTGCAGGTCAAACTCCTGCGCGTCTTGCAGGAGCGAAAAGTGCGTCCGCTGGGCAGTAATCGGGATGTCGATATCAACGTGCGCATCATCTCGGCCACCCATCGCGATCTGCCCAAAGCGATGGAGAAAAAGAGTTTCCGCGAGGATCTCTACTATCGCCTCAATGTGGTGAATCTGAAGATTCCCGCACTACATGAACGTGCAGAGGATATTCCGCTGTTGGCGAACCATCTCTTGCGCCAATCGGCCGAACGCCATAAACCCTTCGTGCGCAGCTTCTCTGTGGATGCGATGAAACGTTTAGTGGGGGCCAGTTGGCCTGGCAACGTGCGGCAGCTGGTCAACGTGATTGAGCAGTGTGTCGCGCTGAGCACGTCACCCGTGATTGGGGATGCGCTGGTTGAACAGGCGTTAGCGGGTGAAAACACCGCGCTGCCGACCTTTGTTGAGGCACGTAATCAATTTGAGCTCAACTATCTGCGCAAATTGCTGCAAATGACCAAAGGAAATGTCACCAACGCTGCGCGTCTGGCTGGACGTAACCGTACAGAATTCTATAAGCTGCTGTCACGCCATGAGCTGGACGCCAGTGAATTTAAAGAGTAGCTTGCTGCGGCATATTGATTCATCCATTGACTACCCCAAATAATTTGAGTTGCAGTCAGACGGCAAACGAAAGCATCCCGATGAGCTTACTTCTTCAAGCGATTTGGGGAAAAGAGAGCCGCCAACCCCTCTGCAACTTGAAGCAGGACGGGTATATACTACTTGTTATCCGTCCATCATGGAGGGAGTGAAAAAAGGATCTGTCATGAAAAAGATCGATGCAATTATTAAACCATTCAAACTCGATGATGTGCGCGAAGCGTTGGCTGAAGTGGGCATCACCGGGATGACGGTCAGTGAAGTGAAGGGCTTTGGTCGCCAGAAAGGCCACACTGAGCTGTATCGTGGCGCGGAGTACATGGTCGATTTTCTGCCAAAAGTGAAAATCGAAATGGTGGTCGGTGATGACATCGTCGACACCTGCGTTGAAGCCATTATGAATACCGCGCAGACCGGCAAAATCGGCGACGGCAAAATCTTTGTGTTCGACGTGGCGCGCGTGGTGCGAATCCGTACCGGTGAAGAGGACGAAGAGGCGATCTAAGCCCCTTCGTTAGCCTGTTAAAAAGCCTGCATGATGCAGGCTTTTTTGTTTACAGCACTTTGTGCGGGCCAAAAACTTCATAATGGATACGATCGGCACTGATACCGGCATCGACCAGCTGCCGCGCGACAAACTGCATAAATGGCAGAGGGCCGCAAAGCCAGAACTGGCGGTCGGCCTGATTCAATTGGCTGGAGATGCCTGCGAGGTCCATGAATCCCTGCGCATCAAAACGGCCACTGTCCACGCTTTCCGGCTCGCGATACCAGATATGGCTGGTGAAATGTGGCAGGCGAGCACCTGTGGCTTGCACTTCATCCGCGAAAGCATGCTGTGCACCACATTCGGCCGCATGTAGCCAGTTAACCGCGCCCGCATACTGCTGCTCAGCCAGGCTGGCTAACATTGCCAGCATCGGAGTTTGACCCACACCGGCAGAAATCAGCGTGATCGGCGCGGTTCCCTTTGTTTGCAAATAGAAATCACCCGCCGGTGCAGCACATTGCACAATATCACCGACCTTCGCATGGGTGTGCAGCCAACCGGAAACGCTGCCGTGTTCCTCGCGCTTCACTGCGATACGATAGGATTTACCGTTAGGTAGATGGGTGAGTGAATACTGGCGATGCTGGATATTTTCGCTTCCTTCAGGTCGCAGACTAACAGCCAGATATTGTCCGGGCAGGAAATCGGCGACGGGCTGACCATCGTTAGGTACCAGCTCAAAACTTTTAATTACTGAGCTTTCAGTGTTGATGGTGCGAATACGGAAGTCACGCGCGCCACGCCAGCCGCCGACTTTCTCTTCTGAGGCGCAATAAATCGCCTCTTCACGCTGGATAAACACATCCGCCAGCACCCCGTAAGCTTTGCCCCACGCCTGTAAGACGTCATCGCCGGGATTGAGTAACTCTTCGATGGTGGCCAGCAACGTTTCACCGACTACCGCATATTGCGCGGGCTGAATATTCAGGCTGGTGTGCTTCTGTGCAATTTTCTCTACCGCCGGCAGCAGCACCGCCAGGTTCTCCAGGTTGCTGCCGTACGCGACAATGGCATTAAACAGCGCCTCACGCTGATTGCCACTGCGCTGATTATTCATGTTGAAGACGTTTTTCAGTTCCGGATGTGCCGTTAACAAACGTTGGTAGAAGTGGCCAGTGAGTTGCGGGCCAAGCTGAGCAATAGCGGGCAGGGAAGACTTTACGGTAGCGATAGTTTGCGCATCAAGCATGGTGAATGCCTCACAGTGAATTTAAACATGTATTTTAAATACATCTTATGATCGTTCATCTAGCCTGTAAATCCCCTGTTTTGATTGCGGGTTAGGTGCTGAAGCTGGAAGCTGGCCCACAAACCTGAAAAATATTCCTCTCCAGCGTGAGCAAATATCGTGATTTACAGGATTGCAAAAAGGCGTAAAAAACCCGTTCCAGCGCCGTGCCAATCGTTTGCGTAAAAAGAGGGGATTGGCGCTACCGTCACCTGTCAAAACCGTTTACACTGTTGGCCTTCGCCCCTTGCCGGGGCCTAAACTGCCGTTAAAAAAGTTAGCTAGTCAGGAGATGCCGGATGTTAAAGCGTGATATGAACATTGCCGATTATGATGCCGAGTTGTGGCAGGCTATGGAGCAAGAGAAGGTGCGTCAGGAAGAGCACATCGAACTGATTGCTTCTGAAAACTACACCAGCCCACGCGTTATGCAGGCGCAAGGTTCACAGCTCACCAACAAATATGCCGAAGGATATCCGGGCAAACGCTACTACGGCGGATGTGAATACGTTGATATCGTTGAGCAGCTGGCAATCGATCGCGCGAAAGCGCTGTTTGGCGCAGACTTTGCCAACGTACAGCCGCACTCTGGCTCACAGGCCAACTTCGCGGTTTATACTGCGCTGTTGCAGCCGGGCGACACCATCCTCGGTATGAACCTGGCGCACGGTGGTCACCTGACGCACGGTTCACCAGTGAACCTGTCAGGCAAGCTGTATAACGTCATCCCTTACGGCATCGACGAAACCGGCAAAATCAACTACGACGAACTGGCTGAGCTGGCTAAAACGCATAAGCCAAAAATGATCGTCGGTGGTTTCTCTGCATACTCTGGCGTGTGTGACTGGGCAAAAATGCGCGAAATCGCTGATAGCGTGGGCGCTTACCTGTTCGTTGACATGGCACACGTTGCCGGTCTGATCG
Source organism: Pantoea sp. GL120224-02 (assembly GCF_900215395.1). Classification (NCBI taxonomy): domain Bacteria; kingdom Pseudomonadati; phylum Pseudomonadota; class Gammaproteobacteria; order Enterobacterales; family Erwiniaceae; genus Pantoea; species Pantoea sp. GL120224-02. Next base: position 148,020 of record NZ_OBEC01000007.1, on the reverse strand, counting down.
CCGCTGATGTCTACCCGAACCCGGTTCCGCATGCACACATCGTGACCTCAACCACCCACAAGACTCTGGCGGGTCCACGTGGTGGCCTGATTCTGGCGAAAAACGGTGACGAAGACCTGTACAAAAAACTGAACTCTGCGGTATTCCCGGGTGGACAGGGTGGCCCGCTGATGCACGTGATCGCGGGTAAAGCGGTGGCGTTCAAAGAAGCAATGGAGCCAGAGTTCAAATCTTACCAGCAGCAAGTGGCTAAAAACGCCAAAGCAATGGTTGAAGTTCTTTTGGAGCGTGGCTACAACATCGTTTCAGGCGGTACTTATAACCACCTGTTCCTGATCGATCTGGTGAGCAAAAACCTGACCGGTAAAGAAGCGGATGCCGCGCTGGGCCGTGCTAACATCACTGTGAACAAAAACAGTGTACCTAACGATCCGAAGAGCCCATTCGTGACCTCCGGTGTGCGTATCGGTACGCCTGCAGTGACACGCCGTGGCTTCAAAGAAGCAGACGTGCGTGAGCTGGCTGGCTGGATCGCTGACGTGCTGGACAACATCAACGACGAAGCGACCATCGAGCGCACCAAGCAGAAGGTACTCGATATCTGTGCGCGTCTGCCTGTGTATGCCTGATTTGGCACCATGCTGATGTGATTAAAGAGGATGGCGCTTGCCATCCTTTTTTTATGCACGCGACCCATGCTGTATAGAGTCAACACACACCGCACACACCGCACACACCGCACATGAAGCGTTCACGCAGACCTTGTTATTACGGCGTCTGAGGTACGATTTCCGATACGAAGCCTGTCGCAGAAAAAGCGATTCCCCGACCTTTCATTTCACTTTTGTTCAAGCCTCTGACAAAGAAGCGGCCCAATGGGCTGCGGGCGCAGCTGACATGCCTGTGGGAGGCAAAATGACCATCGGATCGGCCAGATGGCTGGGACTCAGCTACTTCACCTACTTCTTCTGTTATGGAATCTACTTACCTTTCTGGAGCGTCTGGCTCAAAGGCATAGGCCTGGATGCTGAAAAAATCGGCTTACTGCTCGGTTGCGGCATGGTGGCGCGATTTGTCGGTAGCCTGCTGATCGCCTCGCAGGTTAAAAACCCTTCTCAGCTGATTCTGGCGTTGCGGCTGCTGGCATTGATGACGTGCCTTTTTGCGTTAGGTTTCTGGTTTGGCGACCAATGGTTATGGCTGTTACTGGTCATGGTGGGCTTCAACCTGTTTTTCTCGCCGTTGGTGCCGCTCAGCGATGCGCTGGCAGCGACCTGGACGCAGCAAATTGGTCTGGCTTATGGCCCGGTGCGGCTATGGGGTTCGCTGGCGTTTGTGATTAGCTCTGCGCTGACGGGGATGCTGGTGAGTGCCTGGTCATCACGGGCGATTCTGGCACTGCTAAGTGTGGGCTTGCTGGCCATGCTTAGCGGCATGATGTTAGTACCCAAAACCCGGCCACAAGGTGATGCGCGGCAGGGGGCAAGCGGCGGTTGGACGGCGTGGCGCGATATGCTACGGGAGAACGCGGTCTGGCGCTTTATGTTATGCGTGACGCTAATGCAGGGGGCACATGCAGCTTATTACAGCTTCAGTGCTATCTGGTGGCAGGAAGCAGGTTATTCCGCATCGGTGATTGGCTATCTATGGTCGTTGGGCGTGGTGGCGGAAATCGTCATCTTCGCGCTGAGCAATCGTCTGTTCCGTCGCTGGAGTGCCCGCGACTTGCTGCAGCTTTCTTGCTGCTGTGCGTTAGTGCGCTGGGTGATGCTGGGATCCAGCACCGCGCTGCCGCTGCTCATTGCTGCTCAGATTTTGCATTGTGGCAGCTTCACCGTATGCCATTTGGCAGCGATGCGCTTTATTGCCGCGCGCAAAGGGGCCGAGGTGATTCGATTGCAGTCGCTTTACTCTGCACTGGCGATGGGCGGCGGGATTGCCGTGATGACGATGATCAGCGGTGTGCTGTTTACCCATTTACAGGGACATCTGTTCTGGGTGATGGCACTGGTGGCGCTTCCTGCATTGTTCCTTCGTCCGCGCGCCGCTTAAGCTTCCAGCAGTTGACGAATGCGTTGCTGCTGATGGTAGCTCAGCGGCAGCTCGGCGTGGATCAGCGGCGGTGAAAACAACGGTAACGATGTGGCGTAGGGTGTGATCACCAGCGCCACGTCACGCGGTGCACCTTCTCGTTGAAAGTGCAGCATATCCTGATAAGTGATGTTGATTGGCAGCAGCGTTATCTCGCGGATTTGCTGCTCCAGTAATTGTTCCATTGCCGCATCCGCGCCGGTCAACAGGAGTACCTGCTTCTCCTGCAGTGCGCTATCCTGCATCAGCCAGGCACCGAACAACACTGCAACCAGACTCACTTCCTCCGCGCTAAATTCCGTGCCGAAATCACTGCTAAAGTGATACAGCGCGCGTTCGGTGGTGCGCAGTAAACGTGGATAAAGACGTGCCACGTCCAATGCCACACTGTTATCAATCCCAATGGCAAAGTGACTGCGATCCAGCGCTTGCGCCAGATGCGTGAATAATTGCAATTTCAGCTCGTGCTGATTTTTGACGCGTGTCTGCGCCAGCTGTTCAAAACGGGCGATTAACGCTTCTACGGCCAGCATGAGCTGCTGTGCCTGGTGGTCTTCAAGCTGATTCCCATCCGGCGCATGAATCAAACTGAACAGCAGCGTCCAGAAGTCGGTTTCGCTAACGTCCGGCGCTAAATGGCAGCGTTTCTGCCAGTGGTGAATCACATCATCTGCGGCAGCACGCTCGGTTTTTGCTGCCAGCCATGCCCGCTGTTTTTCATTAAACAGTGCATTTTGCCGTTGGCAAAGCGCGTACTTCATAAAGATTTGCAGGAACAGGCGATCGCGCGGCGTGAAATCGCGGCTCAGTCGCAGACTGCAATGTTGAATTAACGCCTGCAGATTGGTTTCATCCCACAGCGCCTTTTCGATATTGAGGACTTTCAGGCGCTGACGCAGCACGGGAGCAAAATGTTCGCAGACGAAATCCTGCGACAGGCGCAGCGCGCGTCGCAGCCAATGGAGCAGGCAGAGCCGCCTGTCCAGTTCCGTCCCGTGTATGCGGAAGCTGCCATCCACCATCTGGTGTAACTCCAGTTGATGGAAGCGCTGTATCTCATCACCGACATCCGCGATATCCTGTCGGGCAACGGCAGGATCAACACCATTTAACTGGCAGAGCTTTTCAAGCGTTAGCGCGGGAGCAGGCAGAAACAGTAGCAATAGCAGATGACAACGACGCTGGGCACGGCTGAAGAGTGGTGCAGATGAAGGTGCAGAACTCATCAATAGTATTATCCGCGGGTCATTTTTGAGTTAAGAATAGCTAACTCCACGCGGTAACCCTGCACTTTGTCGTGACTTTTGCTCAGAGCTTTTAGGCGGGTCACAGTTTTTCTGGACCAGTATAATCTTCACTTGAGAATTGTTACTTTATAACACATGAAAATTGCACTCATTCCTTTTACGCTGTTGTTCAGCGCTGCAGCCTGGTCTCATCCGCACAGCTTTATCGATATGAAAAACGAGTTTGTCAGCGAAAACGATCACCTGACAGGCATGAAAATGGTGTGGACCATGGATGAAATTACTTCAGCCGATCTGCTTTACGATGCCGGCAAAGCGAAACCCGGTGACGTGGTATGGAAAAAGCTGGCGGCGCAGGTGATGGCGAACGTGTTGGGGCAACATTACTTCTCAGAGGTATGGCAGGACAAAACGCGGGTGAAGTTCCTGAATTTGCCCAAAGAGTACAATTTGTCGCGCAACGGCAACAAAGCAGTGCTGGAGTTTATTGTGCCGTTTGGCGAACCCCAGTCGCTGAGTGCGAAACAGTATCGTATTCAGACCTTCGATCCGAGCTACTTTGTTGATATGTATTACGATAACCCACAGGCATTAACCATGGACGACGGCGTAAAAGCACACTGCCAGATAGACTTACACACCCCCAAACCGGATGACTCGCTCAAGCAATATGCGCTGTCGCTGGATAAAGCCGATGCGCCGCCGGAAGACATGGATCTTGGTCAGCAATTCGCGCAAACGGTAACCCTGACATGTCATTGATTTCTCTGCCTTCTCGTTCACGCAGACTGTGGCCGCTTTGGTTGCTGGCCATAGTGATGCTTGCTGCCGGATATACCCTGTGGCAGCACTGGTCGCAAATTTTGCTGCAAAGCGTGTTGTGGCAGAAAGTCCTCAATCGCGAAATGACCCAACTCCTGCAACAAGTCGCTGACCAGCCTCAGCAGGCGGGCGTGACTTTAATGCTTTTTAGCCTGGCTTATGGTGTGCTGCACGCGCTGGGCCCAGGGCACGGCAAAGTGGTGATCAGCACCTTCCTGGCGACGCATCCCGCGAAGCTGAAAACCAGCATGAAACTGACGCTACTGGCCGCACTGTTACAAGGCGGTGTGGCGATTGGTTTGGTCACAGTGATGCTGGTGGTATTGCAAACCTCATCGCGGCAAATGCATCTCGGCAGTTACTGGCTGGAGAAGGGCAGTTATCTGCTGGTGATGGCGTTGGGCGTGTGGGTCGGCTGGCGTGCGCTGCGTACATTACTTCCGCTATTACGTCCCGCGTCGGCGAAGATTCAGATTCACGCCATTCGCCCACATCACCAGCATGATGAACACTGCGGATGCGGTCATGCGCATCTGCCGAGTGCTGAACAGATGGATCGCGCGGTGAGCGGGAAAACCCAGGCGCTGGTAGTGTTCTCCATGGGCATGCGTCCCTGTTCTGGCGCCATCATGATGCTGCTGTTTTCTAAGGTGATTGGTGTTTATGCGTGGGGTGTGGCCTCGGCGGTGGCCATGGCCATCGGTACGGCGGTCACGGTCTCCGCAATGGGCTTATTAGTTCAACGATCGCGGCGATTAGCTGAAAAGCTAGGGGCAAACAGTGCAATGTCGCACGGGGCGAAAATCATTATGCCGGCATTAGGATTAGCAGGTGGGATTCTGCTGGTACTGGCAGGGTGGTTACTGTGGCAAAGCGCACAGCCGATGATGAGTAGCGGGTTACGACCGTTTTAACGGCGTAAAAAAAGGCGGATATGATATCCGCCTTTTTGGTGCTTAGCGCTTCAGCGCTTCGCTCAGTTCTTCACGCATGGTCGCCAGCATGGCTTTCACAACGCGTGGGTTACCTGCAACGATGTTACCTGACATCATGTAGCCATGGTTGCCGGTGAAGTCTGTCACCAGGCCGCCCGCTTCACGTACCAGCAGTTCACCCGCAGCGAAATCCCATGGCTTCAGACCGATCTCAAAGAAACCGTCCACGCGGCCAGCGGCCACGTAAGCCAGATCCAGCGCAGCAGAACCGGTGCGACGGAAGTCAGCACATTGAGTGAACAGTTTGCCCACGATGTTGATGTAAGGGGTTGCGTGCTGTTTCAGCTTGAACGGGAAGCCGGTTGCCAGGATGGTGCCATCCAGGTCACGCGCGGTGCTGCCACGCAGACGATAACCATTGAGCTGTGCGCCCTGACCGCGTACAGCGGTGAACAGTTCGTTGCGCATTGGATCGTAGACCACAGCCACTTCGGTGCGGCCTTTGATGCGCACAGCGATAGATACAGAGAAATGTGGTAAACGTTTGATGAAGTTGGTGGTGCCATCCAGCGGATCGATTACCCATTGAATGTCCTGATCATCGCCCGCCAGTTCACCGCTTTCTTCGGTGATGATGGAGTGTTGCGGGTAGGATTTACGAATCACTTCGATAATCAGACGTTCTGCGTCACGGTCAACATTGGTAACGAAGTCGTTGCTGCCTTTCTGGCTGGCTTCGACAGCGTCCGGGGTTTCATAATTCTTGGCAATTAAATTTCCGGCCTTGCGCGCTGCGCGCACGGCGATGTTGAGCATCGGATGCATCGGTATCTCTCGCTGGATGTTAAAGAACGGGTGAAAACGGCGCGGAGTATATCAGGGTGTTCAGCAAATGTCCTGCTTTTATGCTAGGCTACGCGCCATCATTTTCTCACCGCTCACTATTATGCTGCAAAATATCCGAATCGTACTGGTTGAAACCTCGCACACTGGCAACATGGGCTCTGTTGCTCGCGCCATGAAAACCATGGGCTTAACCAATCTTTATCTGGTCAACCCGCTGGTCAAACCTGACTCGCAGGCCATCTCTCTTGCCGCCGGCGCCAGCGATGTAATTGGCGATGCAAAAATCGTGGATACGCTGGACGAAGCGATTGCGGGCTGTAGCCTGGTTGTCGGCACCAGCGCGCGTTCCCGATCGCTGCCCTGGCCGATGCTGGATTCGCGTGAATGCGGTATCAAAAGCGTGCAAGAGGGCCAGCAGGCACCGGTTGCACTGGTGTTTGGTCGTGAACGTGTGGGCCTGACCAACGAAGAGTTGCAGAAGTGCCACTATCACGTCGCCATTCAGGCAAATCCGGAATACAGCTCGCTAAACCTGGCGATGGCAGTGCAGATCATTGCTTACGAAGTGCGTATGGCATGGCTGGATGCGCAGGAGAAAGCCAGCCCACAACCGCAAGAAGAAGAATCCCCTTATCCTTTGGTGGACGATTTGGAGCGCTTCTATCAACACATTGAGAAGATGATGCTGGAGAGCGGCTTTATCCGCGAAGGCACCCCGAGTCAGGTGATGAGCAAACTGCGCCGTCTCTACACCCGCGCGCGTCCGGAACGTGATGAACTCAATATCCTGCGGGGTATGCTGGCTTCGTTCCAAAAGCCTAAAGGTAATAAGGGTAATAGTTGAGTAAAACAGTTGGTTAAATAGTTGAGTAAATTACTTGGTTAAATAGTTGACCGTTTTACTCAGGAATGGCAGACTGGCGTCAATTCATCAGATAGCCCGCCGATACCCGGACGGACGCTTACGAGGTTGTATGCTATGAGACTGACATCCAAAGGACGTTATGCCGTAACCGCTATGCTGGACGTTGCACTGCACTCAAACGAGGGCCCGGTGCCGCTGGCTGACATTTCTGAGCGTCAGGGCATTTCGCTCTCCTATCTGGAGCAGTTATTCTCACGTCTGCGTAAGCACGGTTTAGTGGCCAGCGTTCGTGGTCCAGGTGGCGGTTATCTGTTAGGTAAAGATGCTGGCGCGATTGCCGTTGGCGCGGTGATCACGGCGGTTGACGAATCTGTTGATGCCACCAAGTGCCAGGGCAAAGAAGGCTGCCAGGGTGGCGAGCGCTGCCTGACTCACGTCCTGTGGCGTGACCTGAGCGAACGCATCAGCGAATTCCTCAACAACATCACGCTGGCTGAACTGGTAAACAACCAGGAAATCCTGGATGTGGCAGATCGTCAGAACATGAACGACACTCGCCGCTTCCAGCAGCATCGTATGCAGGAAACCATTAACGTTAATCTGCGTGCTTAATCCGCTCCCCTTCAGCCCTTGCTGTTCACACAGCCGGGGCTGAATCGTGCTATAAAGACGTATGATTTTTTATACGGAGTTTTAGCGCAATGAAATTACCGATCTACCTGGATTACGCAGCGACAACGCCTGCCGATCCGCGTGTCGCCACCAAAATGATGCAGTTTCTTACTTTGGATGGCACCTTCGGTAACCCCGCTTCCCGTTCTCACCGTTTTGGCTGGCAGGCAGAAGAAGCCGTTGATGTGGCGCGCAATCAGATTGCAGAGCTGGTCAATGCCGATCCGCGTGAAATCGTTTTTACTTCCGGTGCCACCGAAGCTGATAACCTCGCCATTAAAGGCGCGGCTCAATTCCATCAGGCGCGCGGCAAACACATTATTACCAGTCAAACTGAGCACAAAGCAGTGCTCGATAGCTGCCAGCAACTGGAGCGTGAAGGCTTCGACGTCACCTATCTGCAACCCGGCAGCGATGGCATTGTCACGCCTGCGATGCTGGAAGCCGCACTGCGCGATGACACGGTGCTGGTTTCCCTGATGCATGTGAACAACGAAACCGGCGTGATTCAGGATATCGCCGCGCTCGGAGCCTTGTGCCGCGCGCGTGACATCCTGTTTCATGTTGATGCCACCCAAAGCGTCGGCAAATTGCCGATTGATGTTGCGGCACTGCCGGTGGATCTGATGTCGTTTTCAGCGCATAAAATCTACGGTCCGAAAGGCATTGGTGCGCTGTGGGTGCGTCGTAAACCTAAATTACAGATCGATGCGCAGATGCACGGCGGCGGTCATGAACGCGGTATGCGATCCGGAACCTTGCCGGTGCATCAAATCGTGGGCATGGGCGAAGCGTATCGCGTTGCACGTGAAGAGATGAGCAGTGAAATGGCGCGTCTCGCAGCCATGCGCCAACGTCTGTGGCACGGCATCAGCCAGTTAGAGAATGTGAATATTAACGGTTCGCTGGAGCAGGGCGCACCGAATATCCTCAACCTCAGTTTTGCTCAGGTCGATGGCGAATCACTGATTATGGCGCTGAAAGATCTGGCGCTGTCGTCCGGTTCTGCCTGTACCTCGGCCAGTCTCGAACCCTCTTATGTACTGCGCGCCATGGGCGTTGAGCAGGAGCTGGCACACAGCTCGCTGCGCTTCTCGCTGGGACGCTTCACTACCGAAGAGGAAATTGACTATGCCATTGAGCTGGTCAATAAAGCGGTAAGCCGTTTACGGGCATTAACGCCCGCCACGTCCCGCTAATTCATGCACCCCTTGCGCCGGTTCTGGCGTAAGGTGACACCTAACGCAAACGGAGCCACGCGATGACAACACAACCGATGACAATTACGCTCAGCTCCCAGGCCGCCGATGCGCGCTGGGGTGAAAAAGCACTGCTGAGCAGCACTGAAAGTGGCATGACCCTTCACCTGACTGGCGCCGATGCGCTGATGAGCATCCAGCGCGCGGGGCGTAAGCTGGACGGTCAGGGGATTCGCCACGTTGCCCTGAGCGGCGAAGAGTGGGATTTAGAGAAGTGCTGGGCATTCTGGCAAGGCTATCGCAGCCCGAAAGGCAAGCGCCAGGTAGAGTGGCCAGCATTAAGCGAAAACGATCAAACTGAATTTGATCGTCGTCTGAAGATCGTTGACTGGGTGCGCGACACCATTAACCTTCCAGCGGAAGATCTGAGTCCGGAACAACTGGCGCACAGCGCGATCGATCTGATCAGCGAAGTGGGCGGTGACGCAGTGAGCTATCGCATCACCAAAGGCGAAGATCTGCGTGAGCAGGGTTATGCCGGTATTCACACCGTGGGCCGTGGTTCAACTCGCGCACCTGTGCTGCTGGCGCTCGACTTCAACCCCACCGGCGATGAAAATGCGCCGGTATACGCTTGTCTGGTCGGAAAAGGCATCACCTTTGATACCGGTGGTTACAGCCTGAAGCAGAGCGCGTTTATGGATTCGATGAAATCCGATATGGGCGGTGCGGCAACGGTAACTGGCGCGCTGGCGCTGGCGATTGCGCGTGGCCTGACCAAACGTGTGAAGCTGTTCCTGTGCTGTGCTGACAACATGGTGAGCGGTAACGCGTTCCGTCTCGGCGACATCATCCGCTATCGTAACGGTAAAACCGTGGAAGTGATGAACACCGATGCGGAAGGGCGCCTGGTGCTGGCTGATGGCCTGATTGATGCCAGCGAGCAAAATCCTGAACTGCTGATCGATGCCGCGACCCTGACCGGTGCCGCGAAAACGGCGCTGGGCAACGATTATCACGCCCTGTTTACCTTTGACGATGTACTGGCGGAATCTCTGCTGGGCAGTGCAACTGGTGAAAACGAAGCCTTCTGGCGTCTGCCGCTGGCGGAGTTCCATCGCAGCCATCTGCCGTCAAACTTTGCCGATTTGAACAACATTGCCAGCCCTGCGCATGCAGCAGGCGCCAGCAGCGCGGCGGCGTTCCTCTCTTACTTCGTTAGCAACTATCAGCAGGGTTGGCTGCACATTGACTGTTCTGCCACTTACCGTAAAAGCGCGGTGGATCAGTGGTCAGCGGGTGCCACCGGTCTGGGTGTGCGCACTATTGCCAATCTGCTGCTGAAGTAAAACCGGCGCGCATCAATGCGAACCCTAAGTCAGGTCGCAGAAAGATGTGTAACCCACGTCAGGCCGCCATTGATGTGCATGCACCTTTCGTCTGGTCGCCATTGATGTGTAACCTACGTCAGGTCGTCGTTGATGTGCATCCTTCATCAGTATTGTGTAGGGTCGTCATTGATGGCGACCGAACAGCGCTTAAGCGGCAAACCTCATGCATGAGCTTGCCGTTTTTTTGGAACTTGATAAATGAGCAATCGTCTTGAAGAGGTGCTAAAGCTGGCCGCCACTGAGCCTGCGCACCGTCCGGAATTCTTTCAACTGCTGCTGGAATCTGACATTTGGGTGCCAGGTGAAAGTCCTGCAGAGCAGTTTGATGCCACTTCGCCCGTGGAATTGCTGCATTGGGAAAAAGAGGGTGGCGGCAGCGTTATCCCGTTCTTCACCTCAGAAGAGGCGATGGGCGAAGCAATTAAAGAAGAGCAGCCTTATCTGCGCCTGCCCGCGCGCACGCTGTTTGAAATGACCCTGGGTGAGAGCTTGTTCCTCAATCCCAAATTACCGGCGGGTAAAGAGTTTTCGCCAGGTGAAATCGCCCATCTGATCGGTGAAGAGGGCAGTGCGCTGAGTCAGCAAACGGTGTTGGAAGGCGGCCATGCCCTGCTTCTGTCGGAAGTGGCTGAACCGCCCGCGCAGATGATTGATTCTCTGACGCAGCTGTTTGCTAAATATAAACAGGTGCGTCGTGCTTACATCGCCAGCATTCGTGAGAATGCTATGGAAGAGCCGAATCTACTGATCGGTATCGAAGCCGATAGCAATATCGATGAGATTATTCAGGCGGCAGGCAGCGTGGCAACCGATACGCTGACGGATGACGCACCGATTGATATCTGCGAAGTGGTGGTCGACGAGAAAGGCGTCAGCCACTTCTTTACCGCGCACATCACGCCATTTTATGAACGTCGCTGGGGGAGTTTCCTGCGCGACTTCAAAGGCAGTCAGCGGATTATCTAAACATCGCTAGCTGCGGTGCAATTTATTGCGCATCTGACAGCCATTGTCCGGCTTAAGATACGCGCGATAAATCGCGCCGCTACGGATCGCACTTATCTGATCGCGCCGCTACAGATCGCACTTATCGGGTAGCGGCGCAATTTATTGCGCGGTAGTCAAATCATCATTAGCAGGCTCAGAAGTTTGTTCTGCAACCCCCTTCATTGCCATGCTCAGCAGTTTAATCGGCTAGCTAAACTTTATTTCTCAATCGGTAAATCGTCGCGGCTACCCCATTCGCCCCAGGATCCGTCATACAGGGTGACGTCACGCACGCCCAGCGAGGTTAGTGCCAGAATCACCACCACCGCCGTTACACCCGAACCGCAGCTGGCGATAATGGGCTGATCCAATTTAATGCCGGCTTTTTCAAACAAATCGCGCAGTTCAGCCGCCGGTTTCAGCTCGCCGTTCGCCACAAGATTGTTCCACGGCATATTCAAGCTATTCGGGATGTGCCCGCGCAGCAGGCCCGGACGCGGTTCATCCACTTCTGCGTTAAAGCGGTTAGCCGCTCGGGCATCAACGATCTGCGCGCCGCCTTCATGGCTGATCAACAACACATCGGTCAGGCGTTTCACCAGCCCCTGATCGTAATGAGCTTCGAACTCGCCTTCCGGCAGGTTAACTGGGCCTGAAGCGACATCAAAGCCTGCCGCTTTCCAGCCCTGCAAACCGCCCGCCAGAATCGACACATTGACGCAGCCAAAGGCGCGCAACATCCACCATGCGCGGGGTGCAGAGAACAGGTTGCCCTCGTCATACACCACCAGGTGTTTATCCTGATTAACACCCAGTTCGCGCATCGCCACGGCAAAAGCTTCCGGGCGCGGCATCATATGCGGGTAAGCGCTGGTGTGATCGGACAAAGCTTCGATATTGAAATAAGGCGCATCGGGCAAATGCCCTGCCAGATATTCCGCCTGGATATCACGCACCGCTTCCTGACCTGGCGGCAACATGCGCGCATCTAATACCTGCAACGTTTCATCGGTGTAATGCTCTTTTAACCAATCGGCAGAGACAAACAGGGGAGCTGTCATCGCAACAACCTCTTCTCAATCATCAGAAAACGGAAAGGACCAGTGTCCGGGAATGTGAACGCTATCTCAAGGGTATCGTTGCTAAAGTGAGTAGGTTGATGTGAAATTGCGCAGCACACTATTTTAACCTTTGGGGCTGGTGAGGGACTTACCATGGCAAAACGCGTTAATCGACTGCTGCTCAGCGTGCTGATCGGCGGAACACTATTGGGCGGCGCTTTGCTGCCTGCGCAGGCTGAGGATACGCCTGTGGTGCAAAATGCGGCGAAAACGATCTCGGTGATCGACCTTTCCGAGCTGCAACTGGATGGCGCATCAGCACTGGTGCTGAGTTTCAATACTGCCATCGATAGCAAACAGGACTTGAACGCGCGGGTCCATATCAGCGATGAGAAAAGCGGTAAGGTCGATGGCGGCTGGGAACTGGCGCAAAATGGCAAGGCGCTACGCTTCCGCCATCCTGAACCGTCGCGCAAATTAACAGTGACCGTCGATGCCGGCCTCAAGGCCGCCGATGGCAGTACCTTATCCAGCCCTTTCAGCCAGACGCTGACTACCCGCGATATCCAGCCGATGGTGGGTTTCGCCAGCCGGGGATCACTGCTGCCGCTGCGCCTGACGCAGGGATTACCGGTGCTGGCACTCAATGTGAACAACATTGATGTCGATTTCTTCCGGGTGAAAAGCGCCGTACTGGCCGATTTTCTCGCCCTGTGGAATTACGGTAATAACCTGTCGTACTGGGAATCACGCGATTTACTGAAAAATGCCGATCTGGTCTACAGTGGACGTTTTGATCTCAATCCGGCCCGCAACACGCGTGAGAAGATGCAGCTGCCGCTCAGCGATGTGGATGCGCTCAAGCAGCCCGGTGTTTATCTGGCGGTGATGAAACAGGCCGGAACCTACAATTACACACAGCCAGCAACCCTGTTTACGCTCAGTGACATTGGTTTATCGCTGCATAGCTTCCCGGATCAACTGGAACTCTTTACGCAAAGCCTCGCCAATGGCGCACCGCTAGATGACGTCAATGTGCAACTGCTGGACGAGAAAGGCCAACAGCTGGCGAGTGGCACCAGTGACAGCAATGGCCATCTGCGCCTGCCCGCCAACGCCAAAGGCAAGTTGCTGCTGGCAACGCAGAAAGGGCAAACCTCTCTGATCGATCTCAATCGTCCGGCGTTGGATCTCGCCGAATTCCCGATTGATGGTCCGCAGGGTTATGACAAGCAGTTCTTCCTGTTCGGCCCGCGCGATCTCTATCGCCCCGGTGAAACGGTGATCGTTAATGCGCTGCTGCGTGATGCCGATGGCAAGCCGTTGCCGCCACAACCGGTCAAAGCCGAAGTGGTGCAGCCTAATGGTGAAGTCACCCAGACCTTTGTCTGGCAGCCGGAGAACGGTGTGTACCAGCAGCGCTTTGCTCTTCCAGCTTCAGCCATGACCGGTGAATGGACGCTGCGCATCAACAGCGGTGATAACCAGCCGCGTAGCTGGTCGTTCCATGTCGAAGATTTCCTGCCAGAACGTATGGCGCTGGCATTGAGCAACAGCGAACAGCCGCTGGCACCGGACGCCTCAGTGACCTTTGATGTTGAGGGCCGTTATCTGTATGGCGCACCAGCGGCGGGTAATGAGTTGCAGGGGCAACTGTTCCTGCGCCCGGCGCGTGAAGCTGTGGTAGCGCTGCCAGGCTATCAATTTGGCGATATCACTGAAGATCTGAAACGCAGTCTCGATGACGTTGATGAAAAGCTGGATGAGAGCGGCAAACTGCAGCTCAACGTGGAAAGCAGCTGGGCAGAAAGTCATTCGCCGCTCAACCTGATACTGCAAGCCAGCCTGCTGGAAACCGGTGGGCGTCCGGTGACACGTCGCGCGACTCAATCGATCTGGCCCGCGCCTGCACTGCCGGGTATCCGTCCACTGTTTAACAGTGAGTCAGTTTATGACTATCGCACCGATCGTTACCGCGATGAGCCGACTGTACCTGAAAACGGCCTGGCGGAATTTGATGTTGTTTATGCCAATCCGCAAGGCGAGAAACTGGCGGCGCAGGATCTGGATGTGCGCCTGATTCACGAACGCCGTGACTACTTCTGGAGCTTCTCAGACAGCGAAGGTTGGCAGTCGCGTTATGACCAAAAAGATCTGCGGGAAGACGAGCAGCGCATCACTATTGCCGCGGGCGGCAGCCAGAAAATCAGCTTCCCGGTGGAGTGGGGCACCTATCGTCTGGAGGTGCATGCGGGAGAGAACATTGTCAGTAGCGTGCGCTTCAATGCGGGCTACTGGTGGCAGGACAACACTGATGGCACCGGTGCGTTACGTCCCGATCAGGTCAAACTGAAAATTGATAAAAGCGCCTACCAACCGGGTGATACCGCTAAAGTACAGGTGGAATCACCGGCTGCCGGTAAAGGGTATCTGATGGTGGAATCCAGCAGCGGAACGCTGTGGTGGCAGCCGCTCGACGTTCCTGCCGGTGGCACGACCATTGATGTACCGATTAATGAGAGCTGGAAGCGTCACGATCTCTATCTCAGCGCCATCGTGGTGCGTGACGGCGATAAAGCCAACGGCACCACGCCGAAAAGGTCAGTAGGGCTGCTGCATTTGCCGATGGCGACCGAAGCGCGACGTCTCAATCTGGCGATGGATGCGCCTGAAAAAATCCGCCCTGAGCAGACAGTCAAAGTGAAGGTGAAAGCCAGCCGTGAAGGCGGCGAGTTACCTAAGCAGGTTCAGGTCTTGCTGTCAGCGGTGGACAGCGGCGTGTTGAGCATCACTGATTACAAAACGCCAAATCCATGGGACGCGTTCTTTGGCCGTAAGCGTTACAACGCCGATCAATATGATGTCTATGGTCAGCTCATCGAAGGCGGTGGCAAGCTGGCGGCACTGCGCTTTGGTGGTGACGGCGATGATGCCGATGCGCTGTCGCGAGGCGGTAAAAAGCCGGTCACCGATGTGCAGATCGTCGCACAACAGCTGCAGCCAGTCACGCTGGATGCCAACGGCGAAGGCACCATCGATCTCCCGATTCCGGCCTTTAATGGCGAGTTACGCTTGATGGCGCAGGTATGGAGCGCAGAGAGCTTCGGCTCAGCGGAGCGCAAAATGGTGGTGGCCGCGCCGCTCATCAGTGAACTGGCGACGCCGCGCTTTATGGCCAGCGGTGACCAGTCGACGCTGGCGCTGGATCTTACCAACCTGACCGATCAGCCGCAGACGCTAAAAGTCGACGTAACAACGCAGGGTCTGATCGCCCTGAACGGCACTGTCACTTCCAGCGTGCAACTGGCGAAAGGTGCGCGCACGACCTTGCAAATCCCGGTTAAAGCCCAGGGAGCCTTTGGTGAGGGGGCGGTGCAGCTCAACGTCTCCGGCATGAGTCTGCCGGGTGAGACGCTGGAGCCCAGCGAGCGCAAATGGACCATCGGCGTGCGCCCGGCTTATCCCGCCCAAACCCTGAGTTTTGATAATGTGATGCAAACCGGGCAGAGCTGGCAGGTGGTGGCGAGTGCCTTTAGCGGCCTGCAAAAGGATACGCTGACCGGGCAGCTGTCGCTCAGCAATCGACCGCCGCTGAATATTGCCAGCTTTATTAGCCAGCTGTATGCCTATCCTTACGGCTGCCTTGAGCAGACCGCCAGCGGCATCTGGCCATCGGTGTTCACCAACAAAGCACAGCTGGATGCGCTGGGTATCAAAACCAGCACCGACGAGGCGCGCCGGGCGTCGATCGCAACCGGTATTGCGCGCCTGGCAGGTATGCAGCGTGGTAATGGCAGCTTTGGCTTGTGGAGCAAAGAGAGTCAGGAGGAGTTCTGGTTGACGGCTTACGTCACCGATTTCCTGCTGCGTGCCAGTGAAGCGGGCTACAGCGTGCCGGAAGGGGTGATCAGCCGCGCCGATGAACGCTTGCTGCGCTATCTGCAGGACCCGGCACAAATAGAAACCAGCTGGAGCAGCGATGCCGATGGATTGCGTTTCAGTGTGCAAGCTTACGCCGGGCTGGTATTAGCAAGACAGCAACAGGCGCCGCTCGGTGCATTGCGTGCACTGTACGACAAGCGTGAGCAGGCAAAATCAGGTCTGGCGCTGGTGCAACTGGGTGTGGCGCTGAAACTGATGGGCGATCAACAGCGTGCGCAGTTGGCGCTGGCACAGGGCATAGGGCTGGAGCGCAAACCCAACAGCTGGTTGGGTGATTACGGCAGCCCGGTGCGTGACCGCGCGCTGATTGTTGCGCTCATCACTGAAAACCAACTGCTGCCCGATATGCAGGGACCATTACTGATTGATCTGGCGAAAGCGGTACATGGTCAGCGCTGGTTCTCCACCCAGGAAAACAATGCGCTGTTCCTCGCCGCTCGCACCTTGCAGCAGCACAAAGGTGAACAGTGGCAAGCCACATTGCAGGGCAGAAGTGAGCCGCTGAGCAGCAATCAGACGCTCAATATGGGCATCAGCGAAGATCAGCTACGCCAGGGCTTGTCGGTGAAAAGCGACAATAATTCGCCGCTTTACGGCACGCTCAATGTGGTGGGTTATCCGCAAACAGCACCGTCGCCAATCAGCAACGTGCTGAAGATCACCCGCGAGTATTTCACCCTCGACGGTAAGCCAGCTGACCTCACCAACCTGAAAAGTGGTGAATTGCTGGTGGTGCGGTTGAAAGTGACGGCCAGCGAGCGGGTGAGCGATGCGCTGGTGGTGGATTTACTGCCTGCAGGACTGGAACTGGAAAACCAGAACCTGAGCGATAGCAGCGCCAGTCTGGGCGACAGTGCCGATGCGCTGAAAGAGAGCATGATGGATATGCAGCAAGCCAACATCAAACACATTGAGTTCCGTGATGACCGCTTCGTTGCGGCACTGGCGCTGGATGGCTACACACCAGTCACGCTGCTGTATCTGGCACGCGCGGTGACGCCGGGTAGCTATCGTCTGCCGCCTCCGCAGGTCGAATCAATGTATGTGCCGGAGTGGCGCGCGATTGGCATCACGCCGGAAAAACTGAATGTGCGCTAAGCGGTAATGAAAAAAGGTCATGCACTGAAGCGGTGGCGCTGGCTGCCGCTTTTTTTACTGCTGATGCTCGTCGGTATATGGCTACTGGATCGACTCGATCCCCTGCCGCTGCAGGAAGTGCAACCTGCACGCGTGGTGGTCGCGGAGGATGGCACGCCGCTGTGGCGCTTTGCCGACAAGCAAGGCGTCTGGCGCTATCCGGTGACGCTGGAGGAGGTCTCGCCCGACTATATTCAGGCGCTGCTCACTTACGAAGATCGCTGGTTCTGGCACCATCCCGGCATCAATCCGATGGCGATTGTGCGTGCCATCGGGCAAAACCTGCTGCATCACGGCATTGTGTCAGGCGGCAGCACGCTAACGATGCAGGTAGCGCGATTGATCGACCCACAACCGCGTACGCTGCGTGGTAAGGTGGTTCAGGCCTGGCGAGCGCTACAGCTGGAGTGGCATTTATCCAAGCGTGACATTCTCACACTCTATCTTAATCGTGCGCCGTTTGGCGGCACGGTGGAAGGCATTGGCGCAGCAAGTTGGATGTGGCTGGGTAAGCCGCCATCTCAGCTCACCAAAGGTGAAGCAGCGTTGCTCGCCGTGCTGCCACAGGCCCCGAGCCGTCTGCGCCCGGACCGCTGGCCGCAACGTGCGGAAGCGGCGCGCAATAAAGTGCTGGATCGACTGGCAGAATATCAGGTGTGGTCGGCGCAGGATGTGGCGGATATTAAACAGGAAGCGATCTGGTTGCCGCCGCGACAAACGCCGCAAATGGCACCGTTGCTGGCACGCCGCCTGCTGTCGCTCTCTCCCGACAACAAAATTACCTCGACCATCGATGTGTCGCTGCAGCGCGAACTGGAGAGTCTGGCGTCAGCGATGAAAACCCAGTTGCCGCCACGCACCTCGCTGGCGCTGCTGGTAGTGGATCATCAGGATATGAAAGTGCGTGGCTATATTGGCTCGGTGTCATTCAATGACGACAGTCGCTTTGGCCATGTCGATATAATCTCCAGCGTGCGATCGCCCGGATCGGTGCTGAAACCTTTTGTTTATGGCATGGCGCTGGATGATGGCCTGATCCACGGTGAATCACTGCTGCAGGATGTGCCGCGCCGTTTCGGTGATTATCGCCCCGGAAACTTTGACTTCGGTTTTCACGGTCCGGTAAGTGCCAGCGAGGCGCTGGAGCGTTCACTGAACCTGCCAGCGGTGCAACTGCTGGACGCGCTTGGCCCGAAAACGGTGGCGGCGCGCCTGCGCAATGTCGGTCTGAACCTGCGCTTTCCGGCGGGATCCGAACCGAATCTGTCACTGGTGCTCGGCGGCACGGGCGCGCGGCTCGATGACATCGTGGCGGCTTATAGCGCTTTTGCCCGTCAGGGGAATGCCGCGCAGCTGCGCTGGTTGCCCAATCAGCGATTACAAGAGCGACCACTGCTTTCGCCGGGCGCAGCCTGGATTGTGCGACGTATTCTGGCGGGCGAAGCGCTGCCATCCGCGGCCATTCCTGATATTGCACCACTGGCCTGGAAAACCGGCACCAGTTACGGCTATCGCGATGCCTGGACGATTGGCATTACGCCCCGCTATTTAATCGGCGTGTGGGTTGGCAGGCCCGATGCCACGCCGGTTGCCGGGCAGTTTGGCTTTGCCTCTGCGGTACCGGTGATGAATCAGGTTAACAACCTGCTGGCGGGGCATATGCCGCTGCACGGCGTACCGCGCGACCCTCGGCCGAAAAGCGTCAGCGCCATGAGCATTTGCTGGCCCGTAGGACAACCTTTGCCGCAGGGCGACGAAAATTGCCGCCAGCGCCGCCAAAGCTGGATACTGAATCAAACCGTGCCGCCGACACTGTTGGCACCCGGTCAGGAAGGGGTGAATGGTTTACGTCAGCGTTATTGGATAAACCCGCAGGGCTTACGCGTGGCTGCCGATTGCCCCGAGGCGCAGAGTCACGAACGTTTGATGTGGCCTCTGCCGCTGGAACCCTGGTTACCAGTGGCGGAACGCCGCCAGCAGCGCCTGCCGCCTGTTGATCCTCGCTGCCCACCCTTAAATCAGGGCAGTGCGCCACCGCTCTTGATCACCGGCGTGATTGAGGGGCAGCGTGTGCAGCCGCTGCCAGGCAAAGTGGTATTGGTGCTGCCGGTGGCCGTTCAGGGCGGAAAGGGGGCGCAGCGCTGGTGGTTTTTGAACGGGCAACCGGTGGAACAGAAGGCAGAACAAAACAGTGCGGCGCTGGTGCTCAGCGAACCGGGCCAGTATCAACTGGTGGTGATGGATGAGGCGGGCCAACTGGCATCCGTCACATTTATTCGGGGTTAGATATCCGCGCATGCCAGATTTTGCGCGTGTTCGCCCCGACAAAAATCAATTATTTTCGATAATTCCACCAATCGGCAATAGGCAACGCCCGATGATGTCCCTATAATCGGCGCGTTTTCTTACCGGGAGCGAATTCCCGGTTTCTTCAGGATGCTAACTAGAGGTCATCATGGCAATCGAACGTACTTTCTCAATCGTTAAACCAAACGCCGTCGCTAAGAACGTGATTGGTGCTATCTACAACCGTTTCGAAAGCGCAGGCTTCAAAATCGTTGGCGCAAAAATGCTGCACCTGACCAAAGAGCAGGCTGAAGGCTTCTACGCTGAGCACAAAGGCCGTCCATTCTTCGATGGTCTGGTTGAGTTCATGACTTCTGGTCCAGTAGTTGTTTCTGTTCTGGAAGGCGAAAACGCCGTTCAGCGTCACCGTGATCTGATGGGTGCAACCAACCCAGACAACGCACTGGCCGGTACTCTGCGTGCTGACTACGCTGACAGCTTCACTGAGAACGCAACCCACGGTTCTGACTCAGCTGAATCTGCTGCACGCGAAATCGCATACTTCTTCGCAGAGAACGAAGTCTGCCCACGCACTCGCTAAGTGCGTTGCTGCCAATGCGGATAAACGACTTTACACCTTTTCATCATCGGTAAAGTCGTTCCCCTGGCATCATGCAGCAGATGTAGTACAATAATGCGCCCTTGTTGAGCTTGGCTCAGCGAGGGCGTTATTTTTTTCCTATTCTTAACCAGAGCCGTAACGTGTAACAACGAGGCCAGAGAACATTATGTCCGAACAGATTGTGACGCCGTCGTCCGCTTCCCCCGTGGTTGTTTCCCCAAAAAACGAAAAAATTAACCTGCTGGATCTTAACCGTCAGCAGATGCGCGAATTCTTTTTAGAGATGGGTGAAAAGCCGTTCCGCGCCGATCAGGTCATGAAGTGGATGTACCACTACTGCTGCGATGATTTCGAGCAGATGACTGACATCAACAAAGTGCTGCGTGGCAAATTGATGCAGCGCGCTGAAATCCGTGCGCCGGAAGTAGCGGAAGAGATGCGTTCCAGCGATGGCACTATCAAGTGGGCGATTCGCGTGGGCGATCAGCTGGTCGAAACCGTGTATATCCCGGAAGCTGACCGTGCAACGCTGTGTGTCTCTTCACAGGTAGGCTGTGCGCTGGAGTGCAAATTCTGTTCGACTGCGCAGCAGGGCTTCAACCGTAACCTGCGTGTTTCCGAAATCATTGGTCAGGTATGGCGCGCGGCGAAAATTATCGGCGCGGCGAAAATTACCGGCCAGCGTCCGATCACCAACGTGGTGATGATGGGCATGGGCGAGCCGTTGCTCAACCTGAACAACGTGGTGCCAGCAATGGACATCATGCTGGATGATTTCGGTTTTGGTCTGTCAAAACGTCGCGTGACGCTGTCTACCTCGGGTGTCGTGCCGGCACTGGATAAGCTGGGCGATATGATCGACGTGGCACTGGCGATTTCGCTGCACGCACCGAACGATGCGATTCGTGACGAAATTGTGCCGATCAACAAAAAGTACAACATCGAAACCTTCCTCGCGGCGGTTAAACGCTACATTGGGAAATCGAACGCCAATCAGGGCCGCGTGACCATCGAGTACGTGATGCTGGATCACATCAATGACAGCACCGACAACGCGCATGAGCTGGCTGCACTGCTGAAAGAGACGCCGTGCAAGATTAACCTGATCCCATGGAACCCGTTCCCGGGCGCGCCATATGGCCGTAGCTCCAACAGCCGTATCGATCGTTTCTCCAAAGTGCTGATGGATTATGGGTTTACCACTATCGTGCGTAAAACACGTGGCGACGATATTGATGCGGCTTGTGGTCAGTTAGCGGGTGACGTTATCGACCGTACCAAGCGCACCTTGCGTAAGAAAATGGCCGGTGAAACCATCTCTGTGAAGGCGCTCTGAAACACGGCGCCTGGTGATACCCACCGGGCGTAAGCCGTGCCAGTCTCTCCTCTCAATGTCAGAGGGAGAGACTGAAATGCACAAAGGATTATCGGCAGTGTTGTTGGCGGGCTTTGTTGTAACCGGTTGTGTCAATCCACCGGTCCAGCAAGGCGCTGCGGATATCAGGCTACAGCTAGGGTTGCACTACCTGGCGGTGAAAGATTTTGCTGCAGCACAGCGTAATTTATTACGCGCTGAGCGGGCCGCACCGCAAGATTATCGTGTGCCGTTGGCGCTTGCGCGGCTGGCACAGGCGCAGCAGAATAGCGCGCAGACCCATTGGCACTACCAACGCGCCCAGCAGTTAGCGCCAGCGAATGGCTACATCGCTAACAATTACGGTGCGTTTCTTTGCGGTTTAAGGCAGTATGGCGAAGCGCATCAACAGTTTAAGCTGGCGATGGCTGCACAGGAAATCGAAGCTCGTCAGGATGCATTTCTGTTTTCGGGCTATTGTTACCTGCAGGCTGGAGAGAGTGCCTCAGCGCGCGAGTCTTTGAGCAACGCGCTGATTGCCGCACCGGAGCAGGGCAGTCAACTGCTTCTGGAAGTGGAAAGGCGGCTTGAACAGCAGGATCGCATGGCGGTTCCGCTGCTATTAGAAGTGTACCACCAGCGTTTGCCCGCAACGGCAGAGAGCCAGTGGTTACAAATACGTTTCGCCGCGCAACAGGGAAACGCTGCTGACGTTACACGTTATGGCGACCGGTTGGCGCGAAGTTTTCCACAATCGATACAGTACCAGCGTTATTTAGCTAATGAATACTGAAGCCACTCAAGAGAATTCTGCAGTACATTCCACAGGTGAACGCCTGCGTCTGGCCCGTGAGCAGATGGGGCTGACTCAGCAAAATGTCGCTGAACGCCTGTGCCTGAAACTTTCTACCGTACGAGACATTGAAGAGGATAAGTCGCCAGCTGATTTAGCTTCGACGTTCTTGCGCGGTTACATTCGTTCTTATGCTCGTCTGGTGCATGTGCCGGAAGATGACCTGTTGCCGATGATGGCGAAGCAGGCTCCCGTGCGCGCGGCCAAAATTGAGCCAATGCAGAGCTTCTCGTTAGGTAAGCGCCGTAAAAAGCGTGATGGCTGGCTGATGATTTTCACCTGGCTGGTGATTTTTGTGGTCATTGGTCTGACCGGCGCGTGGTGGTGGCAAAACCATAAAGCCTCGCAGGCCGATCTGGTCTCAATGGCTGACCAGAATGGCAGCAGCAGCGATAACAGTCAGTCTATTCCGCTGGGTGAAAACAGCACTGACAGCGCGACTGACAGTGATACCAATGCCGCCGGTACGCCGGTGGATAACGGTGCAGGTGCGGTTGCGACACCGAGTACCAGCAACAACGCGGCTTCGGCTGCCAACACTACTGCGCCTGCGACCGGCAGCGATAACGCCGTGGTTTCACCGAGCCAGGCACCGATCGATAACGCACCGCCAGCAGCCACCTCTCCGGCACCTGCCAACAGTGTACCAGCAGGTCAAATGCCGACCAGCAACGCGGCGGTAAGCCAGCCAGCAGGTGACCCAAATGCGGTGGTGATGAATTTCAAAGCCGACTGCTGGCTGGAGGTCACCGACGCTACTGGCAAGAAGCTGTTCAGCGGATTGCAACGTAGCGGCGGTAAGCTCAGCTTGTCCGGAACGGCTCCGTATCGTCTGAAAATTGGCGCTCCGAGTGCGGTTGATGTGCAATATCAGAATCAGCCCGTTGATTTAAGTCGTTTTATCCGTAATAACCAGGTTGCCCGTCTGACGCTGGGTGCGCAATAACGCGCAGCGCGCTTTCCGGGTAATTGTGGAGAGAGAATATGCATAACGAAGCACCCATTATCCGTCGCAAATCAACACGGATTTACGTCGGCAAGGTGCCGGTTGGTGATGGTGCGCCCATTGCCGTTCAGTCAATGACCAACACCCGCACCACGGATGTGGACGCCACGGTTAACCAGATTCGCCAGCTTGAGCGTGTCGGTGTCGATATCGTGCGCGTCTCTGTTCCGACCATGGATGCGGCGGAAGCGTTCAAACTGATTAAGCAACAGGTCAATGTGCCGCTGGTGGCGGACATTCATTTTGACTATCGTATCGCACTGAAAGTCGCCGAATATGGCGTCGACTGCCTGCGCATCAACCCCGGCAATATCGGCAACAATGAGCGTATCCGCCAGGTCGTGGATTGTGCCCGTCATTACAACATCCCTATCCGTATCGGCGTAAATGCCGGTTCACTGGAAAAAGATCTGCAGGAAAAATACGGTGAGCCAACGCCACAGGCGCTGCTCGAATCCGCGATGCGCCATGTTGATCACCTCGATCGCCTCAACTTTGATCAGTTCAAAGTGAGCGTAAAAGCTTCTGACGTGTTCCTGGCCGTTGAATCTTATCGCCTGCTGGCAAAAGCCATCGATCAGCCACTGCATCTCGGTATTACCGAAGCGGGTGGCGCGCGCGCCGGTTCAGTAAAATCAGCGATTGGCCTGGGCTTGCTGCTGGCAGAAGGGATCGGCGATACGCTGCGCATCTCGCTGGCGGCGGATCCGGTGGAAGAAGTCAAGGTCGGTTACGACATTCTGAAATCGCTGCGCATTCGATCACGCGGTATCAACTTTATTGCCTGCCCAACCTGTTCACGTCAGGAATTTGATGTGATTGGGACGGTGAATGCGTTGGAAGAACGTCTCGAAGACATCATCACGCCAATGGATATCTCGATTATCGGTTGTGTGGTGAACGGTCCTGGCGAAGCCACTGTTTCGACCATGGGCGTGACGGGCGGTAGCCGTAAAAGTGGTTTCTACGAGGACGGTGTGCGTCAGCGCGATCGCCTCGATAACGACAATATGATCGACCAGCTGGAAGCACGTATTCGTGCCAAGGCCAGCATGCTGGATGAAAGCCGCCGCATTAACGTGCAGCAGCTGGAAAAATAAGGGACGGTGCGCGCCCGCCGCGTGCCGGTTTGTGATTGAACCTGTGCGGTTTCATCCTCATAAGGTATGATGCCGGACAGGTTTTTTTGTATTAAGAGATTCTAACGTGGCGAAGAATATTCAAGCGATCCGTGGGATGAACGACTACCTGCCGGCGGATACTGCGATTTGGCAGCGTATTGAGGGCACCCTGAAGCAGGTGCTGGCCAGTTATGGCTTTAGCGAAATCCGTTTGCCGATTGTAGAGCAGACCCCGCTATTTAAACGCGCTATCGGTGAAGTCACCGATGTGGTTGAAAAGGAGATGTATACCTTTGACGACCGCAACGGTGAAAGCCTGACCCTGCGTCCGGAAGGCACCGCGGGCTGCGTGCGTGCCGGTATTGAGCATGGTCTGCTGTACAATCAGGAACAGCGTCTGTGGTACATCGGTCCGATGTTCCGCTACGAACGTCCGCAGAAAGGTCGTTACCGCCAGTTCCATCAGATTGGTGCGGAAGTGTTTGGTCTGCAAGGCCCGGACATTGACGCCGAACTGATTATGATGACCGCGCGCTGGTGGAAAGCGTTAGGTATCGCTGAACACGTGAGTCTCGAACTCAACTCTATCGGCTCACTGGAAGCGCGCGCGAACTACCGCGACGCACTGGTGGCCTTCCTTGAGCAGCACAAAGACAAACTGGATGAAGATTGCAAACGTCGTATGTACAGCAATCCGCTGCGCGTACTCGACAGCAAAAACCCTGACATCCAACTGTTACTCAACGATGCGCCGACGCTGAATGAATATCTCGATGAAGACTCACGCGCGCACTTCGACGGGCTGTGCAGCCTGCTGGATGACGCGGGTATCGCTTACACCGTGAACCAGCGTCTGGTGCGTGGCCTCGATTACTACAACCGCACCGTGTTTGAGTGGGTGACCAACAGCTTAGGTTCACAGGGCACCGTGTGTGCCGGTGGACGCTACGATGGTCTGGTTGAACAGCTGGGTGGTCGCGCTACGCCAGCGGTCGGTTTTGCCATGGGTCTTGAGCGTTTGGTATTGCTGGTCCAGGCGGTTAATCCAGAATTTGAACCGACGCGCATTGTTGATGTCTATGTTATCGCTTCGGGGCAGGGCGTTCAGTCCGCTGCGATGCAATTGGCGGAAAAACTGCGTGATGCAGATCCGGCGCTGAAGCTGATGACCAACTTCGGTGGTGGTAACTTCAAGAAGCAGTTTGGCCGTGCAGACAAGTGGGGCGCACGCATTGCGCTGGTGCTGGGTGAAGACGAAGTGAAAGCGGGCCAGGTCGTGATTAAAAACCTGAGCACAGGCGATCAGCAAACCGTTGCCCAAAGCGAAGCCGCTGCGACATTGCGCACGCTGCTGCAGTAAACGCAGCACTGCAACAGCCATTTAAAGGAGAGGGATTGCGTGGAAGTTTACAGCAACGAAAACGAACAGGTTGACGCACTGCGTCAGTTCTTTGCGAACAACGGCAAAGCGCTGGCTGTGGGTGTGATCATCGGCATTGCTGCACTGGGTGGCTGGCGTTTCTGGACCAGTCATCAGGATGGTGCGGATAAAGCTGCGTCGGCACAGTATCAACAACTGACCACTGCGATGCAGGCGGATAAGCCGCAAACGCTGGAAGCGGTTGCCGCCTTTGCCAATGAAAATAACAACACTTATGGCGCACTGGCTTCGCTCGATTTAGCGAAACAGTACGTTGAAGCAAATCAGTTAGATAAAGCCATTACGCTGCTTCAGAGCGGGCTGAAAGATACCAAAGATGCCAACCTGCAGGCGGTGATTAACCTGCGTCTGGCACGCATTCAACTGCAGCAAAATCAGGCCGATGCCGCACTTTCAACTCTTAACAATGTTAAGGGTGATGGCTGGACAGCCATTATTGCGGACATTCGTGGCGAAGCACTGCTGAGCAAAGGCGACAAGCAGGGCGCACGTGATGCCTGGAGCAAAGGTGCTGAATCGCAGGCCTCTCCTGCGTTGAAGCAAATGCTGCAGATGAAGATGAATAACTTAAGTTAAGCCAGTCAAGAGAGCGCACATGGAATTACGTAAATACCTGCTGCCAGGGCTGATTTCAGTCACTCTGCTCAGCGGTTGCTCGCTGTTCAGCGGCGAAGAAGATGTAGTAAAAATGGCTCCGCTGCCGAAAGTGGAAAACCAGTTTACGCCACAGACGGCCTGGAGCACCTCGGTGGGTGATGGCGTTGGCGATTTCTATTCCAATCTGCATCCAGCCTGGCAGGACGGTACCGTCTATGCGGCCGACCGCTTTGGCGTAGTGAAAGCCCTGGATGCCAGCAACGGTAAAGAGAAATGGAAAGTCGATCTCTCTGAGAAAACCGGCTTCTTCTCGAAAAACATCTCAGCTCTTCTCTCTGGCGGTATTACCGCTACCAGCGATCGCATTTATATCGGCAGCGAGCGCGGCCAGGTCTTTGCACTGAACAATAACGATGGCAGCATCGCCTGGCAGACGAAAGTCGCCGGTGAAGCGATGTCGCGTCCAGTTGTGAGTGATGGCCTGGTACTGATCCACACCAGCAACGGTATGTTGCAGGGGCTGGACCAGAGTACTGGCGCGATCAAATGGAGCGTCAACCTCGATATGCCTGCGCTGTCACTGCGCGGTGAATCTGCACCGACTGTGGCATTCGGTGGTGCGATTGTCGGTGGTGACAATGGCCGCGTGAGTGCAGTAATCATGAACCAGGGGCAGTTGATTTGGCAGCAGCGTATTTCGCAACCAAGTGGCGCCACAGAGATTGATCGTCTGAGCGATGTGGATACGACGCCGGTTGTGGTTAACGGTGTGATCTATGCGCTGGCTTACAACGGTAATCTGACCGCGCTGGAACTGCGTTCAGGCCAGATTCTGTGGAAACGCGAAATCGGTGGCGTGAAAGACATGGTGGTTGATGCGGGTCGTATTTACCTGGTCGATCAGGATGACCGCGTGATTGCGCTCAATGCCGACGGTGGCGTGGCCATCTGGCGCCAGAGCGATCTGCTGCATCGCAACCTGACTTCACCAGTGCTGTTTAACGGTTATCTGGTGGTTGGCGATAGCGAAGGTTATGTGCACTGGATTAACACCCTTGACGGGCGCTTTGTTGCGCAGCAGAAACTGGACAGCGATGGCTTCCAGACTGACCCGGTGGTTGCCGGTGACAAGCTGCTGATCCAGGCGAAGGGCGGCGAAGTTTACGCCATCACTCGTTAAGATTGGGCTTTGCAGGAACCGGCTTCCTGCTCGCTAATACGGCTCCTGATTCGTCAGGGGCCGTTTCGTTTTTAGTCAGGCATGGTATTCTTAGCGCC
This sequence comes from Pantoea sp. GL120224-02, assembly GCF_900215395.1. NCBI lineage: Bacteria > Pseudomonadati > Pseudomonadota > Gammaproteobacteria > Enterobacterales > Erwiniaceae > Pantoea > Pantoea sp. GL120224-02. Next base: position 120,267 of record NZ_OBEC01000007.1, on the reverse strand, counting down.
TTCAGCCTGACGCCTTCTGGCAAATGTCGTTATAATCACGCCATTCGGGCGATTTATTTTTAAAACTGAGGCAAGTGTTATGGTACCTGTGGTCGCGCTGGTTGGGCGTCCCAATGTGGGAAAATCTACGCTATTTAACCGCTTAACGCGCACTCGTGATGCGCTGGTAGCGGATTTTCCTGGACTGACTCGCGATCGCAAATATGGTCGCGCCGAAGTGGAAGGGCGCGAATTCATTGTTATTGATACCGGCGGTATTGATGGCACCGAGGAAGGCGTCGAAAACCGCATGGCAGAACAATCGCTGCTGGCGATTGAAGAAGCGGATGTGGTGCTGTTCCTGGTGGATGCGCGTGCGGGTGTGATGCCGGCCGATCAACAGATCGCCAATCACCTACGTTCGCGCGAAAAAGCCACCTTCCTGGTCGCGAACAAAACTGACGGTCTCGATCCTGATGCTGCCGTGCTGGATTTCTATGCGCTGGGCTTGGGTGACATTCATCCGATTGCGGCCTCGCACGGCCGCGGTGTGAACAACCTGCTTGAAGCTGCGTTGCTGCCATGGATGGAAGAAGCCGTTCCGGAAGTGGAGTTGACGGAAGAAGAAGAAAACGCCGCTTACTGGGCCGCGTTAGAAGAAGAAGAGGACGAGAAGGCGTTGGCGGAAGAGGAAGAAGAAAACTTCGACCCGACCACCTTGCCGATCAAGCTGGCTATCGTTGGCCGTCCTAACGTCGGCAAGTCAACGCTGACTAACCGCATCCTGGGTGAAGACCGCGTTGTCGTCTTCGATATGCCGGGCACCACGCGTGACAGCATCTACATTCCAATGGAACGTGATGAGCGCGAGTATGTGTTGATTGATACCGCCGGTGTGCGTAAACGCGGAAAAATCACCGAAACCGTAGAAAAATTCTCTGTCATCAAAACGCTGCAGGCCATTGAAGATGCCAACGTGGTGATGCTGGTGATTGATGCACGTGAAGGCATTTCCGATCAGGATCTGTCACTGCTCGGCTTTATCCTGAACAGCGGTCGCTCATTGGTGATCGTGGTCAACAAGTGGGATGGCATGACCCAGGAAGCGCGTGACGAAGTGAAAGAGATGCTGGACTTCCGTCTGGGCTTTATCGATTTCGCGCGCATTCACTTTATCTCGGCGCTGCACGGCAGTGGCGTAGGTAACCTGTTCGAATCCGTGACCGAAGCTTACGACTGCTCAACCAAACGTGTCGGCACCGCGATGCTGACGCGCATCATGACCATGGCTTCTGACGACCATCAGCCGCCGCTGGTGCGTGGTCGCCGCGTGAAGTTGAAGTATGCCCATGCTGGTGGTTATAACCCGCCGATCGTGGTGATTCACGGTAATCAGGTGAAGGATCTGCCAGATTCCTACAAACGTTACCTGATGAACTACTTCCGTCGCTCACTCAACGTGATGGGCACACCGATTCGCATTCAGTTTAAAGAAGGCGACAACCCGTACGCGGGCAAACGTAACCTGCTGACACCGACGCAGCAGCGCAAACGCCAGCGACTGATGTCGCATCTGAAAAAGAATAAGCGTTAAAGTGAAGAGGGCCCAAACGGGCCCTTATTTTTTGCCCTGATGCCGCACGATAAGCTCATCATCCCTGACATATCGCCTTAACATCAAAAATTACACTTTGATTCAGCCTCATATTTATTAATAACTTATGACTGGTTTTGTAGCAAAAATGCTATTACGCAGTAACTCCTTCGTTATGGATGTTCACTTTCTAATGAACCAGGTGGTACAATCCTGCCGCCTTGTAGCGAGAATCACTCTCACCTGCGATGTGTCCTTGCTCACAAGCGCCGAATGACGGGCATTGCACCCGTACCAATAGATATAAAATAAAGCGTAACGGTTTGGTTCCTGTCCCCCATCGTTGGCAGGAGCATTGCTACTGGCTACAGCTTGTTAGCCGGCACCAGCGCGTTATTTTTTCAGGAGAGTTTTTGTTATGGCAGAAAATTCCGCTCGTCCCTGCAAAGGGTTGAGTATCTGGTCTGTATTGTTCGGGCTGGTCCTGCTGGCTGTCGGTCTGTTCTTCGCGATCGGCGGTGGCAAGTTGGTCGCTCTGGGCGGCAGCTGGTACTTCCTCATTTCCGGTATTGTGATGTTGCTGTCGGCGGTTCAGTTCTTCCGTCGCAAATCATCCGCCGTGACCTTATTCATTCTGGTCTTCGTTGGCACCCTGATTTGGGCGCTGTTTGATGCGGGCTTCCACTTCTGGCAGCTGGTTTCACGCCTGATGGTGCCTGCAGGCCTGATGCTGCTGGCGTTCCTGACCTGGCCAGCGCTGCGTAAGCGTGAAGGCAAAAGCTCTCTGGCGAAAGTTTCCTATGTCCTTTCAGCAGTTATCGCTGTTGGCATGGTGGCAACTTTCGTGCAGATGTTCCAGCCGCACCCAACCGTCGCTTTCGAAGGCAAACAGCTGCCGCTGATTCCGGTGGACAAGTCTAAACCACAGCAGGACTGGAGCAGCTACGGCCGCACGCCTGAAGGTGACCGTTTCGCGGCGATCGACCAGATCACCCGTGACAACGTAAAAGACCTGCAGGTTGCATGGACCTTCCACACTGGCGATACCCCGATCAGCCCAACCGGTAACGGCGCGGAAGATCAGGAAACGCCACTGCAGGTAGGCAACACCCTGTACCTTTGCACCCCGCACAACAACGTGATTGCGGTTGCAGCGGATACTGGCAAGCAGATCTGGAAGCGTGAAATCAACGCACAGGCAGAAGTGTGGAACCGCTGCCGTGGTCTGGCGTATTTCGATGCGACCAAACCCGTACAGCAGCCAACACAGCCTGGCTCAACGCCGGTTCCTGCGCCAGCTCTGGCGGCAGGTGATACCTGTCAGCGTCGTATTCTAATGAACACCATTGATGCGCGTCTGATTGCCATCAATGCTGACAACGGTGAATTCTGTGAAGACTTCGGCGACCACGGTGTGGTTGACCTGAAAAAAGGTCTGGGTAAAGCGCCCGATCCACAGTATCAGCTGACGTCTGCACCACAGCTGGCCGGCACCACCGTAGTGGTGGGTGGTCGTGTGGCGGATAACGTCCAGACCGATATGCCTGGCGGCGTACTGCGCGGCTTTGACGTCATCACCGGTCAGATGCGTTGGGCGTTTGACCCAGGTAACGATGACCCGAATGCCATCCTGATGCCGGGCAAAGACTACACCCGTAGTACCCCGAACTCATGGGCACCGATGTCATACGACCCGGCGATGAACACTGTGTTCCTGCCAATGGGTAGCTCGTCTGTGGATCTGTGGGGTGCGAATCGTACCAAACTGGATCACACCTACGGCGCATCAATTCTGGCGCTGGATGCGACTACCGGCAAGCAAAAATGGGTTTATCAGACCGTACATAACGATCTGTGGGACTTCGACCTCCCAATGCAGCCGAGCCTGGTTGACTTCCCGATGAAGGATGGCACCACTAAGCCAGCCGTCGTTATCGGTGCAAAAACCGGTATGATTTGGGTGTTGGATCGCCTGACCGGCAAGCCTTTGACGAAAGTTGAAGAGCAGCCAATGCCGCAGGGCCATATCCCGAACGAGCAGTACACCAAAACACAGCCGCACTCAGTGGAAATGCCTAACATCGGCAACCAGAAGCTGACCGAGTCTGACATGTGGGGCGCGACGCCGTTCGACCAATTGGTGTGCCGTATTGCCTTTAAAGGCATGCGTTACGATGGACTGTTCACTGTTCCGGACACTGACAAATCACTCAGCTTCCCAGGTTCACTGGGTGGTATGAACTGGGGCAGCATCTCGTTTGACCCGAACAACCAGTACATGTTTGTTAACGACATGCGTCTGGGCCTGTGGGTACAGATGATTCCTCAGGACACCACTAAGTCTGCTGCCAGCAACGGCGGTGAAGCGATCAACACCGGTATGGGCGCAGTTCCGCTGAAAGGTACCCCTTACGCTGTTAACAAAAACCGCTTCATGTCTCCACTGGGTATTCCGTGCCAGGCACCACCCTTTGGTACGCTGTCAGCTATCGACATGAAAACCCGTCAGATCGTATGGCAGGTGCCAGTCGGTACCGTGCAGGATACCGGTCCATTCGGTATCAAGATGCGCGCACAAATGCCAATCGGTATGCCAACGCTGGGTGGCACCTTGGCAACTCAGGGTGGCCTGGTGTTCATCGCCGGTACGCAGGATTACTATCTGCGCGCCTTCGATAGCTCAACCGGTAAAGAAGTATGGAAAGCTCGTCTGCCAGTCGGCAGCCAGGGTGGCCCAATCAGCTACGTTTCGCCGAAAAATGGCAAACAGTACATCCTGATCTCCGCAGGTGGTGCACGTCAGTCACCAGACCGTGGTGATTACGTGATTGCTTACGCGTTGCCAGACAGCAAGTAAGCCTCAGTAAGAAGAAAGGCCGACATCATGATGTCGGCCTTTTTTTATTAACCATCCGTGGCGCACTTCACTCCTTAAGGTACCTTATTCACTGCTGCTTGGAGGGGCGACGGCTTTTTTGACCTCCTTTTCTTCCAGCTTCCCTGGCTCTTTCAGGATCGTTTCTGAAATTGCCCCCACTGACTTTGCCGCCAGCACTGCCGGCTTCCCTGGCACGCTCTGGGTCCTCTGCAAAGTTCCCAGCACCGCCTCGTTGCTTTTTTTGTGTCATAGCAGAGACCTCATCTAAGGGTGTTTTCTTCGATGTGGACTAGCTAGCCACATTAATGATTATAGTCAGTAAGTTACAGGTTGCCTTGGGAGATCTCCGAGTTCTTCACTGGCCGTCGCGCCAGAGAGCCTCTAATTCTGGCGATGCCACAGTTTCTGGAATTAAAATCACGATGGATCCCGCCTCTTGATGGGTGGCATAGGTGATTTGAATGCGAAAATAGCGCTGATCGCCGCTGCCAAGATTCGCCGCCTGATCTTCCGGTTCCCCTAACGGTAATGCCTGCTCCAGCACGTTACACACCCGCTGTTTTTGCGGTTCCGGCAGTTGCGCCAGGGCAAAGCGGCGCTCGCCTCGCAGATTGGGGATAAAAGCAATGCCACCTTCACGCGCCAGTTCGATAATGGCGTCATCAGTCAGTTGAATATTCACGTTACGCCTACCTGTTGCCAGGCGGATTGAATTGCTTCCGCCACCGAGCGATTAAATCGCTTGCCGCCATGCTCGACGGTGAAACGCGCAAAGGTGCTGAAATCGGCATCCTGCGGCAGCGTCTTGTCACAGAGGGTGTCGTACCAGGCGTGGCCCGCTAACTCCCAGGCAAAGCCGCCTAACGCTTTAGCGGCGAGGTAAAACGCACGGTTAGGAATGCCAGAATTGATATGGACACCGCCATTGTCATCGCGGGTTTCGATGTAATGATCCATATCCGCCGGTTGCGGGTCCTTACCGAGTTTCGGATCGTCGTAAGCCGTGCCTGGTTCGGACATGGATCGCAGTCCACGGCCTTTAATTCCGGATGCTAACAAGCCCTCACCAATCAACCAGTCAGCCTGATCGGCCGTTTGCTTCAGGTGGAACTGCTTAACCAGCGAGCCGAACACATCAGACATCGATTCATTCAATGCACCAGACTGCTGGAAATAAACCAGCCCGGCCTCGTTCTCGGTCACGCCGTGGGTGAGTTCATGCGCGACCACATCAAGCGCAATGGTAAAGCGGTTAAAAATCTCGCCATCGCCGTCACCAAACACCATCTGCTGACCGTTCCAGAAGGCGTTCTGATACTCCTTGCCGTAATGCACGGTGCCATCCAGCTTCAGGCCCTGGTTATCCAGTGAGTTGCGCTTGAAGATTTGCCAGTAGAAATCGTAGGTGATGCCGAGATAATTCCAGGCCTCCTCGGCAGCGACATCACCATTGCCTGGCTGACCTTCATCGCGGATTAAGGTGCCGGGTAGATTCTGTGTGTTCTTCGCATCAAAGATGGCACGCAACACGCTGCCAGGCTGGGCGGTGGCCGCGCTGGCCGATTTATGATTGTGTTCAGTCATCAGTTGCTGAACATGGGTGAGGGTGCGGCGAGCAGACTCCTGAGGCGCACCCGAACAATGGTCAATGATGTTGCGAAGAATATACGGAGGAATAACGCTGTAGGTCATAGTAACTCCTGGCCGTGAGTGAACATGCCAGAAGTATAGTTTTTCAGCTAGGAGCGTGCTTTACGGCTACGCGATTTCTGCGGTTCAAGGGCGGTCACCTGGCTTTCCACCCAGCCATCATCCAGACGGGTGCGCAGCAAATCGCCTTTATGCAATTGCTGGGTTTTCTTCACCAGCTGGCCTTGCGTATCCGTTGTCACACTAAAACCACGCGCCAGTGTGGCAAGCGGACTGACGCCCTCCAGTTGTGCAGCCAGATTACCAAATCGCTGACGATTGTGATTCAGCTGCTTCTCCATGCCCTGTTGCAGGCGATACTGCCACTGCTGCATCTGCTGCTGCGCACGCAGAATGCGCCCTTGAGGCTGCTGCTGATTGAGGCGCTGTAACACGCGATCCTGCTGGCGATTAGCCACGCGCAGACGTTGATCCATTGCCTCGCCGAGGCGACGTTGCAACTGGAACAGTGTGGTTTGCTGGCGTGCCAGACGCAGCTGTGGATGTTGCTGCTGCAAACGATGTTGTATGCGGGTAAAACGGCGTTGCTGCTCTGCAAAGTAGAAATCCATCGCCATTTCCATTCGCTGCTGCTGTGACTGCAAACGGCGCAGCAGTTCGATCTGATTGCGGCTCACGATTTCTGCAGCCGCAGATGGGGTAGGGGCGCGCAGATCGGCGACAAAGTCGGCGATGGTGACGTCTGTCTCGTGGCCGACGGCACTGACGATGGGCAGGCGACTGGCAAAAATAGCACGCGCCACGCGCTCATCGTTAAAGCTCCACAAATCCTCCAGCGAGCCGCCGCCGCGGCCGACAATCAGCACGTCACACTCATCACGCTGGTTCGCCAGTTCAATGGCACGCACAATCGCAGCCGGTGCATCCACACCTTGCACCGGCGTGGGATAGATAATTACCGGCAACGAGGGATCGCGGCGATGCAGTACGCGCAGCACATCATGCAACGCGGCACCGGTGGCAGAGGTGATCACACCGACCTGGCGCGCCGGATCGGGCAGCGGCTGTTTGAACTGCTGATCGAACAGCCCTTCGGCCGCCAGTCGCGCTTTCAATTGCTCAAACTGCTGCTGCAGCAGACCTTCACCCGCTGGATGCATGCTTTCGATAATCAGCTGATAGTCGCCACGCGGTTCATACAGCGTAATGCTGGCGCGCACCAAAACCTGCTGACCATGCTGAGGACGGAAGGTGACACGGCGGTTGCTATTACGGAACATCGCGCAGCGGACTTGTGCGCCATCATCCTTTAAGGTGAAGTACCAGTGACCGGAAGAGGGCTGGCTAAAATTTGAGATCTCAGCGCTGAGCCACACCAGGCCCATCTCATTTTCCAGCAGTTGGCGCACCGTGGTATTCAGGCGGCTGACAGTAAAAATATTGGCGGTTGGCGGTAGCGACATGTGATGTAGATCAAATTTTAAATCAGAGGGTTAATCAACCGATACTACATTGCTCACCCGAAGGATCAAGACTTTTTCCTAAAAAACACTGGAGGCAATCGATTTCGGCCTGTATAATGCCGCGGCAATATTTTATCTGTTTTAATCGCCCCCAGGTGGAGATATTGCAATGCTAAGAATCACTAAAGAAGCCCTCACTTTTGACGACGTTCTGCTCGTTCCAGCTCACTCCACTGTCTTACCGAACACCGCTGATCTCAGCACCCAACTGACGAAAAACATCCGTCTGAACATCCCTATGCTGTCTGCTGCTATGGACACGGTGACCGAAGCCGGTCTGGCAATTGCACTGGCGCAGGAAGGCGGTCTGGGCTTTATCCACAAAAACATGTCGATTGAGCGCCAGGCGGATGAAGTTCGCAAAGTGAAAAAACACGAAAGTGGCGTAGTGACCGATCCGCAAACTGTTCTGCCAACCACCACGCTGGCGGCAGTGCAAGAGCTGACCGAGCGCAACGGCTTTGCGGGTTATCCGGTTGTGAACACCGACAACGAACTGGTCGGTATCATTACCGGTCGTGACGTGCGTTTTGTGACGGACCTGAGCCTGCCAGTTTCCGCAGTGATGACACCGAAAGAGCGTCTGGTCACCGTTAAAGAGGGTGAAGCGCGCGACATCGTACTGCAGAAAATGCACGAAAAACGTGTTGAGAAAGCGCTGGTTGTGGATGATAGCTTCCATCTGCTGGGCATGATTACCGTTAAAGATTTCCAGAAAGCAGAGCGTAAACCTAACGCCTGTAAAGATGCGGAAGGCCGTCTGCGTGTGGGTGCTGCGGTTGGTGCGGGCGCAGGTAACGAAGAGCGTGTTGACGCGCTGGTTGCTGCGGGCGTTGACGTTCTGCTGATCGACTCTTCTCACGGTCACTCTGAAGGCGTTCTGCAACGTATCCGTGAAACCCGTGCGAAGTATCCAGACCTGGACATCATCGGTGGCAACGTGGCGACTGGTGCAGGTGCATTGGCACTGGCAGAAGCGGGCGTGAGCGCGGTGAAAGTGGGTATCGGCCCAGGCTCAATCTGCACCACGCGTATCGTGACTGGCGTAGGTGTACCACAGATTACCGCCGTTTCTGATGCGGTTGCTGCGCTGGAAGGCACCGGTATCCCGGTTGTGGCTGATGGTGGTATCCGTTTCTCAGGTGACATCGCCAAAGCGATCGCCGCAGGCGCGGCCGCTGTGATGGTCGGTTCTATGCTGGCGGGTACTGAAGAATCTCCAGGCGAAATCGAGCTGTATCAGGGCCGTTCGTTCAAATCTTACCGTGGTATGGGTTCACTGGGCGCGATGTCTAAAGGCTCATCTGACCGTTACTTCCAGACCGATAACGCGGCTGACAAACTGGTGCCAGAAGGTATCGAAGGCCGCGTCGCTTATAAAGGCCGTCTGAAAGAGATCGTGCACCAGCAAATGGGCGGTCTGCGCTCTTGCATGGGCCTGACCGGTTGCCCAACCATCAACGATCTGCGTACTAAAGCCGAGTTCGTGCGCATCAGTGGCGCAGGTATCAACGAAAGCCACGTGCATGATGTGACCATCACCAAAGAGTCACCGAACTACCGCATGGGTTCATAATCCCGTAAGATTCAACGCCCGGCACCTGCCGGGCGCTTTTATTATTAAGTCCATCCCAATGGAAACGCCTCAATGACGACTGAAAATATTCATAAACATCGCATTTTGATCCTCGATTTTGGTTCTCAGTATACGCAGCTGGTCGCGCGCCGCGTGCGTGAGCTGGGCGTCTACTGCGAACTCTGGGCGTGGGATGTCACCGAAGAGCAGATTCGTAGCTTCAATCCAAACGGCATCATCCTGTCAGGTGGCCCGGAAAGCACCACTGAGCTTAACAGCCCACGTGCACCAGAATACGTGTTCAATGCTGGCGTACCGGTGCTGGGCGTGTGCTACGGCATGCAGACCATGGCAATGCAGCTGGGCGGCAAGGTTGAAGGCTCCAACGAGCGTGAGTTTGGATATGCGCAGGTTGAAGTGCTGACCCAGAGCGCGCTGGTTCGTGACATCGAAGATGCCATCAGCGCAGCCGGCAAACCGCTGCTGGACGTGTGGATGAGCCACGGTGACAAAGTGACCGCTATCCCGGCTGGCTTTGAAACCGTTGCCAGCACCGAAACCTGTCCGTTTGCCATCATGGCCAACGAAGAGAAGAAATTCTACGGCGTGCAGTTCCACCCAGAAGTGACGCATACCCGTCAGGGCCTGCGCATGCTGGAGCGTTTCATCCGTGATATCTGCGGCTGTGAAGCACTGTGGACGCCAGCCAAGATCATCGAAGATGCGGTTGAGCGTATTCGTGAGCAGGTCGGCGAAGATAAAGTGATCCTTGGCCTGTCAGGTGGTGTGGATTCCTCTGTCACCGCGATGCTGCTGCACCGCGCTATCGGCGATCGCCTGACCTGTGTGTTCGTGGATAACGGCTTGCTGCGTCTGAACGAGGCTGAGCAGGTGATGGATATGTTTGGCGACCACTTTGGTCTGAACATCGTTCACGTTGCCGCTGAAAACCGTTTCCTCAATGCACTGGCGGGCGAGAACGATCCCGAAGCCAAGCGTAAGATCATCGGCCGCGTATTCGTTGAAGTGTTCGACGAAGAAGCGCTGAAGTTGACTGACGTGAAATGGCTGGCACAGGGCACCATCTATCCAGACGTGATCGAGTCTGCTGCTTCTGCTACCGGCAAGGCACACGTGATCAAATCGCATCACAACGTGGGCGGTCTGCCGAAAGAGATGAAGATGGGCCTGGTTGAGCCGCTGAAAGAGCTGTTCAAAGATGAAGTGCGTAAGATCGGCCTGGAACTGGGCCTGCCATACGCCATGCTGTATCGCCATCCGTTCCCGGGTCCAGGTTTGGGCGTGCGTGTACTGGGCGAAGTGAAGAAAGAGTATTGCGACCTGCTGCGTCGTGCCGATGCAATCTTCATCGAAGAACTGCATAAAGCTGACCTGTACAACAAAGTCAGCCAGGCCTTCACCGTGTTCCTGCCAGTACGCTCTGTTGGCGTAATGGGCGACGGTCGTAAATATGATTGGGTTGTGTCACTGCGTGCAGTAGAGACCATCGACTTCATGACCGCGCACTGGGCGCACCTGCCGTACGATTTCCTCGGCCGTGTCTCCAACCGCATCATCAACGAAGTGAACGGCATTTCTCGCGTGGTTTACGATATCTCAGGTAAGCCACCAGCCACGATTGAGTGGGAATGATTTGGCGTTCGACAGCAACTAGCGAAGAACATAACCAAGCCCGCTTAAAAGCGGGTTTTTTTGTTTTTTTTCCGGCATAGCCTGGCAATATTTGGCATCGCCGAGCACCCCCCATGTTTATGGCGTGGTAGATGGTACGATCTGACCCATGATGCCATGTTCTACGCTCGATACCATGTCGCCACTAACCAGCTAAATATAGTATTTTTTTATTAATTACTTGATATATAGATTTTTTAAAGGTGAATTGCGTCGCAAGATGAGCATGGTATTTTTAAGAGGAAAACTGACCCAACCATGCTGATCGATACTAAGCTCAGTAACCTTAAGCCGAAGGACAAGCTCAATAAAGTGAATGACCGTGACGGCATGTACGTAGCCATCACTACTCCTGCGGGCTCGATTTCATTCCGCTACAACTACTCGATCCAAGGCAGGCAGGAGACCATCAAGCGAAGGCCATTGCTTTATCCCAGCATGCTGTCATGAATAAAGGAAATTCGACCATGAGTGAAGAGTGGATTCTCCAAACCAAGGAAACCCGCAGGGTATTTTCTAACGCGGCGTGGGTTCCTCTAAGAGCGTCAGTTGAGAGCAAGAAAGGGGATCTAAAAGAAGTAGGCTATGTCAGTGAATATTTTGGCTGTGGTTCTGTTGCATTCCCGTCAGAGCATCGCCAGCTAGTTGAGGAACGTCTTGGATGGAGCGACATAGGTATTGGGCACACAGTCGCGCCTTATGCATACGAAGATGGATATTATGCGTCCATTGACCAATATCAATACAACGATAAAGAGCCAATAGGTGTCAATCTAGTTTATGAACACCCGCAACCTGTTGTTGGTGGTAGAAAATGGATACTGAGCCCTGATTTGGTCGTCGCGCTGCACTTGGTCAAAGAGGGGGGCAACTGGGTCAGACCTGAAGAAAATTTCGTTGTGGTAGCTCGCGAGACAGTTAGTGAAGATGGCGACCATCGTCAGATAGAAATAAAACGAGAATTTTTACTCGACTATTTAGCGGCCAGAAATCTGTCGCTTCGTCTTTCATACTACCGACAGCGGGTAGAAAATGTCCCCGTATTTGAGGACAGCGCATATTCAAATTTGCAGCCTCACGATGAGGAAAGAGATAACGGTAAATTCACCCTAATCGTTCGCAAGCTTGATGACGTCTTTGGGGGAAGCTGGGCGATGTTTCGAGCCTGGCGAACGGACGTAGATGAGGGTGAAGACGCCCCTGTGATGGGCCCTGAGAATGACTCGAACACTGACCATGAAAGTTCAAAGGGGCATCGTGGAGGCTATAAAGGTGTACGGGTAGAGGGGGAGTTTTGGCGTGAGGAATGGATAGACCACCAATCAAAAAGCCTACGCGTTCGTGGAGATGCAGATCCGAATCTCCCGCAATTCATCGTGGAAACTGATGGAACGCGAATGAGATCAGCAGAGCTTGATAACGAGGACATAGGCCGCTGGCTATGGTTTCGGGTCAGCGTCGTGAACGAACTTCTCAATAGTCGAGGATTTAAGTTGGCGTGGTACACGGCTGAAACTGGAGCTATAAATTCCACATCAGGATATAAAACGCATTTCGGAATAAACAGTTCGGATCTTATCACCGTATATGCTTATGACATCGCTAGACTCACTCCATGGGAGCAGCATGTTTGGGCGGGGCATAATGTAGCTCCTGAAGGAAAGGTTTCAAGTGAGTTGCTGGGAGCGCAGGTGAGGGCGAAACCGGCATCCACATATGCGGTTGAAGAAATGTTTTTTGGAAGCATGAGGCTTTTGGAAGACGGCTTCAGGCACAAATACGAAATATCGTTGTTTATCCATGATATTGACGATTCCGAAGTAGGGCAGCAAATATCCAGATTTGCAAGCAAAGACAGAGCGTCTCTACTCAGGTTAGCCAAGGACATCATTCGCGTATTCTCGGACAGGCTCAACGTAACCGAGCTACGCAAGCTTTCTACACACCAAGAGAAAGCCAAGCTCGGGTCAAACAAGTTACTCCAAAGTATTTTGGCTGAGAAAATTGGAGACGACAAAGCCAAGAGAGTATTTGCTGAGATTGCCGGTGCTTATGATATGCGAGTGGGAGATGCACACCCTACTGGCTCAAAGATAACAGACGCTATCAAGCTCGCGGGCGTCGATGAAGAAGACTCGCCATTGCGACAAGGAGAGCAAATCATTCACAACGTTGGACGATCGATTTGGCACATAGGGAAACTCTTGTTCGGCGAGACTGATGAGTCGGACGAGTAGCAATGACTGCTTCTGACCTGTTTCTGTCAGTCCTGACAAGCGGTACTACTGGAACGGACGAATTTTTAGTGGTCTGAGCAGACTATTCTTAAGGCTGAGGGCATCCATGAACTATGAGTGATTGATGAAAGACCTTAGTCCCGATGAAATAATGGTTGAGCTTTTACAGGCCAATCCATCTTATGCGGCGGAGCTGCTGGTGGAGAGTGTTCAGGATGGTAGCACGGGTGAGTTGTCCACCTTGGAGAGGCAGCTATTGGTAGCGTTTGCCGCGAGGGAGGTTAATTCGGCTTTTTGAATTTACTGGGTAAGGTATTTCTTATGGTGTTTAGATTCTTTCTTGTATTAACTCCTTGCTATATAAACGTTTTAATTTTCTATTGATGTTTGAGTGGGAGTTGGTGTGTGTTTTAAAGCATTGATTATATAGAGTTAATTAATTATTTCTGATGAATGTGGCTGCATCATCAATGGCTTTTATATGACATTACACATTCATTTTGACCGCCGGCATTGCGATACCATTCGAAGCTGGCCCGAATGTAATGTTATCGGCAATTTGGTGTAATTTTAGCCTCATTGTTGATAGCATTTTTTGCTGAATGGCTAAGAGATGAATAATGAAAATTTCAGACCACATCAAGCAATCTCTCGATGCTGCCGATCGGAATGAACTGGACCAGGCTCTTCTGTCTGCGTGCATCGCTATCGACGGCACGGCCAAGAAAACGTACGCAGAGGAAATGGCGGTTGGTGTTCGATTCCGTAGATTCATCAACGATCACTTGGATGTAATCGAGTTAATGTTTGGGGGACTGAATCTGCAGGAAACAGTTTTCCCCTTTAAGGATGTCAAAGGGAAAATCGGAATTGGATTTGCGGATATTATTTACGAGAAATTTCGCTGTAATCTTGCTCATGGGGAAGAGTTACCAGATGGATATGGTGTTTCTGTTCAAATAGCCAATGGCCATCAGCAGTTTCTCATCGATTTAAAGAAGCAGTCGATGACTCTGCCACAGAGCGCAATTTACGCACTGGGTCTGGTTTGTGTCTTGGCTCCTGTGAACAGCGATCAAAAGATTGGGAGTAATCTCTACCACTACCGAGATCCAGTCAACGCGTACGTGATCGATCGTTGGTGGGGAAAAATCGATTGCGCAAAGAAAATCATGGATTTCAATGCTCAGATTCGCGTGAAAATAGATTTTCCAACTGTTTAGTCGAGTTATCAGGGATTTTTTCGGAGTTTGAATGATGGCTTTGGAAAAATACTAACGACCGAATAAGAGCAGAGCAGATGGTTGAAATACTCCACGCACCAGCTCAACTTGCGGTAATTGCATTTCAGAGTATGGTATTTGTCTTAGTATTACCAAATCATGTTAAACCAACTGTTGTTTTTTATATTGCTTCATTGCTGATCAAGTGGGAATTATTTCTACTAATTGAATTGCCTATCAAGCCCGCTTAAATGCGGGCTTTTTTTAGAGGTGAGGAATGAGCCTCACGCCCGCTGCACGGGTAATCTCTGTTAGGGTAGTGAGCGTTGGATTTCCTTTTTCTGAAAGCGTTTTGTACAACTGCTGACGCGACAACCCGGACTTACGAGAGATTTCGCTGATGCCACCCCGGGCTTCAACTACCCGGCGAAGGGCGATCAGAAAGGCAGCTATCCCACCTTCTTCGTAGATATCTTCCAATGCCGTTTGCAGGTAGATTTCAGCGTAATCAGGGTTTTCTCGCAGCTCTGCTACCATCGCATCGTCGTGACTGACTGCTTTTTTCTTTGATACAGATTGAGTGATGATAGTCATGCTATTACCTCATTTGATATTCACGCCAAAATTTTACGGCTTTTGCTAAGTCTTGTTTTTGGGACGATTTATCTCCCCCAATGAGAAGCAAAATTATCCTATCTCCATCGAGTGCGTAGTAGACGCGGTAACCGGGGCCATAATCGATTTTTAATTCCCAAACACCCTCTCTTTCAAATCGGTAGTCGCCAAAGTTTCCACTTTCAGCGCGATCCACTCGAGTATCTATCTTTGCTGCGGCGCGAGGATCCTTCTTTCTTAATTTGATTATCCATTCGGTATAGGGAACTTTGCCATCAGCATCCTGATAACGTTTAGTGGTATACAGCATAGCGTCCTCGCAAGCATTCAATCCAGCAAAAATTGTCTTTTATAAGCGACGTTGATGCAACGCAAGGGTCAGCGAAGAGTGTGCATCTGCGAGATACACTCCATTCTTTTGTGGCCAACTAACATCGGTTTTCAGAACGATTTGCCCTATCGCATAGTTAGTGAATACAAACTCACCTCTATCAATGCATGATGGCAGGTGAATTGTTAATCATCAGGACGCCGTCGATGCTGCCATTGAAAGCCTTTCTCCTCTCTTTCCTCTGTATTGTGCTGCTCTCACTGGCGGCCAGTCTGGCGCAAGCCACGCGCACCGGTGAGTTAACCAGTGAGCGCGGTGGCTGGGCGACGGCGCGACGGGATTCGGCCGGGTTAGCGCCGGACCCACATCAATATGCCAATCTGGCCATCGTGCAGGTCTATGCCGCGCCCACATATGGCTGGAAGGGCGCTGTCGCGGTGCATCCGTGGATCATTTTCAAACGCGCGGGAGAGACGCAGTACAACCGTTACGAAGTGATCAGCTGGGGCAGTGGCGACAAGGTGCGTCGCAACGCAAACCTGCCGGACGGATACTGGTACGGCGCGAAACCGCGTTTACTGGTGGAGCATCGCGGCAAGGAAGCAGAAGCGATGATTCCGCAGATCGAAGCGGCGATAAAATCCTACCCGTGGCCAACGACCTATCACGCGTGGCCGGGACCGAACAGCAACACCTTTATGGCGCACATTGGCCGTGAAGTACCTGCATTAAAGTTAGACCTGCCTGCTAATGCGTTAGGCAAAGACTATCGCTCTCTGCTTCATCCCATTGGATTACCACCGTCGGGGCGTGGGTTACAGGTGTCCTTGCTGGGTGTGTTAGGCGTTACCTTGGGTGCGTAAGAAGGGTTGGAAGTGAATGTATTGGGATTGAATCTGGGGCTGGACTTCGCGCCATTAAAACTGCGCTTGCCGTTTATTGGCGGAATTGGGCAAGATAATCTGCAAAAGGACAATCCGTGATTGTCTGCGTTCACGTCATGCAAAAAATTGCGTAATGCCATTCACTTAAGCCAGTGAGTGCGTCTTTAACCTGGTACGCATGAATGCGCACTTTATGAAAACCGCACCAAACAATGTAAGGGCGTCATTAACCGCACCGAGCAGCGTAGCGCGTCATTCATGGCGAGCAAAACCAGGCATTACACAATAAATTACGCCGCTATGGCAGGGTGCACTGACCAGTAGCGGCGCTATTTATCGCGTAACGGAAGAATCAGCACACGCCGAAATCGCCTTCTTCGTGATACAAATTCACGCTATCTGCTCTGACTTCGATCTCACGTTTGATGGGATCGTCAATACGTGCACACCATAGCAACTCCCCTTCAACCCGTGTGACCTGCATCTTTGGGCCACCGGTCTTCGACTGCACAAAATCATCAACTTTAAACATGCTGTTTCTCCCTCAGGTCAGTGATAGCGCTAAGTGTATATGCGCTTGAACTCAGGTGCGCTCGATTTTGTGCGCTGGTATCCAACCTCAAATTAAATCCGGGATCACAGGACACTTCTTGTTCTCTCACGCCTTAAATGCTGATGACATAGCATCTGAAAACTGAAGGTGGTTGTCAGTTGACAACCTAATGTTCAAGGTATAAGGTGGCATGCAATGTCAGAAAGGAAGCGACACCCGCACAAAGAGATTGAAAGCGTTTTACGTTATGCAGAAGTTCAGGGATGGAAAATTGCGCAGGGTGGGCATCATGCGTGGGGAAAAATGTATTGCCCGGAGAATTCAGCAGAGTGTCGATGCGGTGATTTCTGTATTACTTGCATTTGGAGCACGCCTAAGAGCCCTGAAAATCATGCCAGGATGTTAAAGCGAGTGGTGGATAACTGCTCAAGAGTGAAACGATAAGGATGTAAAAATGGAATTTGAATTCACGTTACGTTTTCAGTTGAGTGACGCTGTTTCTGATGACGAAGCCCTGGAGCGACTCGGTGCTGCCGGTTGCACTGATGCGCTGGTGGGCACTGGCGTAGCCGGTAAATTGAGTCTGATGTACTGCCGGGAAGCGGAGAGTGCACAGCAAGCGATTCGCGATGCTTTAGCCGAAGTCATTCAGGCTTTACCCGATGCCGAACTGATTGAAGCGGCCCCCGATCTGGTCGGCCTTACGGATATCGCCGAGTTGATCGGCGTATCGCGCCAGAATATGCGGAAGTTAATGCTTACTCACACCCCGCAGTTTCCACGTCCAATTCATGATGGTAAAACCGCGCTGTGGCACCTTATCGATGTGGTCGAGTGGTTAAATCAACGCGGTTCATCCCGCGTAACACCAGGCATCCGGGAACTGGCGCACGCAACGTTGCAACTCAATTTGCAGCAAGCGCTGCAACGTTACGCGCACTGTCTTTGATTTAATGGTGCAGCAAAAACACCGTTGCCAGACCGAGGAAAATAAAGAAACCGCCGGTGTCGGTGATAGCGGTGATCAGCACGCTGGAGCCTACCGCTGGGTCGCGTTTCATCTTGGTCATGATCAACGGAATCAGTACACCCATGAGCGCCGCCAGCAGCAGGTTAAGCACCATCGCCAGCATCATCACGCCACCGAGTTGCATATTGTCGTACATCAACCAGGTGATGCTTCCCATGATGCCGCCCCAGAACAGCCCGTTAATCAGGGCAACGCCGAGTTCACGTACCACCAGGAAGGAGAAGTTACCGGGTTCCACCTGATGCAGCGCCAGCGCACGCACAATCATGGTGATGGTTTGGTTACCTGTGTTACCGCCAATCCCGGCAACGATAGGCATCAGCGCCGCGAGCGCCACCAGTTGAGAAATGGTCTCTTCAAACAGGCCAATTACGCGAGAAGCGATAAATGCGGTACACAGATTGATGGCGAGCCACGCCCAGCGTTTACCCACCGCTTTGCGCACCGGCGCGAACACGTCCTCACCCTGGCTGATACCGCCCATCTTACGAATGTTACTTTCGTTCTCTTCGTTAACCAGATCGATCACGTCTTCCACGGTAATACGGCCAATCAACTTACCTTTCGCATCAATAACGGCGGCAGAGATCAGGTTATAACGCTCAAAGGCACTGGCTGCTTCTTCGGCTTTGTCGTCGAGCTGAAAGGTGGTCGGGCGCGCATTCATCACATCCGAAACCAGCGTCTTTGGCTTGTTGAGTAAAATGTCGGTGAGTGTTAACTCACCCAGCAACTGATTCTGTTCGTCAGTAATAAAGATTTTATCGGTACCATCCGGCATGCTTTTGCGCTTGCGCAGAAAGCGCTGCACGGTGGCGAGGGTCACGTCAGATCGGACGGTCAGAATATTGAAATCCATCACCTGGCCCACGCGGTCGCGATCAAGCTCGATCACTTCCAGCAGGCGTGCACGCAGGTTTGGCTCCAGCGTGGTGAGTAAACGTCCGGTTAAATCGCGCGGCAGATAGCGTGCCAGATATACCTGATCGTCGATGTCCAGCGGCTCAATAGCGTGCAGAATCTCGCGATCAGTCATACCTTCCGTCAGGCTGGCCCAGACGGTTTCAGAGGCTTCGACCAGCACGCGACCGCGCTGTTCGGAGGGCACAAGGCGCCATAATGCCAGACGCTCTTGTTCAGGTAGCGCTTCGAGGATATCCGCTAAGTCAGCTGCGTGCAGTTGATGCAGCTCTTCTTCCAGCTGATGGCGCCAGTCGGTGATCTCCCGCAACTCGGCGGCATTGAGATCGATAGATTTATCCAGCAGCACATCAACGAGATCGTCCTCGCTGAGGAGCAGATGCAAGATGCGCTGACGGATTTCAGTTAATTGTTGTGCATACGGAGCAGACATAACGCGTCCCTTGTGTCTGTAAAGTCAGGTCAAAGTGTAGCGCGTTGCGGGTAATCAGGGCGCATTAAGCAGCATTGTCACAATCGGGCAATGTGAAGCGGCAAGCAACGATGACCCGCAAATTCCTTAGCGCGAATCGCTGGTGCTCAGTGTGGTGACCGGCTCAGGTGCGGCTTTTTTTTGCTGATGATGCTCAATCGCACCGGGGATAATGAAAATCAGACGGCCAACCAAAATGAAGAAACTGATCAGCAAAATAATGCGAGTCATGGTACCGGTTTTGGGACGTCTTCGTGCAGGGATGGCGCTGTTCACGCAGGGTGGTTCCTGTAAATGCCCGGCTGGGCGATGGCAACATTTAGTCACAGTTAGATTGTCAGGTCAATCGCTGTGTGAAAAATGAGCAGTAACGGTTAAGGGTGCGTTGATCAAAATCAGATGAGGCCGCACTCCGCGGCCTCGTCATCAATAGCTGGCTTTTTGCGCCAGTAGCGTGGCGAAACGGTATTTGATGCGATCGCCGTTTTCATCCCGACGATGCAGTTCACCGATATCCTCGTTGTACTTCACGATGTGCCAGTTGCGATAGTAATGGCTCAGCTCACCGGATTTGAACGTAAACGGGAAGTTCTGCGAGTTGGGATAATCATCCGTGCTCATCGCCGCCACAATCAGGTTATAGCCATATTTCAGCGTACTGGCCTGCATATCGGCAATCAGCTGTGGGATGGATTCCGGTTGCAGGAACATCATCACCACTGTGGAGAGCACGAACTGATAGCCGCCGTTGAAACGCACCTGATTGAGATCGCACAGTTCAGTGCGAATGTTCTCCAGATTCTCTTCCTGAATAATGCTATTCAGACGCTCAAGGCTGACCGGATTGCTGTCCCAGGCCGTCACGTCAAAACCGTGCTGATTCAGGAACAGACTGTTACGGCCCTGGCCGCAGCCGAGATCTAACGCTTTGCCCACTTCCAGTTTTGGCAGTGCAGCCAGCACTTCGGAGTGGGTCGGCGTCAGACCGTATTTTTCCGCGTAATAGTTATCGGGACGTGTTGTCATAGTGATACAGCGGGCCAGCAGCCCGCATTACTCCTCTTCCAGCGTCAGTTTCCAGCCGGTGACATCATTCCAGTAGGCTTGCTCACGCTCCAGATCCAACTGTACCAGCGTATTCTGGCTCAGATAGCCACGCGGGAAAGTCAGCGTCCAGTTGCTGTCATCCGCCTTGAGCTTGAGCGAGTCCGGCTTGGTGGTGGCCTGGCGCTGATTATTCAGCAGCGTACCCAGACGCAACAGGAACACCATCGGCAGGAACTGTTTCTTTTTGAACAAGGTGAAACGCGGCATCTCATCCTGCTTCACCGCTTTACGATGGTAGCGTACCAGCATGGCCAACAGCATCTGTTGATCCTGATTAAAACCAGGCATGTTGGAGTTCTGCAGGATGTAAGCTGAATGGCGCTGCATGCCGCTGTGATTGATGGTCAATCCCACTTCATGCAGTAGCGCAGCCCATTTCAGTAACGCGGAGAGCTGTGGATTTGCCAGTTTGGGATTTTGATCCAGCCACTGCAGATAAAGCTGCTCGGTTGTTTCCAGCACGCGGCGTGCCTGATCGCTATCGATAGCGTAGTGGTTAGCCAGACTTTGCGCGGTGCGGCTGCGGATATCCTGATGGCGGAAGCGACCTTCCATCTCATACAGCACACCTTCACGCAGCGCGCCGTCAGACAGGCGCAGTTCGCGAATTGCCAGCGCATCAAATACGCCACACAGAATCGCTAACCCTGGCACAAACACCGCTTTACGCTCTTCCGACAAGCCCGGCAGGCTCAACGCATTAAACGACTTGTGCTTCAGCACCTCAGAGACCAGCATCTCCAGCGTTTCCGGCGTGATCAGCTTCTCTTTCTCACCCATTGCCATCAACACTTCGCAGGCCGCTTTGATCGAGCCTGAAGCGCCGAGCGCATACTGCCAGCCGTGCAGACGATACTGCCAGGCCATGGTTTCCAGCTTCTGCGCCGCGGACAAACGCGCGCGACGGAAGTGTTCAGGCGAAATTTCCCCTTTCGGGAAATAGAGATTGGCAAAGCTGACACAACCCATGCGGCGGCTTTCCACCAGCTGCGGTTCAAAATCCTCACCGATCACCAGTTCGGTTGAACCGCCGCCGATATCGATCACCAGCTTGCGGCCTTTTTCCGGCTGCGTGTGCTCCACGCCCATGAAGATCAGACGCGCTTCTTCGTTGCCAGAGATGATCTCGATCGGATAGGGGATCACCTCTGCGGCGCGCTGCAGGAACTCTTCGGCATTGGTGGCGATACGCAGCGTGTGCGTACCGACGATAGTGACGTTTGCCGGGCTGAATCCCTGTAAACGCTCCGCAAACAGCGCCAGGCAGCTCAGGCCACGCTCCATCGCCTCATCGCTCAGGCGATTTTGCGCATCTAACCCATCGGCCAGATGCACGCGCTGTTTCAAACGCCCCAACACTTGCATGGCGCCATCGACCACACGGGCAATGACCATGTGGAAACTGTTTGAGCCCAGATCGATGGCAGCAAATTCCTGCGGTTTCGGCGTACTTTTATGGGAAATTGGCATAGGCGTTATTCGGGTTGTTCCAGTTTCTTGATGTAATCGTAAATCGCCAGCTGCGAGCGCACCTTCTTGCGATTGCCGCGCGGAACATAACGGTTACTCAGTTCTTTGTCCACGATGCGCGCTTTCACGGTATCACTCAACAGAATGGCAATGATATCCAGAATGCGCTGCTTCACGCGGGGATCAAGGATCGCCACGGCCACCTCAATACGGTGATCGATATTACGCGTCATCCAGTCTGCGGAAGAGAGATAAACCTTTTTCTCGCCGTCGCTCTCAAAAATATAGACGCGGTCATGCTCAAGATAACGGTCAACGATGCTGGTAATACGAATATTTTCGCTGATGCCCGGTAAATCAGGGATCAGAGAACACATGCCGCGCACCAGTAAATTGATCTTCACGCCCGCAGATGACGCGGCATAGAGGCGATCTACCAGGCCGTTATCGACGAGGTTGTTGATTTTCAGCGTAATGCCCGCCGGTTTTTTCTGCTGGGCATTGGCGATCTCGGCATCGATCAACTTATACAGCATGTCGCGCGAGTTCTGCGGCGACACCAGTAAGTGTTCGAACGTCACCGGACGATACGGGTTCTCAATAAAGTTGAACACGCGGCGCACTTCATTGGTGATGCGCGCATCGGCGGTCAGCAATGAATAGTCAGTATAAATGCGTGCGGTTTTTTCGTTGAAGTTACCGGTGCCGATATGCGCATAACGCACAATCTCATCGCCTTCACGACGTGAAATCAGGAACAGTTTGGCGTGAATTTTCAGACCCGGCGCGGAGAAGATCACGTGCACGCCCGCTTCGGTCAGGCGTTTTGCCCAACGAATATTGGCTTCTTCATCAAAACGCGCCTGCAGCTCCACCACCACAGTCACTTTTTTACCGTTGTACGCCGCGTGGATCATCGCATCCATGATGCGTGAGTTTTTAGCGACACGATAAATGTTGATCTTAATCGCCAGCACGCTTGGGTCGAACGATGCCTGACGCAACAGCTCCAGCACGTGCTCAAAGGTGTGATACGGATAGTAGAGCAGCACATCGCGATTACGGATGGCATCGAAACCGTTACGGAAGCCATCAAAGCCGATGTGACGGATTTGCGGCAGCGGACGGTTTTCCAGATTGGCTTTGCCGACGTTCGGGAAGCCAATAAAGTCTTTAAAGTTGTGGTAACGGCCGCCCGGCACAATCGAATCGTAGTTCGAAATCGACAGCTTATGGCGCAGCATTTCCACCATCGCATCCGGCATATCACGCTGATACACAAAGCGCACCGGTTCTGCGTTAAGACGCTGCTTCAGGCTGGAGGACATCAGTTCCAGCAGGCTTGATTCCATCTCGGTAACGAGGTCATATTCAGCATCGCGCGTCATCTTCATCGAATAAGCATTCAGCGCATCGTAATCGAAGAAGCCTTTGAAAATCTCATCCAGGCAATAGCGCAGGATATTATCCAGCAGGATCATCGGCTTGCGACGACGCGGTGATTCAGCGGGTAAATTGACGAAACGTGGGACCTTGTCAGAAGGGATTTCCAGCAGCGCGTAACGAATATCGTCGCCGCGAATAATCTCAACCGCCAGATAGGTGTAGTCGTCTTTGAGGAACTCAATCAGATCGGTGTCGTGGTTAATCAGAATCGGCGTGACGTGCTGGCGTAATTGATGTTTGAAGTAATAGCGCAGCCACTCTTGCTGATTCGGCGACAGCTGGCGTTCGTTAATCAGGAAGATCTGATTACGTGCCATCTCCAGCAGCAGGTCGTTGTACAGCGCATCGAATTCCTGATCCGATTTCTGCACCCGCAGCTGAATTTTTTTCAGGATATGACGAAGGGTCGTTGGGGTGCCCTGTTCTTCACCAATCAGAATGCGACGTTTCAGATCGGCGAAGCGCACTTTATAGAACTCTTCGAGATTGTTGGAATAGATTCCCAGGAAGCGCATGCGCTCGATTAGCGGGTTCGTTTTGTCCGCTGCTTCCTGTAATACACGTTCGTTGAAGCTTAACCAGCTTATTTCTTTTTCTATATACAGCTTTTCCTGACCCATTCTGACTCCGTGAGGCTGTTGCTGGACGGATTGTCCGGCGGGAAAATCGCAAAAATGCGCCTCCGCTCAGTGTCCGTCACCATTATGGCGAGAGTATGGCAAGCTTGTCCAACGCCAAAGGTTGTCTTATCAATCAGCTACGGGCAACATAGCGACGTGTTTTCACCTGTAACCTGGCCTGCATGAGCATAAATCGTATCCCTGTCCATTTCAGCGACCGCCGTCGTCGTGCCGTCGATCAGTTTGTTCGTCGCGTAGTGACAGGCTGCGGCGTGGGCATTTTGCTGCTGATGCTGCTGCTATTCTTCTGGCTGATCTGGGTGGTGTTACCCCTTTTCAGCGCGCCGGGCATGCAAGCCACCACCAATATGCAGCTTTGGGATAAAGCCCAGGTACTGGCGATGGGCAGCGATGGGCATCTCGGCTGGCGCATCAGCCGCAACGAGGCGCGCTTTATTCCACTCGATGGGCAGCCCGCCGCTGAGGCGCTGGTGCTGCAACAGCACCCTGATGCGGCGGTCAACAGCAGCAATAGCAATAGCGTATTGCTCAATATGCAGGGCGCACTGCTGCTGATGCAACCGCTGATCCACGAAAACCACGGTCAATGGTTCTTCCCGTTTGGCGATCGTCCGCTGCATCTGGCGCAAGGCGCGGTCACCACCATGGCGCTCACCTCGCTAAGCGATCACCAATGGCGGATTGCCGCCCAAACGCCGGCAGGCATCAGCGTAATGACGCTGGAGAACCAGCAAACCGTTAATCAGATTTTGCTGCCACAGCAGCAAGCCGAGCATTTGCTGTTATCCCCCGATGGCACATTGCTGTACGCCAGCGAAGGGCGTTTGCTGCGTGTATGGCAAATCACGCCAGAAGGCGCTCAGCTGCGCGAAACGCAGACCCTTAACCAGCGTCCGCAAAGCCTGCATATCCTCACCGGGGGGCGCACGCTGCTGATTCAGGATACCCAGGGGGTCAAGCAATGGTTTGCCATCGCAGGCGATAAAGGGCCGCGGTTGCAGGAAATTCATACCTTTGATCACAGCCAGGATGCGCTGAAGGTTGTGCCTGAGGCGCAGCGTCGTGTGTTTGCCACCTTTAATGCTGCGGGGGAAATCAAACTGTTCGCCAGTAAGCAGCAGGGGCCGATTTTGACGCGTCAGCTGGCACCGGGCATCCAGGCGCTGGCCTTTTCACCCCGCGGTGATGCGCTGATTGTGGAGCGGGAAGGTCAGTGGCAACAGTTTGCGCTGGATAATCCGTGGCCCGATTTCACCTGGCGCAATCTGTGGCAAAAAATCTGGTACGAGAACTATCCGCAGCCGGATTGGGTATGGCAATCCACTGCGGCTGGCGACAGCTATCAGGCCAAATTCAGTCTGATACCGATGGTGCTGGGTACACTCAAAGCCGCCTCGCTGGCGCTGCTGTTTGCCACGCCGCTGGCTCTGGCGGCGGCAATGTACACCGCATGGTTTATGTCTCCGGGATTACGCCGCTGGGTGAAGCCGGGCATTGAAATGATGGGCGCGTTGCCAAGCGTGGTGATTGGCTTGATTGCCGGCGTCTGGCTGGCACCGCACGTGAGTACTGCGCTGGTCGGCGTGTTGCTGCTACCGCTGGTGCTGGCGGTGACTTTATTGCTGTGCGGCGTGCTCAGTCCGCATTTGCCAGCGCGTTGGCGACGCCCAGGTTTCGAGGTGATTCTGCTGCTGCCGGTATTGCTGGCCGTCACACTCCTGACGCTGTGGCTGCCCACGCAGTTGTGGCCGGATATCGGCGAGCGGTTGGCGCATTATGAACAACGCAACTTATTGGTCGCGGCGCTGGCGATGGGCTTTGCATTGGTGCCGTTGATTTTCACCTTATCAGAAGATGCTTTATTCAGCGTGCCGGGCGCGCTGGGGCAAGGTTCGCTGGCGCTGGGCGCTACGCCGTGGCAAACCTTGACGCGCGTGGTATTGCCGGGCGCTTCGGCGGGGATATTTGCCGCTTTGATGATTGGCTTTGGCCGCGCAGTAGGGGAAACCATGATTGTGCTGATGGCCACCGGCAACACGCCGGTCAGCGAAGGTGGCTTGTTTGCCGGATTACGTGCACTTTCGGCTAACATCGCCATTGAGATGCCGGAAGCGGCAGCGGGCAGTGCGCATTACCGAATTCTGTTCCTGAGTGCGCTGTTGTTACTGATATTCACTTTAGTGATCAACACCGTTGCGGAGTTGATTCGTCAGCGTCTGCGCCAGCGCTACAGCCAGCATGAGGGACAGGGATGAAAGCGATGCGTCAAAACGATCGCTGGCGCTGGCTGACTGCCGGTGCGGTGGCCGTGTGCTTACTGGCGTTTACCTTGCTGATTGGCCTGCTGGGGTGGCAGGGCATGCGCGCCTTCTGGCCGCAGCCAGTGGATCAATATCTGTTCCAGCCGCCGGAAGGTTCGGCGGTGATGGTGCTGGGCGAAACGCTGCACAAACAGCCGCAGGGCGAGCAGTGGCGCTATGTGGTGAAAACGGGCAATCGCGATTTTGCCGCACCGGATTTCCGTGTGCTGTATAGCCAGGGCGCGGCGAAAACGCGTCGCCCGGCAGATGCGGTGGTTTTACAGCGCCGCAGCGGCGGCAACGCTTACGGTTGGCTGATTGAACTGCGGGAAGACAATGAAGTGCTGACCGCGCGCGATCGTGATGCGCTGCTGCATCAGCGGTTGGCGCAAGTCCATGAGCAGCTACGTCAGGCCAGCCACATTCGTCGTGTGCAAATGGCGCGCCTCAATGCACAGCTGGAAAGCCTGCAGCAGCAAGTTGATGAGCAACGTCAGCGCGGCACGTTCACCCTGCAGGATCAATCGGAATTCGATGCCAACAGCGTGGCGCTGCAACGGCGCTTTAGCGCACTAGCGCAACAACTGACCCATCTGCAACATGAGAGCGAACGCGACACGTTGGTGCTGCGCGATGTGCAGGGGCAGGATCATATCATTCCGCTGGCGCAGGTGGTGGATGCCTGGTATCCGAATGCGATGTCGTTTAGGCAGAAAGTACAGCACTTCTTCAGTCAAATCTGGCAGTTTGTCAGCGATTCCACGACATCAGGCGGCGGCGAGAGCGGGGCGTTCCCGGCGATTTTTGGCACCGTGCTGATGGTGTTGCTGATGTCGATCATCGTGATGCCGCTGGGGGTGGTGGCGGCGGTGTGGCTGCACGAATATGCCGGACGTCATGCGTTAACGCGGCTGGTGCGCATCGCGGTGGTGAATCTCGCCGGTGTGCCGTCGATTGTGTATGGCGTGTTTGGTCTGGGCTTCTTTGTCTGGTTGATCGGCGGCACGATTGATCAGCTGTTTTTCTCGCGCGCGTTGCCGAATCCGACCTATGGCACGCCGGGCCTGCTATGGGCGGCGTTGACGCTGGCGCTGCTGACATTGCCCGTGGTGATTGTCGCCACCGAAGAGGGGCTGTCACGCATCCCGGATAATCTGCGCCAGGGCTCGCTGGCGCTGGGTGCCACTCAGGCGGAAACGCTGTGGCGCGTGGTGTTACCGCTGGCGGTCCCGGCGATGCTCACCGGCCTGATTCTGGCTGTAGCGCGTGCAGCAGGGGAAACCGCCCCGCTGATGCTGGTGGGCGTGGTGAAAATGGCCCCGGAGTTACCGGTGGATGCGGTTTTCCCCTATTTGCACCTCGACCGCAAATTTATGCACCTCGGTTTTCAGATTTACGATTTGGCCTTCCAGAGTCCGAATATCGACGCTGATCGACCGCTGGTTTACGCCACCGCCTTGCTGCTGGTGGTGATCATCCTGTCGCTCAATCTGTTGGCGATGGCGCTGCGGCATCGGCTGCGCGAGCGTTACCGCCTCATGACGCACTAGAAAGGTTTTTAGATGACGCCCGATTACGACATCGCGTTAACCGTTAACCAACTGTCGCTGTGGTACGGTGAGCGCCAGGCGCTGAACAATATCGATCTGCACATCCCGAAAAACCGCATCACAGCGCTGATTGGTCCGTCCGGTTGTGGCAAGTCAACGCTGCTGCGCTGCTTTAATCGTATGAACGATGTGATTGATCGCTGCCGCATAGAAGGTGAAATCCTGCTCGATCAGCATGCGGTGATGCAGGCGAATCAGGATCTGCCTGCGTTGCGTCGCCGGATTGGCATGGTATTTCAGCGCCCGAATCCATTCCCGAAATCGATATACGAGAACGTGGTGTACGGTTTGCGGCTGCAAGGGGTACGCGATCGTCGCGTTCTGAACGAAGCTTGTGAACGTGCACTGCGTGCAGCGGCACTGTGGAGTGAAGTGAAAGATCAGCTGGCACAGAATGCGTTGACGCTCTCCAGCGGTCAGCAGCAGCGTCTGGTGATTGCGCGTGCCATTGCCATTGAGCCGGAAGTATTGCTGCTGGATGAGCCGACGTCGGCGCTCGATCCGATTTCCACGCTAGTGATCGAAGAGTTGATGACCACGTTAAAGCAGCATTTCACGCTGGTGCTGGTGACGCACAACATGCAGCAGGCGGCGCGCGTGTCAGATTACACGGCGTTTATGCATAACGGACAACTGGTGGAGTTTGATGAAACCGACCGCATCTTCACCTCGCCAAAAGCGCGCAAAACCGAAGATTACATTACGGGTAGATTTGGTTAAGGGATAGGCAACGTGCGCTACGTTTTCAGGGCGCAGAAAGGCAACAGGTTTTAGCAGCCCCAGGCGCTGACATCAGCCAGTGACTGGGGTGAATTAAGCGGGGCAACGTGTCTGCAAGCGGCTGAATAAGGTGAAAATCAGTCGTGTGCGTAACCCTGAGGTGGCAACGGTTGCCCATCCAGCCAGGCTTTTCCATCGCGCATCTGCAAACGACCATCGACAAACCAGCCGATCACCAGCGGATAAATCGCATGCTCCTGATGCTGTACACGTGAGGTGATCTCTTCTTCATCATCTTCAGCAAATACCGGAACGCGCGCCTGCAAAATCACCGGTCCGCCATCCAGTTCGTCAGTAACAAAGTGCACCGACGTGCCGTGTTCCTCATCGCCATTCTCTAGCGCCTGACGATGGGTATGCAGTCCGGGATATTTCGGCAGTAGCGACGGATGGATGTTCAGCAACCGGTCGTGATAATGCGCGACAAACGCCTGACTGAGAATGCGCATGTAACCGGCCAGCACCACCAAATCCGGCGCATAGGCATCGATTTCCTGCATCAGTTGGCGGTCAAACGCATCGCGGTCGGCAAAGTCACTGGCGGCGAGGCTATGGCCCGGCACGCTGGCTTCCTGCGCACGCGTCAAACCAAATGCCGAGGCTTTATTACTGAAAACGGCAGCGACGCTGCCGTTAATACGCCCGCTTGCGCAGGCGTCGAGGATGGACTGAAGATTGCTTCCGTTACCGGAGATCAGTACAACCAGTTTTTTCATGGATTAATAACCACTCGCTCTTCTGAGTCAGAGGCTTTAATCACACCGATTTTCCACGCCTGTTCGCCAGCGTCGGTCATCAGCTGTACCGCTTTATCGGCATCGGCCGGGCTCAGCGCGATGATCATGCCCACGCCGCAGTTAAAGGTACGATACATTTCATGACGGCTGACGTTACCGGCCTGCTGTAACCAGCTGAACACGGACGGCCACTGCCAGCTCTTCTCGTCAATCACCGCCTGAGTATTGTCTGGCAACACGCGTGGGATGTTCTCCCAGAAGCCGCCACCGGTCAGGTGAGAAATCGCGTGCACATCCACCTGCTCGATCAGGCTAAGGATGTTTTTCACGTAGATACGAGTCGGTGCCAGCAGGTGATCGGCCAGTGGTTTGCCATCCAGCTGTTTGGTTTCTGGATCAGTCTGGCTGACTTCCAGAATCTTACGCACCAGCGAATAACCGTTCGAATGCGGGCCGCTTGAACCCAGTGC
The DNA here is from genome assembly GCF_900215395.1 of Pantoea sp. GL120224-02. Classification (NCBI taxonomy): domain Bacteria; kingdom Pseudomonadati; phylum Pseudomonadota; class Gammaproteobacteria; order Enterobacterales; family Erwiniaceae; genus Pantoea; species Pantoea sp. GL120224-02. The sequence goes on along the minus strand of NZ_OBEC01000007.1, from coordinate 90,548 downwards.
GATCAGCACGTCGCCGTCCTGCACTTTCGAACCGTCAATGATTTCTGATTTTTCCACCACGCCGACGCAGAAACCGGCCACGTCGTAGTCTTCACCGTGGTACATGCCTGGCATCTCAGCGGTTTCACCGCCGACCAGCGCACAACCCGACTGCAGGCAACCTTCAGCGATACCGGTGATCACCGCTGAAGCGGTATCCACGTCCAGTTTGCCGGTTGCGTAGTAGTCGAGGAAGAACAGCGGCTCAGCGCCTTGTACAATCAGGTCGTTCACACACATCGCAACCAGATCGATGCCGATGCTGTCATGACGTTTGAGATCCATCGCCAGACGCAGCTTGGTGCCGACGCCATCGGTTCCGGAGACCAGCACAGGCTCGCGGTATTTCTGCGGCAGCGCACAGAGCGCGCCAAAGCCACCCAGCCCACCCATCACTTCCGGGCGGCGAGTTTTCTTTACTACGCCTTTAATACGGTCAACCAGATCGTTACCAGCATCGATATCAACACCGGCGTCTTTGTAGCTGAGAGAGGTTTTGTCGGTCACTGCGGAATCCCCACGCGAATTGCGGTTGGTGGCAAAAATTAAGCGCGCTAATTCTATCAGCGCAGGCAAACGTTTGCGAGTGCCATCTCACGCCGCTTTGCACAGTGCTGATTTTTCGCCAATCCTTAAGATCACGCGAATCGCGCTAAGCCATTGACCAATGACAAGTGGCGCAGCGGCAAAAAGGCGGTATAATCCGGCGATTTTTTTTTAGCTCAACTCAATTCCGGGAGAACAATCATGAAGATCGTGGAAGTCAAACACCCGCTGGTCAAACATAAACTGGGCCTGATGCGTGAGCATGATATCAGCACCAAACGCTTCCGCGAGCTGGCCTCAGAAGTCGGCAGCCTGCTGACTTATGAAGCCACTGCCGATCTGGCCACGGAGCGCGTCACCATCGAAGGCTGGAACGGCCCGGTTGACGTCGATCAAATCAAAGGCAAAAAAATCACCGTGGTGCCGATTCTGCGTGCGGGCCTAGGCATGATGGAAGGTGTGCTGGAGCACGTGCCAAGCGCGCGCATCAGTGTCGTCGGTGTCTATCGTGATGAAGAGACGCTGGAGCCGGTGCCGTACTTCCAGAAACTGGTGTCCAATATCGAAGAGCGTTTAGCACTGGTCGTTGACCCGATGCTGGCAACCGGTGGTTCGATGATCGCCACTATCGACCTGCTGAAAAAAGCGGGCTGCAACAGCATCAAAGTACTGGTGCTGGTGGCGGCACCAGAAGGGATTGCGGCGCTGGAGAAAGCGCATCCAGACGTTGAGCTCTACACCGCGTCAATCGATCAGGGATTGAACGAGAAGGGCTATATCATTCCAGGTCTCGGCGATGCCGGCGATAAGATCTTCGGAACGAAATAAATAAAGCATCCAGCCGGCCAGAGAGTCGGCTTTTTTTTGGCAAAAACACAACAACTCAAGTAATGCCCTTTAGTTCAGTGCCGCATAAACACCAGCACCTTTGGTAGCGGCGCGATTTATCGCGCTCTTTTTCCCGACATGGCACTTAGCGTGTTGGAATATTGCGTAATGAATTGCGCGGCTCCCTGATGGCGCGGCCTGAACAAACAGCATTCATAACGACTAATGGGGATAGAGAGATAATGACAAGACGCGCGATCGGGGTAGACGAACGTCCACCGCTGCTGCAAACCATTCCACTCAGCTTACAACACCTGTTCGCCATGTTTGGCGCCACGGTGCTGGTGCCGATTCTGTTCCACATCAACCCGGCCACCGTATTGCTGTTTAACGGCGTTGGTACGCTGCTGTATCTGTTTATCTGTAAAGGAAAAATCCCGGCGTATCTGGGTTCGAGCTTTGCCTTTATTTCACCGGTGCTGCTGCTGTTGCCGCTGGGTTATGAAGTGGCGCTGGGCGGCTTTATTCTTTGCGGTTTCCTGTTCTGTGTAGTGGCGCTGATCGTCAAAAAAGCCGGTACCGGCTGGCTGGATGTGATGTTCCCACCGGCCGCGATGGGCGCAATCGTTGCGGTGATCGGTCTGGAACTGGCGGGCGTGGCAGCCAATATGGCCGGTCTGTTGCCAGCCGATGGCACCTCGCCAGACAGCAAAACCATCATCATTTCGATGGTGACACTGGCGGTCACGGTGTTTGGTTCGGTGCTGTTCCGCGGTTTCCTCGCCATTATCCCGATTCTGATCGGCGTACTGGCTGGCTACGCGCTCTCCTCCTTTATGGGCATCGTAAACTGGCAATCGGTGGCTGATGCGCCGTGGTTTGCACTGCCAACCTTCTACACGCCGCGCTTCGAATGGGCCGCGATGTTGACCATCCTGCCTGCGGCGCTGGTGGTGATCGCTGAGCACGTTGGCCACTTAGTCGTTACCGCCAATATCGTGAAAAAAGATCTGATTCGCGATCCCGGCCTGCATCGCTCGATGTTTGCTAACGGCTTGTCCACCATGATCTCCGGTTTCTTCGGTTCCACGCCAAACACCACTTACGGTGAGAACATCGGCGTGATGGCGATTACCCGCGTATACAGCACCTGGGTGATTGGCGGGGCGGCGATCTTCGCGATTCTGCTCTCTTGCGTAGGTAAACTGGCGGCCGCAATTCAGGCGATCCCGGTGCCGGTCATGGGGGGCGTTTCTCTGCTGTTGTACGGAGTGATCGGGGCTTCCGGTATTCGCGTATTGATTGAATCTAAAGTGGATTACAACAAAGCGCAGAATCTGATCCTGACCTCGGTGATCCTGATCATCGGCGTCAGCGGCGCGAAAGTGCATATCGGCGCTGCAGAACTGAAAGGCATGGCGCTGGCCACCATCGTTGGCGTCGCGTTGGCACTGATTTTCCGCGTAATCAATCTGTTACGGCCCGAGGAAGTGGTACTGGATGCTGAAGAAAAGCGCGAAAGTTAATGCGCTTTGCCGGGCAGGGAAGCCTGGTTCATCTCTTGCAAGGATCGTGATAAACTTGCGCCGTTTTCTGCCTGCTCATCCGTTGAGGTACTTCTGAACACGCCGGCACAGCTTTCACTGCCACTCTATTTACCCGATGATGAAACCTTTGCCAGTTTCTGGCCGGGGGAAAATCCGTCTCTGTTGGCGGCGCTGCAAGGCGCACTCTCTCAGCAACACGGCAGCTATCTCTATTTTTGGTCACGTGAAGGCGGCGGCCGTAGTCACTTACTGCATGCAGCCTGTGCTGAGATGTCGGCCCGTGGTGAAGCGGTGGGATATGTTCCGCTGGATAAACGCACCTGGTTTGTGCCGGAAGTGTTGGACGGCATGGAGAACCTGGCACTGGTCTGCATTGATAATATCGAATGCATTGCCGGTGATGCCGAGTGGGAGATGGCGATCTTCGATCTCTATAACCGTATTCTGGAAATCGGCAAAACGCGTTTGCTGATCACCGGCGATCGTCCACCGCGTCAGCTCAATCTTGGCCTGCCGGACTTAGCTTCCCGTCTCGACTGGGGACAAATCTATCGTTTGCAGCCATTGTCAGATGAAGACAAACTCCAGGCGATGCAAATGCGAGCAGGGCTGCGTGGTTTTGAGTTACCGGAAGATGTCGGGCGCTTCCTGCTGAAACGCCTCGACCGCGAAATGCGCACGCTGTTTGATACGCTTGATCGGTTAGATCGCGCCTCTATTAGCGCACAGCGCAAGCTCACCATTCCTTTTGTCAAAGAAGCGCTGGGGCTTTAAACAATCTCCAGCACCGCTTCCGGTGGACGGCCAATTCGTGCCTGATCACCGTTGATCACGATGGGGCGTTCGATCAGTTTCGGATGCTCAACCATCGCCTGCAGCAGTTGATCTTCACTCAACTGGCTGTCTGCCAGATTTAACTCTTTATAAAGATCTTCTTTGCGGCGCATCAGATCGCGCGCACTACTCATGCCTAACTGTTGCAGCAGTTTTTTTAGCGCCTGCACGTCAGGCGGTGTTTCAAGATACAGCACCACATCAGTTTCAATGCCTTTATCCTGCAACAGCGCCAGGGTTTCGCGGCTCTTGCTGCAACGCGGGTTGTGATAAATGCTCACCATTATTTTTATCCTTTCTGATACTGACGGAACCGCTTTTGCAGTTCGCGGAACTGATCGATGCGAGCATCGTAACGTGCCTGTTTCAGGCTGCCGAGCGGCACCTGGGCGCTGGCACTGCTCAGGGTGGTGATCGCCTGATCGAGCTGGCCATTGAGTGCTAATCCTTCCGCTCGTGCCGACAACTCCTCATCCCGTAATCCTTGTGCTGCCGAGGCTTGTGCCAGTAAATCCCAGGCATTGACGTCATCGGGATGGGCAAAGGTATAACGATTGAGGATGCGCGTGGCGTTAGCGGGCTGTTTCGCCTCGACATAAGCGTTAGCGAGGTTGAGCTGCAGCACCGGATTGGTGCTGCTTCCTTTGGCACTGGTTAGCATGTTGATCGCCTGCTGCGGCTGGTTCAGACCGATGTCGATATCCGTCATGATATCCAGCAACCAGACGTTATCCGGCTGTTTCGCCAGCATCGGGGTGATGATTTTTTTCGCACTGTCGAAGCTTTTCGCCTGCAGGAACTGCACCGCTTTACCGTATTGCGATGCCATTTGCTCACGTGAGTTGCCTTTGGCGTATTCATTTAACAGCTCATCGGTCAGCTGATTACGGCCAGTAGCGTACATACCCAACGAGCGCACTTTCGCCATGTAGAAGCCTTCCGATGACTGCACCACCACCGGGCGCATCTGGTTGGCACGGTTACGCGCATCGGCCAAACGGCTATCCGGTAAGGGGTGCGTCAGTAAAATTTCCGGTGGTTTGGAGGAGAAGCGGCTTTGATCGGCGAGCTTCTGCAGGAAAGCTGGCATCGCCTGCGGATCGAAACCTGCACGTTGCAGCACCTGAATCCCGATGCGGTCAGCCTCTTGCTCATTGGCCTGAGTGAAGCTGATCATACCCTGTTGCGTACCCGCCAACGTACCGGTTAACGCCGCCATCCCGGCTTGTGGGCTGGCAATGGCGAGCAGAATCGACCCCAACGCGCCCACCCAGGTGAGTGGCGCATTACGCTTCTGCTCTTCCATCGCACGTGCCAGATGGCGTTGAGTGACGTGAGAAATTTCGTGCGCCATCACCGACGCCAGTTGGCTTTCATTGTCGGTGTAGCGGAACAATGATGAATGCAGCACTACGTTGCCGCCGAAAAAGGCGAAAGCGTTCAGTTCGTCATTCTGAATGAGAAAGAAGTGAAACGGCGTGCGCACCGAATTGGCATGCGCCACCAGGCGCTGCCCTAACTCATTGATGTATTGATTTAATAGCGGATCGTTAATCAGCGGCGCACTGGCGCGCAGTTGGCGCACGTAGAAGTCGCCAATTTGTAATTCCTGATTAATGGATAGCGTTGAACCCGCTGTGGTTCCCATATCGGGCAGATTATCACTCACGTCCGCGTGCACGGAGAGTGCGGGCGTCAGCAGCAGCGTAGGAATAAGGGCCGCCAGCACTGATTTTTTCAACCGGTTAAACATGCCTTGATCCTGTAAAAGTCACCTGCAATTGGACAGGTAAGTCGTTCAAATGTTCTGCGCGTACTTTCCTTTGACGCAGCGCTTCTATCTTAACCAGCGCGTGGTAACAAGCAAATGAAGAAGCGACACAGACTTAAAATGAAAAAATGGCTACAGCGGGCGCTGATTGCAGCAAAAAATTGAATAGTCCGCCACGACCAGGTTAGCGCTTTTACAGGTTCAGAAGTTAAAGTTACGTAAAGTTGCTCAAAATAATTGAATCTGGCATGAAATTTTCCAGGTTTACTCTGAAAAACAAACGTCAAAACAGTGAACTGGCCTGTTTTATCCATCAGTGATTTTAATGGTGATTTTTTATAGGGTCGCCGAAATTTTAGTTAAGTATGGTCATATTTTCAGCTCCCCTGGCTTGATAAAAACTAAATAGCTGACAGTCGATTCAAGCCAGTTATTTTTTTAGGCATCTCTTCAGCTCAATCGAAAGCATTATTCAATTAGCCTGACTAATTATCATTTCCGCAATGAAAATCCCGGATAGGCCAAAACTACAGGACTTTTGCCCTGCTCACGCTGTGATATAGATAAGGCACTTTATTCAAACGGACTGTGAATTAGCGCAGTGCATGCCGGAGAGTTATTATGCGTTCTGTTGTCTCTTACGCCCTGATTGCGATCGTGGGTGGGTTTGTTGGCGCCACCGTCAGCAAAAGTGATGATATTTATCAGCGAGTGGTGAGCCATTTTTCTGCCGAGCCAACCGATCCTGAAGGTTTCTGGAGCACGCCTGCTGTCGATGGTTACGGCAAAATCCATTACGAATCTGATGCCGCCTTTAAACCGGTAGTCGGGCTGAGCAACAAAGTGGTGTTTCAAATCACCAAAAGCGAAGGGGACATGAAGCGGCCTAATCTTGGGCTGGAGCGCGTCGCCCGCGTAGTTAACCTCTACATCGCATCAGGCGTGCCTGCCGATCAGCTGCACTTTGTTGTCTCTGTGACCGGTGATGCCACGCCTGCCATGCTGGATAACGCGCATTTCCAGCAATTTTATAAAGCTGACAACCCCAATCTGGCGCTGATCGGCGAACTCAACAAATTAGGCGTCAAAGTGTCGGTGTGCGATCAGTCAGTGGCGTTCCATCACTTCCCGAAAGAGTGGATCGATCAATCGGTTATTCATGCGTTGTCCAGTCCGACCACGGTGTCGACGCTGGAAAATCAGGGTTATGCCTTCCTGCAAATGTAATTGGGCTTAGGGTCTTCTATCGAGGAGAAGTGAAATGCGTCCAGCGTCCTATATTGTTATCGCCGCACTGGCGGGTTTCGTGGGCGGTAATGTGTTACAGCTTCCAGAGCTGGTGGATAAGGTCAGCAGCAAGTTTGCTGACAACAAAAGCGAGCCAGCGGACTTCTGGAGCACGCCAGCCATCGCGGGCTACGGCAAAATCCATTTTGTGAATACGCCGGATTACAATCCCGCGAATACGCCAGGCCTGAGCAATAAGGTCGTTTTTCAGATCAACCGCACGGAAGGGGATGTCCGTCAACCTAACCTCGGACTGGAACGCGTGGCGCGTGTCACCAACCTTTATTACGCTGCCGGAGTGCCGCTAAATCAGCTGAATTTCGTGGTGTCAATCAACAGCGATGCCGTGCCTGCCGCGCTGAATAACGAACAATTCCGCAAAGCTTACGGCACAGATAACCCGAACCTGAAATTGATCGATGAGTTGAAGCAGGCGGGAGTGAAGGTCACGATCTGCGATCAATCGGTGGCGTTCCATCAGCTACAGCGTGACTGGATCGATACGCGCGTCACTCATACGCTCTCCAGTGGCACCACAGTTGCCTCGCTGCAAAACGAAGGTTACGCCTTCCTGATGTTGTAATTCCTGCCTGGCAGCAGTTCGCGCTGCTGTCATTTTTTCGTCATCTCCCCGCGATGTTGCTGTCACAGTTCGCCGCTACTTTAAGCGCCAATGAGATCGATCTCATTGCTCATTCACGAGGCGAACATGTCCGATTTAATCAGTGTGGCAAAGCTGGCTGGCGTTTCTCGCGCTACCGCCGCACGCGCATTTTCTGATCCCCATCTGTTGCGGCCTGACACGCTGGAAAAGGTGTTGGCGGCATCAGAGCAACTCGGATTTCGCCCCAATCACATTGCACGTCAGCTGCGTACGCAAAGTTCTACCACGCTGGGTGTGCTGTTGCCTTCACTGCTCAACCCGATCTTCTCACGCCAGTTACAGGCGATGGAACGTCAGGCGCGTGCGGCTGGATACGGTTTGCTGGTGGCAACCAGTGATTATCAGCCAGAGCGTGAAGCGGCGATCGTCGAACACATGCTGCGCCAGCGCGTGGCGGGCCTGGTGCTGACCGTGGCCGATGCGGATAACAGCGCGGTTCTGACCACGCTGCATGAAGCCAGCATGCCGTTTGTCCTGGCGCACAACGTGCCTCAGCAGAGTCACTGGCCAGCGATTTGCGTGGATAACCAGCAGGCGATGCGGGAAGCCACCGAACATTTGCTAAGTCTGGGCCATCGTCATATCGGCATGGTCGCCGGGCCGATGCTGCAATCGGATCGCGCTCGCCTGCGTTATCAGGGCTACTGCGATGCGATGCAGGCCGCAGGGCTGAATGCGCTGCCGGTGATTGAGATGGCCAGCCATACCCATTCTGATTTCGCGCTGCTGCAACCGCAGTTGCAGGGCGCAGCACCTCTGACAGCGGTGATTTGTACAAATGATTTGCTCGCCATCAGCCTGATTGGTGCCGCGGCGCGTGCCGGTGTACGCATCCCGCAGCAACTTTCGGTGATGGGTTTTGACGGCATCGATATTGGCGAGCAGATTGCGCCGTCACTGGCGAGCGTCTCTCAGCCAGCCGACATGCTCGGTGCCTGTGTCATCGATATGTTGTTACAACAAGCCAGCCGCGGCACCCGCGTACTGGCCCATCGGTTGCGGAGCGGTGAAAGCATCGCCGCGCCAGCCACCGCTTTTTGATACCAACACCAGGGAACCACCATGAAATTCCAACGAAAAATGAAAATTCTTGCAGGAGCGATCGCGCTGACCGCCGGTTCGCTGTTCAGTATGATGACGCAGGCCGCCGAAACCGCGATCTGCTACAACTGTCCGCCCGAATGGGCTGACTGGGGTACACAGCTCAAAGCCATTGCCAAAGACACCGGCATCACCGTGCCACAAGACAACAAAAACTCCGGCCAGGCGCTGGCGCAAATGGTGGCGGAGAAGGGCAATCCGGTGGCAGATGTGGTGTATTACGGCGTCAGTTTCGGCATCCAGGCCGACAGCGCGGGCGTCATCACCGATTATAAACCGCAGCACTGGGACGACATCCCAGCCGGAATGAAAGATCCGAATGGCAAATGGGTCGCGCTGCACTCGGGCACCATGGGCTTTATGGTCAACGTGGATGCACTCGGTGGCGCGCCAGTGCCGCAATCCTGGGATGACCTGCTGAAACCTGAGTACAAAGGGATGGTGGGCTACCTTGATCCGGCCAGTGCCTTTGTCGGTTATGTGGCTGCTGTGGCCGTTAACCAGGCGAAAGGCGGCAACATGCAGGACTTCACGCCAGCGCTGAACTGGTTCAGGAAACTGCAGGCCAACCAGCCAATCGTACCGAAGCAGACGGCCTATGCGCGTCTGATTTCCGGCGAAATCCCGATTCTGCTCGACTACGACTTCAACGCCTATCGCGCCAAATATAAAGATCACGCCAACGTTGCGTTTGTGATCCCGAAAGAGGGCACGGTGACGGTTCCTTACGTCATCAGTCTGGTGAAGAACGCGCCACACGAAGCTAATGGCAAGAAAGTGATCGACTATGTGCTGTCGGACAAAGGTCAGGCGATTTGGGCCAATGCCTTCCTGCGCCCGGTGCGTACTTCTGCAATGTCACCCGAAGCGAAGAAATTCTTCCTGCCGGATAGCGATTATGCACGCGCCCAAACGGTCGACTATCAGCAGATGGCCGATGCGCAGAAAGCGTTCTCTGCGAAGTACCTGAGCGAGATTCACTAATCATGTCGATCTCCGACACCCTGGCGGCTTCACGCCGCCAGGCTCGCAGCTTGCCGGGCAGCAAATGGTTATGGCTGACGCTGCCCGCGCTGCTGTTCTTCAGTGCATTTTGGCTGCTGCCGTTTGCGCGCCTGCTGCAAATCGGTATGCAGAACGATCGCACCACCCAGCACAGTGGCTACTGGACGGTAATCACTCAGCCGAATTACCTGCTGAGTTTGCTGAATACCGTATTACTGTCGCTGGCGGTGACATTGGTTACGCTGGTGATTGCTGCCATCGTAGGCTGTTTTCTGGCGCGTCAGCGTTTTGCTGGGCGTGGCACGTTATTAGCCTTATTGACCTTCCCGCTGGCCTTTCCCGGCGTGGTAGTGGGTTTTCTGGTGGTGATGCTCGCGGGCCGTCAGGGCTTGCTGGCGCAAATTAGCATGAGCCTGGTGCACGAGCGCTGGACGCTGGCCTATTCACTCACCGGATTGTTTATCGGCTATCTCTATTTCTCGCTGCCGCGCGCCATCGTTACGCTCGTCGCGGCCAGTGAAAAGCTTGATCGCTCGCTGGAAGAGGCAGCGCGATCACTTGGCGCCAGTCAGTGGCGTATTACCTGGGACGTGATCGTGCCCGGCCTGCAGCCGGCATTGCTCTCTACCGGCGCACTCTGTTTCGCCACCAGCATGGGCGCGTTTGGCACTGCTTTTACGCTCGGCACCGATTTGGCGGTGTTACCGCTGACCATTTATGGCGAATTCACTAACTACGCTAACTTTGCTACGGCGGCGCTGTCGGTGGTGATGGGCGCGGTTGCCTGGCTGGCGCTGATGTTAGCGCGCCGCCTGGCACACAAGGGGGCCGCATGAATCGTCGCAGATTGTTTAGCCTGCAGCTGTTGGTCACCACGCTCACCGCGCTGTTTATGATTGTGCCGGTGGTGCTGTCGATGCTGGCGGGTGTCACCAATAACTACTTTATCGGCCTGCGCAGCGGGTTGACCCTGAAATGGGTGGCGCAAGTGTGGGAGATGTACGCTGATACCTTCTGGCTGTCGTTGCTGATAGCGCTGTTCTGCTTGTTGGTCACTCTGGTGATTGGCGTACCCGCCGCGTGGGGCTTGTTGAAAGCGCCCGGCCGCTGGGCAGCACGTATTGAAGAGTGCCTGATGTTGCCCGTGGCGCTGCCCGGCTTAGCTACTGCGCTCGGCATCATTCTGCTTTACGGCCAGTTTTCCGGCCTGCGTGACAGCTGGGTATTTATTCTGATTGGTCACGTGCTGTTCACGCTGCCGTTTATGATGCGACCGGTGCTGGCGGTGATGCAGGCGATCGATATGCCGCGTCTGGAAGAAGCTTCCGCCAGCCTCGGTGCCAGCCTGTGGCAGCGCTTCTTTACCGTGGTGGTACCCAACTGCCGCAACGGCATTCTGGCGGGCGCCTTTATGGTGATCACCCTGTCGGTGGGGGAGTTCAACATCACCTGGATGCTGCATACGCCGCTGACCAAAACCCTGCCGGTCGGCCTCGCGGACAGTTACGCTTCAATGCGACTGGAAGTGGGTTCCGCTTATACGCTGATTTTCATTCTGATGATTTTGCCGCTACTGCTGATGCTGAATGCGGTGAATCACTGGCTTAACCGCGCGGTATCGCGCCAAAACAAGGAGGCGGCATGAATCCTGCGGCCGTTACCGTGACGCTGCGCGGTTGTTCACGTCACTTCAATCACCAACTGGCATTGCATCCGCTCGATCTGACCGTGAATCCCGGGGAAACCCTGGTGTTGCTCGGGCCTTCTGGCTGCGGAAAAACCACCACCTTGCGCATCATCAGCGGGCTTGAGCGCTGTGATGCGGGCGGCGAGGTGTGGTTCGACGATCGTAACGTTACCGCGTTGCCGATTGAGAAACGCAACGTTGGCATGGTGTTCCAGAACTATGCGCTGTTTCCCAATCTTAACGTCGCCGAGAACGTGGCTTACGGCTTGAAAGTGCAGGGCGTGGCGCGTGCCGAGCGTGAAGCGCGCGTGCAGGAGATGCTGGAACTGGTGGATCTCAGCGCGCTGTCACAGCGCAGCATTGATAAGTTATCCGGTGGACAGAAACAGCGTGTGGCACTGGCGCGTGCGCTGGCAGCCAGACCCAAAGTGCTGCTGTTTGATGAGCCGCTGGCGGCGCTGGATGCGCGCTTGCGTGACCGCTTACGCCTGGAAATCGGCACGCTGCTGAAGAAGCTGGCGATCACCGCCGTGTACGTCACCCACGATCAGCAAGAGGCGATGGCGCTCGGCGATCGCATTGCAGTGATGGAGCAGGGGCGTCTGGTGCAGATCGATACGCCACAAAATATCTATCAGCATCCCGCTTCGAAGTTTGTCGCCGATTTTGTCGGGGCGATTAACTGCGTGGATGTCGATGCGCGTGGCAATGCACAGCGCTTCTGCCGCCCGGAAGATGTACTGCTCGCCAGCGACAATCGCTATGCGCGTCAGGGCTTTATCCTTGCCAGCACCTTTTTAGGCGCATCGCAGCGGCTGATGATCGATATCGGTCTGGCCATGCCGATTCAGGTCGACCGCCATGCGCGTGAAGCCTGGCATGCCGGACAACCGGTGAGCTGGACGCTGGCGCAAGACGCCGCCCTGCAATTTTCTGCATCCTGAGGAAGAAATTCGTGTCTGAAGCATTGACGCTGATTGCGCAAATAAGTGATTTACATATCAAGGCGAACGGTCGCCTGTCGTATAAAAAAGTGGACACCCAGGCGGCGCTGCTGCGGGTCATCGACACCCTGAATCGTTTGACGCCGCGCCCGGATATGGTGGTGATCACCGGCGATCTGGTGGATTTCGGCAACGCAGAAGAGTATCAAACGCTGCGAACGGCGCTGCGACGTTTGCAACTGCCTTACATGCTGATGGCGGGCAATCACGACGATCGCCAGCAGTTACGCGCGGCGTTTCCGGATCACCACTATCTGCAACGTGGTGAAACCCTCAACTGGCAGGCACGGGTGAAAGGGGTGCAGCTGCTGGCACTGGATTCCAGCGTGCCGCAGCAGCCGTGGGGCTACGTGGACCAAGCGCAGCTGGCCTGGCTGGAAGAACAGCTGGCACGTGAGCCACAATTGCCTACGCTGGTGATGTTGCACCATCCACCGTTGGTTTCCGGTATCGGCCATATGGATAAGCAACCGCTGCGTAATCCCGACGCGCTGGCGGCGATTATCCGCCAACATCCGCAGGTGGAACGCGTGTTGAGCGGTCATTTGCATCGTTCGGTACAGGCGCGCTTCGCCGGTACGTTAGCCTGCGTTGCGCCAGGCGTGTCGCATCAGGTGGCCTTTGATTTGTCTGAAAATGGTCCGGCGAATTTCGTGCTGGAGCCGCCGGGTTTCCTGCTACATCGCTGGCACCCACAGCAAGGTATGACAACACACCAGTGCGCTATCGGCGATTATCCGGGCCCGTGGCCGTTCTATGATGCGAATGGTCTGATCGATTAGCGCCAACGTTTGCTGAATAATTACGCGTGTCTGACAGGATGGTTCGTGCTCAATCTGGTTTGCAGGTGTACAATTGGCGGTTCCCTCACCAGGGGTAGCTAGTCCAACTATAACTATATTGTCAGGCACGCGAATGATGAATTTTCACACCAGGGCGGTTGCGTCATGCTGATGCGCATCCGGCCAAAAACTGACCTGCGTACGCTGATCGCGTTGCTGGCGATCACCAGTATCGTCATTACGCTCGCCAATACCTTGTACGCCACCTGGCGTGTGCAGCGTATGGTGCTGATCGAGAGCACGCTCGAAGCCAATCGCGCTTATGCCACCAAACTGGCTGCCACCACGGAAGTCTTTTTCCAGCTGGCACAGTCGCAGCTGCACTACAGCGCGACGCAGTTGGGCAAGGATTTTGATAATCCAGAACTGGCGCAGCAGGAAGTGAATCGTCTGCGTGAGCAAACCAATAGCTTCAACTCCGTTGCGGTGGTCGACACCAATGGGATAGTGAAAGCGATTTCGCCTGAGTCACTGATGCTCAAAGGCATGCAGCTCACCAGCCAGGCTTCGCGGGAAGCGCTGGCACAGCGCCAACCGATGGTGAGCAAACCCACCATCTCTGCTGCCAACAATCTGATTGTGTTTGTCTCCTGGCCGATCTGGAGCAACGAAGGACGCTACCTCGGCTATGTAGGCGGCACTATTTATCTGAAGAAGAAAAGTATCCTCAATGCCTTACTCGGTGAGCAGTTCTACCGGGATGGCACGCGCGTGTATGTATTGGATCGCAACAATCAGGTGCTTTATCACCAGAATAGCCAGCTGATTGGTAAAACCGCGCCAGAGATCGTCAGCGAGCGTCAACGCAATGAGAGCACTAATGGCGAGGTGCAGGTCAAAGAAGAAGACACGCCGAAACTGGCGGGTTACGCCATTGTGCCGACCACCGGCTGGATGGTGGTGGCGCTCAAACCAACCGACGTCACCCTGCAACCGCTCTCGGGTTTGCTGCTGAAAGTGCTGAAAAACTCGGTGCCGTTTGCGTTGCTGACCTTACTGATGGCGGTGATCTTCGCCCGTCTGATTGCCTTGCCGCTGTGGCAACTGGCGCGTAAAGCCAGTCAGATGGACACCCAAGGCGTCTCGGGTGAAATTGGCGGTATTCGTGCCTGGTACTTCGAAGCCGCACAGGTGAAACGCGCCTTGCTCACCGGGATCGGACTGGTACAGGACAAAATCGGTCGGCTGAAATCGGAAGTACAAACCGATCCGATGACCAGTTTGCTTAACCGCCGTGGCCTGAGTGCGGTGCTGGATTACTTCGAAACCATGCGTCAGCCTTTTGCGGTGCTGGCGCTGGATATCGACCATTTCAAGCGGGTGAATGACAACTTCGGCCATGATGTGGGTGACGAAGTGATCAAACAGGTGGCGCGTACCCTGCGTAACAGTGCGCGCCAGACCGACGTGGTGTGCCGAAATGGCGGCGAGGAATTTTTGATGCTGTTGCCAGCCACCTCGACGGAAGAAGCGCGGGTGATTGCCGAGCGCGTGCGTACCAGCATCGCCGAGAGCTGGATTGACCATGTTGGGCATATCACGCTTTCAGTGGGCATCGCACATTGGGAGGCCGATAATCAGCCGCAAGATGTGAGCTTGAAACAGGCTGATGCCGCACTCTATCAGGCGAAAAATGCCGGACGTAACTGCGTGATGATTGCCGGGCAGGATGCGCTGGTGAGCAGCATTACCCGCTAATCTTCACATAGCCGCTGCTAACGGCGGCTCTCTCATTCCGCACCAAAAAGGTGCCCGGCACAGGTTCATCTGAACCGGGCATCGACTGCAAATTTCTGTACAATCGTCATCCCGTTTTTGGCGTCAAGGAAGTGAAATGCTGGCTCTGCTTTTCCAATGGTACAAACGTCGCTTTAGCGATCCGCAGGCGATTGGCCTGCTGGTAATCCTGTTGATGGCGTTCTGTATCCTGTTTTTCTTCAGTGGATTATTAGCACCGTTGCTGGTCGCGCTGGTGCTGGCTTATCTGCTGGAGTGGCCAACCGTTCGATTACAGCGCCTGGGATGCAGCCGCACCTGCGCCACCAGCATGGTGCTGATTGTTTTTGCCGGTATTTTGCTGGTGATGGTGCTGATTGTTGCGCCAGTGGCCTGGCAGCAGGGCATCAATTTGCTGCGTGACCTGCCGAATATGCTCAACAAGCTCTATGTCTATGCCGCCGGGTTGCCGAAGCGTTTTCCGGCGCTGGTGGATGCGGGCATCATCGATATCATCGTGGAGAATCTGCGTAGCCGCCTGACCGGGTTGGGGGAGTCATTGGTGAAGTACTCACTGGCCTCGCTAGTCGGGCTGATGACGCTGATGATCTATCTGGTGCTGGTGCCGCTGATGGTGTTCTTCCTGCTGAAAGATAAAGAGCAGATGCTCAATGCTGTGCGTCGCGTGCTGCCGCGCAATCGCGGGTTGGCGGGCGTGGTGTGGCAGGAGATGAATCAGCAAATCACCAACTACATTCGTGGCAAAGTGCTGGAGATGGTCGCGGTAGGGTTTGTCACCTGGATTGCCTTCCTGGTCTTAGGGCTCAACTATGCGTTGCTGCTGGCGGTGCTGGTCGGGATTTCCGTGCTAATTCCCTACATCGGCGCGATGGTGGTCACCATTCCGGTGATTGGCGTCGGCCTGTTCCAGTGGGGCTTAGGCACCGATTTCTGGACGATGTTTATCGTTTATCTGGTGGTGCAGGCGCTGGATGGCAATGTGCTGGTGCCGATTTTGTTTTCAGAGGCCGTCAACCTGCATCCGCTGGTGATCATTCTTTCGGTGGTGATTTTTGGTGGTATGTGGGGCTTTTGGGGCGTGTTCTTTGCCATTCCGCTGGCGACGTTAATCAAGGCCGTGGTGCGCGCCTGGCCGGAAACCACGCTGGAGCATCAGCAGGGGTAAATAAAACGGGTGCACATTGTGCACCCGTTTTATTTTATGCCGACTTCAGATAATCCAGCACGATGTCGTGGTGGTTCGACGTTTTGAAGTCGTCGAAGACTTTCTCAACTTTGCCGTTGCCGTCGATCAGGAAACTGATGCGGTGGATACCGTCATAGGTTTTACCCATAAAGGTTTTCTCACCCCAGACACCGAATTCCTGGCAGACCTGGTGGTCTTCATCAGATAAAAGGGTGAAGTTCAGCACCTCTTTTTCGGCGAAGCGTGACAATTTTTCAGGCTTATCGGTGCTGATGCCCAGCACTTCCACGCCCACGGTTTTCAACGCATCCATGTTGTCGCGCAGACCACAGGCCTGAACGGTGCAACCCGGCGTCATGGCCTTCGGGTAGAAATAGACCAGAACGCGCTGTCCCTGGAAGTCGGCCAAATTTACTTGTTCGCCGTCCTGATCGGGCAAGCTAAATTTCGGTGCGGTATCACCGGCTTTCAGTGGATTCATCACAACTCTCCATTTTTTTCTTCATGCTGTGGGTAATACACCCTCGCGGCAAAAAGCACCAGCGGGTGCCACCCTCTGGGTTATTTCACTACACGGTATGCTGCAGGGCAGAGTGTGTGGAGAAATAATCCGGCGTTAGCTTACAGGGTGTTGTTGGCATCGTCGGTGACACTATAAAGACGAATTGAGCCTTGTGCATGCAGTTCTTCACACAGATTGTTGAAGGCCTGTTCAAACGGTGCGCTGGCCTGATTATCCGGGCTGTGTGCCGTCATCTGAATATACAGTGTCGGTGGGACACCTTCCTGTGCCGGGGTAATACGTGACACCAATTCGGCAATGTTCATCTGATGTTTATCGAACAGATCGGTAAAGCGCTCAATGAGATGAGGAGAATCTGGCACTTCCACCTGCACCCATACCGTGGCAGGCATCGGTGGGGTGACGCGCGCATTAGTGCGCTTCATCACAATCAACAGTTCCAGCTCAGCCCCTTTCATCGGTAGCGTGGATTCAATCAGGGTTATCGCGTTCCAGCTCCCCGAAAGCAACATGATGAAGGTGAACTCATCGCCCAGCATCGCCAGACGACTGTCTTCAATATTACAGCCGCAGCTACTGACGTGGCGAGTGATGGTATTGACGATACCCGGACGATCAACGCCCAATGCGGTGATCACCAGATGGTGAGGCTGTGACTGCGACAAAATGGCATTTCCTGTACGTTCGCTAATAACCATAAGGTAAACATAAAAAAAACTGCTGACAAGGGTAGGAATGGCTTGGCTCGCTTGCTTTTCTTTCGAGGTAAAACGTAACATGAGGCACTTGTTTGTCGAGGGGATAGCCCATGTTCACCGGAAGTATTGTTGCGCTCATTACGCCAATGAATGAAAAAGGTAATGTCTGCCGCGAGAGTTTGAAAAAACTGATTGATTATCATGTTGCCAGCGGCACCGCGGCGATTGTTTCTGTTGGCACCACCGGCGAATCCGCTACCCTCAGCCATGAAGAACATGGCGATGTGGTGATGCAGACCCTGGAGCTGGCGGATGGCCGTATCCCGGTGATTGCCGGTACCGGCGCCAATGCCACTGCTGAAGGTATCTCTCTCACGAAGCGCTTTACCGGCACCGGTGTGGTGGGTTGTCTGACCGTGACGCCTTACTACAACCGTCCAACTCAGGAAGGTCTGTTCCAGCACTTCAAAGCGATTGCCGAAAGCACCGATCTGCCACAGATGCTGTATAACGTACCATCACGTACGGGCTGCGACATGCTGCCAGAAACCGTGGCTCGCCTGGCCGGAATTAAAAATATTATCGGAATCAAAGAGGCCACCGGGAACTTATCGCGTATTTCTCAGATCCAAGAGCTGGTTAATGATGAGTTCATTATTGTCAGCGGCGATGACGCGACAGCTTTGGACTCCATGCAACTGGGCGGCAAAGGCGTAATCTCGGTTACAGCCAACATTGCAGCGCGTGAAATGGTTGAACTCTGTGCGCTGGCGCAACAGGGTAATTTTGCCGAAGCGCGTCGCCTGAATCAGCGTCTGATGCACCTGCACCAGACGCTTTTCTGTGAACCCAATCCAATCCCGGTTAAATGGGCAGCGAAACAGCTAGGATTAATCGCGGATGACACGCTGCGCTTGCCGATGACGCCACTGACCGAAGCCGGTCAGGCGAAAACGGCTCAGGCGCTGATTAAAGCGGGTCTGCGATAAATTAGGGAGAATCAATGAGTTATTCAGTTAAGCGCTCGACGCTGGCAACCGTGGTGGGCTTGTCCACCCTGATGCTGCTAACAGCTTGTTCCAGCGATCAGCGTTATAAGCGCCAGGTCAGCGGTGATGAATCTTACCTGCAGGCGCCTGAACTGCATGATTTAAAAGCCCCGGCGGGGATGATTCTGCCTCTGCAGAATGGCGATTACGATGTGCCGCACACTGTTGCGAAGGGTGCAGTAGGTAAAGAACTGGATATTCGTCCTCCGGCTCAACCTCTGGCGCTGCTGAACGGCACGCGTGCACAGTTCACTGGTAATACCGGTGTGCTGGCGGTTGAGAGCAGCCGTGGCTCGATCTGGTCACAGGTGGTGAATGTGATCCAGTCCTACAAGTTCCCGATTGCACAGCGTGATGATGCTGGGCAGCAGCTGACCACCGATTGGGTGCAGTGGAACCGTGCGGATGAAGACAATCAGTATCGTGGTCGTTATCAGATCAGCGTTCAGAACCAGAGCTATCAGCAGGTGCTGACGGTTCGTCTGCTGGAACTGCAGCAGAAAGGTGAAACGGTGACGGCTCCGGCACAGATCCAACGCTACACCGGCCAGATGCTGAACGACATCAGCACCGGTCTGGATAAGATTGATACCGCCAGCGCCGATGCCGCTGCAGGCCGCGCGACCGGACAGATTGATGTCCAGAGCGGCGCAGATGATACCGGTCTGCCACTGCTGGTGCTGCGTTCACCGTTTAACGTCACCTGGCAGCGTCTGCCAGCGGCGCTGAAGCGTGTGGGCATGGAAGTGACTGATGACAACCGCTCGCAGGGTAGTCTGAAAGTGACCTACAAGCAGCCGGGCAGCAGCGCGTTTGACGCGATTGGTGCGAAAGATCCTGAGCTGCCAAACGGCGATTACAAATTGCAGGTTGGCGATCTGGATAACCGCAGCAGTCTGCAGTTCATTGATCCTAAGGGCCATGTGCTCACTCAGGCGCAGAATGACGCGCTGGTGGCGGTGTTCCAGGGTGCACTGAACAAATAAATTGCCAAAGGGCCGGAGATTCTCCGGCCTTTTTGTTTTGGATTTGGCATAATAGCGCCCGGCGAAGTAAACGATTGCGTCAGGCAGTCATCGCGCGGTGAAACACCGCTGAACACGGGTTCTTTCATGTTTGGAGTTAATGAGATGCAAAAGCGAGCTGAGTTGTATCGCGGTAAAGCGAAAACCGTATACAGCACCGATAATCCGGATCTGCTGGTACTTGAATTCCGCAACGATACGTCAGCAGGAGACGGTGCACGAATCGAGCAATTTGATCGCAAAGGAATGGTGAACAACAAGTTCAACCATTTCATTATGACCAAATTGCAGGAAGCGGGCATTCCGACCCAGATGGAAGCGCTGCTGTCGGATAACGAAGCGCTGGTCAAAAAGCTGGAGATGGTGCCGGTGGAGTGCGTAGTGCGCAACCGTGCGGCAGGATCGCTGGTAAAACGTCTGGGCGTGGAAGAGGGCATGTTGCTCAATCCACCGCTGTTTGATCTCTTCCTGAAAGATGACGCCAAACACGACCCGATGGTCAACGAATCCTACTGCGAGACCTTTGGCTGGGTCAGCAAGGCCAATCTGGCGCGTATGCAGGAACTGACTTTCAAAGCCAACGACGTACTGAGCAAACTGTTTGATGACGCCGGTCTGATCCTGGTCGACTTCAAGCTGGAGTTTGGTCTATTCAATGGTGAAGTGACGTTGGGCGATGAATTTTCGCCAGACGGCGCGCGTCTGTGGGACAAAGAAACCATGGACAAAATGGACAAAGACCGTTTCCGTCAGAGCCTCGGCGGTCTGATCGAAGCCTATGAAGAAGTGGCGCACCGTCTGGGTGTGAAACTGGATTAAGTCTTCAGCGATGCCTTTTCGGTGCGCATTCCAGCGCACGGTAATCAGGGGGTCGTCATAAGTGAAAGGTCGTCATCGTTGGCGGCCTTTTCTGTTTCTACCCTGCCTGCACGTTGTTTAATACGCCTCCTTTCTCTCAATCTCGCGACGCTAACGCCGCAACGCTGGTGATTAGCGATGCCGCCAACTAAAATCATGCAAAACCTTTTAACAGGAGCGAGCCATGCGCTGGCAAGGTCGTCGTGAAAGCGACAATGTAGAAGATCGTCGCAATGATTCACCCGGATTGGGCGGCGGCGGTCGGCAAATCCGCATTCCACGCGGCAAGGGCGGCATCATTCTGCTGATTGTGGTGGCCGTGGCGGGTTATTACGGTTACGACCTCACCGCGCTGCTGGAAGGCGGCACGCCGGTGACACAACAGCAACAGCGCCCGGTGAACTCTGCGCAGGATAATGAGGATGCCAAATTCACTAAGGTGATTCTCGCCACCACCGAAGAGACCTGGGGCACGTTGTTCCAGAAAATGGGCAAACAGTATGTGCCACCTAAGCTGGTGATGTACCGCAACTACACCTCAACCAGCTGCGGCACTGGCCAGTCGGCGATGGGGCCGTTTTACTGTCCGGCGGATCAAACCGTCTATATCGATCTGTCGTTTTACGATGATATGAAAACCAAGCTGGGTGCAGGCGGTGACTTTGCGCAGGGCTATGTGATTGCCCATGAAGTCGGCCATCACATCCAGAAACTGCTGGGCATCGAGCCGAAAGTACGTCAGATGCAGCAGGGTGCCACTCAGACACAGGCCAATCAGCTGTCGGTGAAAATGGAGTTGCAGGCAGACTGCTTTGCCGGCGTGTGGGGCCATTATGTGCAGCAGCAAAATATGCTGGAAGTGGGCGACCTCAAGAAAGCGCTGGATACCGCAGAAGCGATTGGTGATGACCGATTGCAGCAGAAAAGCCAGGGCCGCGTGGTGCCGGATAGCTTCACACACGGCACTTCACAACAGCGCTATACCTGGTTCAAACGCGGTTTTGACAGCGGAAACCCGGGCGACTGCAACACCTTCGCCGCCAACTGATGTCGTTAGTTGATATCACCGCCGCGATGCAGCGAGCGGGCATTCGTCGCTTGTGTGTGATCGCCGGTGAAGCTGACTGGGCGTTGCAGCAGGCAATGGAGTGGCGTGCAGCGCTGACCGGCGACTGGCTCACGTTCAGCGACAGCGATGATTTCCCCCAGCGCGTGGCGCCTGCAGCTCTGCGCACGCTGCTGGGTCGTGAATTCCAGCATGCGATTTTCGATGCGCGCAGCGGTTTCCATGCGGAGGCCTTTGCGGCGTTAGCGGGCACGTTGCGTGCGGGAAGCTGGTTGTTGTTACTGACGCCGCCGTGGCAAGACTGGGCCACGCAACCGGACTGCGACAGCCTGCGCTGGGCCGATGTCGGCGAACCGATCGCCACGCCTCATTTTATTCACCATCTGCAGCAGCTGATTGAACAGGATCCGCAGGTCATATTGCTGCATCAGCATCAGCATCAGCATCAGCATCAGCATCAGCATCAGTACCAGCATGAGCATGAGCTCGCACCCGAATTGCTGCAGCAACACCAGCCTGCGCGCGAATCCGGATTACTGCATCAGCATCAACCTGAGCGCGCATCTGAATTACTGCATCAGCATCAATGTGAGCGCGTACCCGAATTACAGCACCCACACCAGCCTGCGCGTACACCTGCCTTACTGGACTTACCCGATTGGCACTGTCAGGCTCCACAGCAGCAGGCGCGGATCCTGCAGCAGCTGCTTAAGATGCCCTCCGGCGTGGCGGTGATCACGGCTGCACGTGGACGTGGCAAATCGGCGCTGGCCGGGATGCTGGCCAAGCATAATCAGCACTGCCTGGTGACGGCACCGGCCAAAGTTTCCACTGAGGTGCTGGCAGCGTTTGCCGGTGAACATTTTCATTTTATGGCGCCAGATGCCATTCTCGCGATGGATGCTGAGCCGTCAGTGCAGTGGCTGATTGTTGATGAAGCGGCCGCCATTCCAGCACCGTTGTTGCAGCAGTTTGTGCAGCGTTTCCCTCGCGTGCTGATGATCACCACCGTGCAGGGTTACGAGGGCACCGGGCGCGGTTTTATGCTGCGTTTCTGCGCTACCTTGCCACAGGTGCAACATTTCCAGCTCGATGAACCCTTGCGCTGGTCAGTGCACGATCCGCTGGAGCAGTGGCTAAGCCAGGCGCTGCTGTTTGAGGATGCGATAGAAAGCGGACCTAACGGCGAGCTAACGATTTTCCCCGCCACGCCAGAGCAAGGAGCACTGGAAGCGGGCTACCGTCTGCTGGCGAGCGCCCACTATCGCACTTCTCCCATTGACCTGCGGCGCATGCTGGATGCCCCCGGCATGCGCTTCTGGCTGGCAGGCACGCCAGAAAACATTGTCGGCGCACTGTGGCTGGTGGAAGAGGGGGAGTTAGACAAGCCGCTGGCTGATGCCGTCTGGGCGGGGTTGCGCCGTCCGCGCGGCAATCTGGTCGCACAGTCACTGGCAGCCCATGCGGGATTTGCCGAAGCCGCCACCTTGCGCTCGCAGCGTATCAGTCGCATTGCCGTGTTAGCCGCACAACGACAGCGCGGTATTGGCAGCGCGTTGGTGGCCATGGCACAGCAGCAGGCGGAAGGATGCGATTTCCTTTCGGTGAGTTTTGGCTATACCGAATCGCTCTGGCAGTTCTGGCAGCGTTGTGGCTTTACTCTGGTACGCATCGGCTCACAGCGTGAAGCCAGCAGTGGCTGCTATGCGGCGATGGCGATACGTCCCTTAACGCCTGCCGGAGAACAACTGCAGCAGCAAGCGGCACAGCGATTTGCGCGTGACGCGGTGTGGTTGCGTGACATTATTGATGTTCCCTTCAAGACGACCGATCACTCTCAGACACTGAGCGAGGATGACTGGCCGCTGCTGGCAGGATTTGCTTGGGCGCAACGGCCTTATGAGGCGAGCTATGCCGCGTTGCAGCGCCTGGTGCGAGCCTCCTCGCAACCGCTGCTTGAAGCCATACTTGTGCAAAAACAAGCGTTGAGTGCTGTAGCGCAGCAAGCGGGACTCAGTGGTCGCAAAGCTCTGGTGCAACGCTTACGCCAGGAGACGGCTGAAGCATTGATTCAGTGTGATGCCAGCCGGGCGGAACAGTGGCAGCAGCAGTTGGCATCGTTGCAATAAATCCATTATCTCGTTCAAATTTTCCCAATATCACTCTCGCCTCAGCGGCGTATAGTGATTTGAGGAGGATCTTATGGCACTACGATATGTAATTGTTCAGCAACCGACACACGCTGCGCAGCTGTTTTTGCTGTATCACGGCGTGAATGACAATCCTGATTCGATGGCGCAAGTCGGCAACTGGTTCGCCAAAGCGTTTCCGGAGGCATTCGTTGTCTCAGTGGGTTCGCCCTATCCGGCTAGTGAGCCGCAGGGTCGCCAATGGTTTGCGGATATTCCCGCGCATGACCGCTCGGAACAGCAGGGCGTGAATGCCGTGATGCCGATGTTTGTGGAATCGGTGCGTCACTGGCAGCAGGCTTCGGGTGTCCGGCCGGAAGCTACCGCGCTGGTTGGCTTTTCGCAGGGTGGCACCATGGTACTGGAAGGCGTCAAAGCCCATGCCGATCTGGCAGGACGCGCGATTGTGTTTAGCGGTCGTTACAGCACGCTGCCGGAGCGCGTCAGCTCTCGTAATACCATTCATCTGATCCACGGTGATTATGATGATCAGATCCCGCTGGAGCATGCCGAAGCCGCAATGCAACGGTTAACCGCACTGGGTGGGGATGTGACGCTGGATGTGGTGGACGATTTGCCGCATGCCATTGATGATCGCAGCATGCAACTGGCGTTGAATCATCTGCGTTATACCATTCCGCGTCGCTACTTCGACGAGGCGCTCAGCGGGGCTAAACCGGGCGATGATGATGTCATCATGATGATGTGATGGTTGAACAGCGAGGGTTGCTCTTAACGTAACGGCGAGATTAATCGCGCAATTCTATAGCGACTTCGCTATCAGATGCGCGGCGCATCACGCCGCTACGTTACAGGGAGGAGATCAACCGCAATTATTTTTTCTTCGGCCAGTCGTCGTCATCATCCCATTTATCGTTAAAGTCGCGATGCGGTGGTAAATCCGGTTTATTATCCATAAACTTTTTATGATCGATACGTTTTAAGTCTTTATAAACGTTCATTAAAATACCAACCATCAGCAGGATCACTAAGATCCACCAGTACTCTTTCAAGAATTCCATCCCATTGCTCCTTTAGCGTGCTTACTTAAGCGATCAGCTGTTCCATGATGCGCTGGTACATACGACTCAGCATCTGCAAATCTGACGCTTTCACGCACTCATTGATTTTATGAATGGTGGCATTCACCGGGCCCAGTTCCACAACCTGCGCACCCATCCGCGCGATAAAGCGTCCGTCAGAGGTGCCGCCTGTGGTCAGTAACTGTGGCTTAATCTCATTATAGTGCGCGACAGCATTTACCACGGCATCAACCAGTTTGCCGCGTGAGGTCAGGAACGGCTGGCCGGAAACATTCCACTCCAGCGTGTAACGCAGCTGATGGCGATCCAGCAGGGCGGCCACGCGCTCTTTGATCATCTGATCGGTGAGTTCGGTGCTAAAGCGGAAGTTGAACTGCACGAAAAATTCACCGGGGATCACGTTATTACTGCCGGTGCCGGCCTGCACGTTGGCAATCTGCATGCTGGTGGGCGGGAAGAATTCGTTGCCCTGATCCCATTCGGTGGCCACCAGCTCATTCAGGGCTGGCATCGCGCGATGCACCGGGTTATCGGCCAGATGCGGATAGGCCACGTGGCCCTGCACACCGTGGAGGGTGAGATTGGCGGTCATCGAACCGCGACGACCGTTTTTCACCACGTCGCCAACGATTTCGGTACTGGAAGGCTCGCCCACCAGGCAGTAATCCATGCGCTCGTTGCGCGCCATCAAACGCTCAACCACTTTCACCGTGCCGTTAACCGCGCTGGCTTCTTCATCGGACGTGATCAGAAACGCCAGACGCCCTTTGTGCTGAGGAGTAGCCGCGACAAAACGTTCTGCAGCCACCACCATCGCCGCCAGCGATCCTTTCATGTCCGCGGCACCACGACCAAACAGCATGCCATCACGAATCGAAGGCTCAAACGGCGGGCTGATCCAGCGATTGGCATCACCCGGCGGCACCACATCGGTGTGACCGGCAAACGCCAGGGTTTCGCCCTGACCACGTGTGGCCCAGAAGTTCAGGGTATCGCCGATGTGCATCTGTTCGACCGTAAAGCCAATCGCTTCCAGACGTGCCACTAACAGCGCCTGACAACCGGCATCATCCGGACTCAGTGAC
Organism: Pantoea sp. GL120224-02; assembly: GCF_900215395.1. Taxonomy (NCBI): domain Bacteria; kingdom Pseudomonadati; phylum Pseudomonadota; class Gammaproteobacteria; order Enterobacterales; family Erwiniaceae; genus Pantoea; species Pantoea sp. GL120224-02. The sequence continues at coordinate 64,934 of NZ_OBEC01000007.1, read as the reverse complement.
GGACGACGAATTAGCTGCTGAGCCAGCTCAATGACCGGACAGAACATGTTATGACTTCTCCTGGATAAACGCGTGATAAAGGGAATCTTTAAAACCGACAAGCAAGTCGCCATTTGGCGCAGACAATACCGGACGTTTGATAATGGCAGGCTGGGCGAGCATCACGGCTTTCGCGCTGGCCGCATCGGTGACGGCTGCACGCTCCGCTTCTGGCAGATTACGCCAGGTGGTACCGCGCGTATTGAGCAGCACTTCATAGCCAAGCTGATCGATAAACGATTGCAGTAGCGCGTCATCGATGCCATCCACGCGATAATCGTGAAAACGATAGTCGGTGCCGGATTCTGCTAAATAGTTGCGTGCTTTTTTTATGGTGTCGCAATTTTTAATTCCGTACATCACCCACTGCGCTGTCATCGCCTGTTCCCATCCTGTGAAAAATAAAGCGCGAGTTTACCATAGCGCTCTGCTGGCTGTGACCTCTGCGGCGTTAGGCGCTGCGTTTTATTTGTTTTTTAATGATAATTTCAGCGTTATCAATTCTATTAATTAGGTCCAGTAAACGTTTTCATTAACGTCCTGAATAGTTCCAGGTGGCATCATCAGCCCCCTAAGAATTATCCTAATCGGAAAAATGTGCTACCCGAGAACACAGGTGATTTTTCCCTGTGGTGTTAACGGCTTGCTGAAATGTGCGTCAGTACGCATTTTCGACAAATTGAAGGTTTTTTGCGCTTTTGCCGATAGTGTTGAGTGGTGGAAACGTATTCACCTGTAGAAAAAATCGGCGTAGAATCACCACTACAATAAGAGAGGGTATGATGGTCGACACCGAATTGGGGAACTGGAAAGAATTTATTGAAGCGATGTTACGTAGTAAGTAGTCGCGAAGAGAAAAGCAGGGCACTCCCAACTTGCTGTAATTCAATCCAAATAACAACGGGGCTGCGAATATCGCGGCCCCGTTTTATTTTAGGCTTTAATCGTGTGACTTCTCTTTTAACGGGAAGCGACGGCGCACCAGCACAAAGAACAGCGGTACAAAGAAAATCGCTAATACCGTGGCGGAGATCATGCCGCCCATGACGCCGGTACCCACCGCGTGCTGGCTACCGGAACCGGCGCCGCTGCTGATCGCCATCGGCAGCACGCCGAAGATAAAGGCCAACGACGTCATCAGAATCGGGCGCAGACGCTGACGTGAAGCCTCCAGCGTCGCTTCCATCAGCTCGCGTCCTTTGCTGTTTATCTCATTGGCGAATTCCACGATCAGGATGGCGTTCTTCGCCGACAAGCCAATCACGGTGAGCAAGCCAACCTGGAAGTACACGTCGTTCTCGAGTCCGCGCATCCAGGTTGCCACCAGCGCACCCACCACGCCAAGTGGCACCACCAGCATCACGGAGAATGGAATCGACCAACTCTCATACAGTGCGGCCAGACACAGGAACACCACCAGCAGCGAAATCGCATACAGCGCAGGCGCCTGTGAACCGGAGAGACGTTCCTGATAAGAGGCTCCGGTCCACTGGAAGCCAACGCCTAACGGCAGTTGCCCCACCAGTTTCTCCATCACATCCATCGCGGTGCCGCTACTGACGCCATTGGCGGCCTCGCCGACGATCTCCAGTGAAGAGTAGCCGTTGTAACGTTCCAGACGCGGCGAACCGGTTTCCCAACGGCTGGTGGCGAATGCGGAGAAGGGCACCATAGTGCCGCTACTGTTGCGAACGTACCATTTGTTGATATCGCCTGGCAGCATGCGGAATTCCGCTGCGGCCTGCACATACACCTTCTTCACGCGGCCGCGATCGAGGAAGTCATTCACATAGGTTGAGCCCCATGCGGTGGTCAGCGTGTCATTGATGGTGTCGAGCGAAACGCCCAGCGCCTGCGCTTTGCGCTGATCGACATCAATTTGCAGCTGCGGGCTGTCATCCAGACCGTTGTGACGCACGCGAGAGAGGGCCGGATTGCTGTCAGCCAACTCCAGCAGCTTGTCACGCATTGCCATCAACTGGGTATGACCAATGCCGCCGTGATCCTGCAATTCCATATCAAAACCGGAGGAGCTGCCCATGCCGGTAATCGCCGGTGGGCTGCTGGCGATCACGCGGCCCTCTTTGATTTTATGGAAGGCTTTGGTGGCGCGATCGATGATGGCGAATGAGGTACGATCGCTGCCTGGACGCTCTTCCCAGTTTTTCAGGCGTACAAACAGGCGCGCCACGTTTTGGCCGTTACCACCCGGACCGGCACCGATGGTTGAGAACACCGACAGCACGTTGTCTTTCTCGGCGGTCATGTAATAGTTTTCAACTTTCGCCACCACGTTGGAGGTCTGCTGCAAGGTCGCGCCCGGCGGCAGCTGCACCTGCGTCAGGAATACCCCCCGGTCTTCCAGCGGCAGGAACGAGGTCGGCAGCTTGATAAACAGAAACGCCATTACGCCGATGATGCCGAGATAGAGCACCAGCCAGCGCCCGCCCTTCATCAAGATACGCGCGACTCCGCGTTCGTAGCGTTCCGCGCTGGCATTAAAGTTGCGGTTAAACCAGCCAAAGAAGCCGCGACGTCCATGATAATGGCCTTGTTCAAGGGGTTTGAGCAGCGTCGAGCACAGGGCTGGCGTCAGAATCATCGCCACCAACACCGACAACACCATCGCCGACACGATGGTGATCGAGAACTGGCGATAGATAGCGCCCACGGTGCCGCCGAAGAAGGCCATCGGTACGAATACCGCCGACAGCACCAGCGCAATACCCACCAGCGCCCCCTGGATCTGTCCCATCGATTTTCGCGTGGCGGCGCGCGGTGAAAGCCCTTCCTCACTCATGATGCGTTCAACGTTCTCCACCACCACGATGGCGTCATCCACCAGCAGGCCGATGGCGAGCACCATGGCGAACATGGTGAGCGTGTTGATACTGAATCCGCAGGCATACAGCACCGCGAAGGTGCCGAGCAGCACCACCGGTACGGCAATGGTCGGAATCAGCGTGGCGCGGAAGTTCTGCAGGAACAGATACATCACCAGGAACACCAGCAGAATCGCTTCCAGCAGCGTTTTCACCACGTCGGTGATCGAGGCTTTCACAAACGGCGTAGTTTCGTAGGCGATTTTGGCTTCCAGCCCGTGCGGGAAGTAGTGCGACAACTCTTCCACACGTGCACGCACCAGCTTATCGGTGTTCATTTCGTTGGCGCCGGACGCCAGCTTAATACCGAGACCGGACGCCGCCTGACCGTTGTAGCGGCTGAGGAAGTCGTATTTTTCCGCCCCCATCGCCACGTCAGCCACATCGCCCAGCGTCACCACCGAGCCGTCACTGTTGGTTTTCAGCGTGATGGCTTTGAACTGCTCTGGGGTTTGCAACATCGACTGCGCATTGACGGTGGCATTGAGCGCTTGTTTATCCACCGATGGCAAGCCGCCAACCTGGCCGACCGCCACCTGGGTGTTCTGCGATTCAATCGCCGTCACCACGTCATCGGTGGTCAGCGCATAGGCAATCAGCTTGTTAGGATCGAGCCAGATACGCATCGCGTATTGCGAACCATAGGCGTCAACCTGACCCACACCATCGATGCGGCTCAGCGGATCCTGAATGTTACTGGCGACATAATCTGAAATATCCTGTTTGTCCATACTTCCGTCGGTAGAGACAAACGCAATCATCAGGATATTGCTGTCACCGGTTTTATTCACCGTGACGCCCTGAGATTGAACGGCGGCGGGTAATTTACGCAGTGCGGATTGCAGCTGGTTTTGTACCTGCTGGCGGGCTTCATCAGGATTGGTGCCAGCGGTAAAGGTGAGGGTGATTTGCGCCTGACCGGTATTACTACTGTTAGAAGACATATACATCAGGTTATCGATGCCGGTCATGTTCTGTTCGATAACCTGGGTGACGGTATTCTCGAGCGTTTCCGCAGAAGCACCGGGATAGTTGGCAGTAATACGCACGTTAGGCGGTGCGAGATCGGGATACTGCTCAATGGGCAGGGAAATGATCGCTAGTGTGCCGCACAGACAAAGCAAAATAGCCAAAACCCAGGCAAAAATGGGGCGGTCGATAAAAAAATTCGACATGGAACCGACACTCCTCAGCTGCGTATTTTTTACTTTTATTATGTAAAACGTGAAGCGCAGTCGGCTTCACGTCGGCGGAGTGCAAGGTGCTATCCCAAAAACTCCTGATGCTGCCTACTGTACGCGGCGCAAATTAGAGAATCGTGGATAAATTATGGAGAAAGTGTAAATGTCGTGCTGGTTTTCTGTGCGCTGCTACACATTGCGGCTCTCGAGCCAGAGCACCGTGGCGGCGACGCGTGAACGAACGTCCAGTTTACGCAGCAGATTGCGGATGTGCACTTTTACCGTTTCTTCGGAAATATGCAAGGTGGCGGCAATCTCTTTATTAGATAACCCGCGCGCCACTTCCTGCAATACATCCAGTTCACGCTCGGTGAGTTGTTTGAAAGGATTGGCGCTCGGCTGGCGCGTTGCCAGATATTCTGCCACCACTTCACTAAACACATTCTCACCCATTGCACCGCGCATGACCTGCGCCAGCAATAATTCCGGCTCACTGTCTTTCAGCAAATAGCCATCAGCGCCGGCATCGACCATGGCGTAAATATCATTGCGTGCGTCGGAAACGGTCAGCACCAATATGCGCGAAGCGATCCCTTCATGGCGCAGGGCTTTAAGGGTATCCAGACCCGACATGCCTTTCATGTTCAGATCGAGCAATATCACATCGGGCGAGAGGCGACGTGCTTCAGCCAGCGCTTCTGTACCGTTGTTGGCTTCGGCCACCACTTCCAGACGTGGTTCCAGTGCCAGCAGTTGGCGGATGCCACGACGCATCAGCGGATGATCGTCAACGATCATAATAGTCAGGGAAGAGGGGGCCATAAATTCTCCAGTCAAAGTCCATTCAACATAAGTGTATCGCGTTAAGCCAGCCGGTGTGCCGGTCGCGGTGGGAAACGCAGCGTAACGCGCGTGCCACGCGTCTGCGGAGTAATCAGTAAGCTGCCAGAAAGCCGGGCAGCGCGCTCCGCCATTATCGTCAGACCGTAATGGCCTGGAGGTTCTTCCAGGCTACGGATGCCGCAACCGTCATCTTCAATCGTCAGCAAATGGAATGCGTCTTCATCGCGCTGATAAAAAATATGGATTTGCTGCGCCTGTGCGTGACGAATGGCGTTCAGCAGGGCTTCACGTGCGATCTGCAGCACATGTACCTGCTGTTGCGCATCCAGCGTTTGCAGGCCCGATTGATAATCGAAGGTGATCGCGGCCTGCGATTGTTCCTGCAGCGGGGCGATCATGGCCTGCATCGCCTGCACTAAATCCGCCTGTTCAATGGTCAGTCGGAAGGTGGTGAGCAATTCGCGTAGCTGCTGATAGGCCTCGGCCAATGCGCGATCAAATTCGGCAATAATGGATTGCGCCTGAGGCTGGGTATTATCGACATTGCGGCGCAGCAGCGTGAGCTGAATGCGCAGGAAAGAGAGCGACTGCGCTAGCGAATCATGCAGCTCACGCGCGATAGTCGATCGCTCTTCTATTAATAGCATCTGCTGGTACTGTTTTTGCGTCTGCCAAATCCATAGCGAGCGCGCCAGCATGTGGGCCAGGCTTTGCATCAGTTCATCGGCAGGAGGCGCTCGCCGCGTTTGCCAGCACAGTTCGCCGAGTCGTTGGTCCTCTTGCTGCAACGGCAAACTTTGCCATTCGAGATCGTCTTCCGCCACGCCCGCCTGAAAATTAATGCCGTCGCTGGTGATGCTCAATACGGTCAACGCTTCACGACGTTGCACCAGCCGCAGCAATCCCTGGAACAACTCTGGGTTCAGTGGGCTGCTGGTGAGGATCTGTGAGCTTTCATAGAGTAATTTCAGCGTGCGATTGGCTTGGGTGAGATCTTCCGTTTTATTGCGTACCGCCAGCTCAAGCAGGCGATAGTGCGAGTGCAGCCGTTCGGCCATGGTGGTAAAGGCTTGAGCTAACACGCCGAGTTCTGTGGGTTGGGAAATCGATAACGGCGGAAAGCTGAAATTCGCCTGCTCAACGTATTGGCTGGCCGTGACCAGTGAATCCAGCGGGCGCACCACGTTGCGACGAATAAAGCGGATGGTCCACAGCGCCAGTGCCACAATCGCCAAAAAGCCGAACAGGCTGCTGGCCGCCACCAGATGCATTTTCAGTTCGGCGTAATGTTGCAGTGCCAGCACAAAACGGTCGATTTCACTGACGTACCCGGCAACGCGTTGCTGATAGATCTGCGCGCGCTCGGGCTGTAGCGTTTGTTGCAATTGCGGCCAGCTATCGCGCAGATAGCGATAGCGGCTGGCGACTTCCTTCGGCACCCACGGGCGCTCCAGATGCTGCAGAGCCGGTGAGCTGAGGGTTTGCTGATAGATTTGGATGTGCTGCGCCAGCTGCTGCGGATCGCGCGTGCTATCCCAGGCGAGGCGGTATATTTGCATGCGCAGCGAACCGGCGACATTCACCGCTTCGGCATCACGTAAACTGCTAGAGAGCGTTAACAGCGCCAGGCCGGTGGTGAGCAGCGACAACAACACAATCGCGCTCAGGGCACGGGCCATGGTGCGGGTAACAGGACGTTTCACTATCACAATAAAACCCTTATAAGAGCGTGGGATTATAAGGCAGCGTCAGGCAGACAGCGAGCCGGAATCGTCACATCAGGTTACTTTTAGCAGAGAAATCCACTTCTCTTTACCTTTCCCTGGATTGCATGTCGTTAGCTGGCGAATTATTGAACGGCTTTACGGCCAGCTGTGCCTGCTTTTCATTACTTCGCTGATAATTTGTAGCGTAATCACTTTTATGAACGGACGACAACAGGAGCAAATGATGAAGACACCCATTGCCATTCTGACTGCTGCACTGCTTGCCACCGCAAGTTTCACGGCCTTCGCCGCGCAACCCTTAAGTGCTGAGCAGGCGGAAAACCTGCAAAGCAGCGGTACCGTTTCCATCAGCGGCGTTCGCGGTTCCATCGATGATGCAACCCGCCAGCTGTCGCAGAAAGCGGAAGATATGGGCGCCAGCCATTACCGCGTAATTGGCGTGCAAAACCCAGGCGATTCCAGCCTGTGGAGCGGCACCGCAGAGATTTACCGTTAATCCCCTCCCGTAGTTTTCCCTGTAGCCACCCCTTTACCGGCCATTCACTGGCCGGTTTTTTTGTGCACCGCGACCGATTCTTACAAATCAACTCGTGCAACCAAACGGTATTTTTTGCTTCGTTCATGCAGAACGGGTAGGATTCATCGCCGTAAATTCCCGGCTCACCGCGCGACATCGTTCCGCCGTATCGGTAGCGGGTTTTACCCCATTTCGCACCGCCGCACGCAAACGATTGGTCAGGCGATGATTGATGGTCAGGACAAACAGGAAAGCTATGAATTCAACTAAAAAAACCGCAGCCGAACAACGCGCTGCGAAAAGACGCTGGCTCAATTCCCACGACAGCGGTTACCACAAAGCAATGGGTAACCGTCAGGTACAAATGATCGCCATTGGCGGTGCCATCGGTACCGGCCTGTTCCTTGGTGCAGGCGCGCGCTTGCAGATGGCTGGTCCTGCTCTGGCACTGGTTTATCTGGTGTGCGGTATCTTCTCCTTCTTTATCCTTCGTGCGTTGGGCGAACTGGTATTACACCGCCCATCAAGCGGCAGCTTTGTTTCTTATGCACGCGAATTCCTCGGGGAAAAAGCGTCATACGTGGCAGGCTGGATGTACTTCGTTAACTGGGCGATGACCGGTATCGTGGATATCACCGCAGTTGCGTTGTATATGCACTACTGGGGCGCGTTTGGTGATGTGCCGCAGTGGGTGTTTGCTCTCGGCGCTCTGGCGATTGTCGGTACCATGAACATGATCGGCGTGAAGTGGTTCGCCGAAATGGAGTTCTGGTTCGCATTGGTGAAAGTGCTGGCGATCGTGGTGTTCCTGATCGTCGGTGTGGTGTTCCTCGGCAGCGGTAAACCGCTAGACGGCAATACCACCGGCTTCCATCTGATCACGGACAACGGCGGTTTCTTCCCGCACGGCTTGCTGCCGGCGCTGGTGTTGGTGCAAGGCGTGGTGTTTGCCTTCGCCTCGATTGAGTTGGTGGGCACCGCGGCCGGGGAGTGTAAAGACCCGAAAACCATGCTGCCTAAAGCCATCAACAGCGTGATCTGGCGTATTGGTCTCTTCTACGTCGGTTCGGTGGTGCTGCTGGTACTGCTGCTGCCATGGAACGCCTATCAGGCAGGGCAGAGTCCGTTTGTCACCTTCTTCTCCAAACTGGGCGTGCCTTACATTGGTAGCGTGATGAACATCGTGGTGCTGAGCGCAGCGTTGTCGAGCCTCAACTCGGGCTTGTACTCCACCGGTCGTATTCTGCGCTCCATGTCGATGGGCGGTTCTGCGCCTCAGTTCATGTCGAAGATGAGCAAACAGCAGGTGCCGTTCGCCGGTATCCTCGTTACCATCGCGGTGTACGTGGTCGGTGTGGTGCTCAACTACTATGTGCCATCGCAGGTGTTTGAGATCGTACTGAACGTAGCTTCACTGGGCATCATCTCTTCCTGGGGCTTTATCGTGGTGTGCCAGATGCGTCTGCGCAAAGCGATTAAAGAAGGTAAAGCGGAAGACGTCAGTTTCAAGCTGCCGTGGGCACCGTTCACTTCATGGTTGACGCTGCTGTTCCTGGTGAGCGTGCTGGTGTTGATGGCGTTTGATTATCCAAACGGTACCTACACTATTGCATCCATCCCGCTGATTGCCGTGGTACTGGTGCTGGGCTGGTTCGGTGTGCGCAAACGCGTGCATGCGGAAGCCATGAAAGAGCACGACCATCATCATGACGAACAGGATGATGGGGCAGCTAAGCTGGCGGAAGATAGCTCGCGTTAATCGCAGCCATTCTCATCAACGGGGGCCTTTTGGCCCCCGTTTTCATTTCAATTGTCCTTCCCTTGATCCCACATCGGGATATACACCTTTCGGGTGATATAGCCCTGCAAAAGCTCAGGGTATTTTACGCCTCATCTCAAGCTGGCTAAACGAGGTGAGCGCATGACGCACTCCATTCTCCCTGAAAGCAGTTGGCACGTATGCGGTCTGGTCATCCAGGCGCGATCTCACGCCATCCCGGCGGTAAAGCAGGCATTGCTGTTGCTTTCTGATTGCGAAATCGCCGCCGAAGACAGCGCACGCGGCACGCTGGCCGTGACCCTGGGTGCTGCTGACAGTCGCGCCTTGCTGAATAACATCGAAGCCACCCGCAATATCCCGCATGTATTGGCCGTTTCTCTGGTGTATCACCAGCAAGACGAAACGGAATATCGTCACAAGGAAGCATCATGAAAGTCAGTCGTCGAGAATTTATGAAGGCCAATGCGGCCGCAGCGGCGGCAGTGGCCGCAGGACTTACGATTCCCAGCGTCACTAAAGCCGTGACCGCACTGGGCGCCCCGATCCGCTGGGAAAAGGCGCCGTGTCGTTTTTGTGGCACCGGTTGTGGCGTGCTGGTGGGCACGCAAGAGGGACGCGTGGTGGCCTCACAGGGCGATCCGCAGGCGGAAGTAAACCGTGGGTTGAACTGCATCAAAGGTTATTTCCTGCCCAAGATCATGTACGGAAAAGACCGCCTGACGCAGCCGTTGCTGCGCATGACCGATGGCCACTACGACAAAGAAGGCGAGTTTACCCCGGTGAGTTGGGATCAGGCCTTCGACATCATGGAACAGAAGTTCAAAGCGGCGCTAAAAGCCAACGGGCCTGAATCCATCGGCATGTTCGGTTCCGGTCAATGGACGGTATGGGAAGGGTATGCCGCCTCTAAATTGATGAAAGCCGGTTTCCGCACCAATAATCTCGATCCTAATGCGCGTCACTGCATGGCCTCGGCGGTGGTGGGCTTTATGCGTACCTTCGGCATGGATGAACCGATGGGCTGCTACGATGACATCGAAGTGGCCGATGCCTTTGTGCTGTGGGGCTCGAACATGGCCGAGATGCATCCGATTCTCTGGTCACGCCTGACGGCCCGTCGCCTGAGCGATGACAATGTTAAAGTCGCGGTGCTCTCTACCTACCGTCATCGCAGTTTTGAACTGGCTGATAACGGCATGGTGTTTACGCCGCAAAGCGATTTGGCGATTCTTAACTTCATCGCCAACTACATCATTCAGAACAACAAAGTCGATAAAACCTTCCTGCAGAATCACGTGACGCTACGTAAAGGCGTCACGGATATCGGCTATGGATTGCGCCCAAGCGATCCGCGTCAGGCCTCAGCGAAAAACCCGGATAGCGGCGAATCCACGCCGATCAGCTTCGACGAGTACGCCAAATTCGTTGCCGAATACACGGTAGAGAAAGCCAGTGAGATGAGCGGTGTAGAACAGGATCAGCTGATTGCGCTGGCCGAACTCTATGCCGACCCAAACATCAACGTGGTCTCCTACTGGACCATGGGCTTTAATCAACATACGCGCGGCGTGTGGGCCAATAACCTGTGCTACAACATCCATCTGCTGACCGGAAAAATCTCGCGCCCCGGCACCGGTCCCTTCTCGCTCACCGGGCAACCCTCCGCGTGCGGAACCGCACGTGAAGTCGGCACCTTCTCGCATCGCCTGCCCGCAGACATGGTGGTGAATAACGATAAGCACCGTGCGACGGCTGAGAAACTGTGGAAGCTGCCGCAGGGCACCATTCCCGCCAAAATCGGCCTGCATGCGGTCGCTCAGGATCGCGCGCTGAAAGACGGCAAACTGAATGCGTACTGGGTGATGTGTAACAACAACATGCAGGCGGGCCCGAACCTGACGCAGGAGCGCATGCCAGGCTGGCGTGATGCACGCAACTTTATCGTGGTGTCCGATCCTTATCCCACCGTCAGTGCTTTGTGTGCGGACTTAATCCTGCCGACGGCGATGTGGGTGGAGAAAGAGGGTGCTTACGGCAACGCCGAGCGTCGTACTCAGTTCTGGCACCAACAGGTGAAAGCACCGGGTGAGGCCAAATCGGATCTGTGGCAGATGGTGAATTTCGCTAAGCGTTTCCGCGTAGCAGAGGTCTGGCCGGAAGCGTTGATTGCCCAACAGCCAGAGCTGCGAGATAAAACCTTGTATGACGTGCTGTACGCCAACGGCCAGGTTAATCAATTCCCGTTGAGCGAAGTGGCCGACGATCGACTGAACGACGAGGCGCGCGATTTTGGCTTCTACATCCAAAAAGGCCTGTTTGAAGAGTATGCCAGCTTTGGTCGCGGACACGGTCACGATCTGGCGCCATTCGATGCCTATCATGAAGCGCGCGGATTGCGCTGGCCGGTGGTGAATGGCAAAGAGACGCGCTGGCGCTACCGCGAAGGCTTTGACAGCTACGTCAAAGCGGGCGAGGGCGTGCGTTTCTATGGCAAACCAGATGGCAAAGCCACCATTTTTGCCCTGCCGTATGAGCCGCCCGCTGAAGCACCGGACACCGAGTACGATATGTGGTTCTGTACCGGCCGCGTGCTGGAACACTGGCACACCGGCACCATGACGCGTCGTGTGCCGGAGCTGCATCGTGCCGTGCCGCAGGCGCTGCTGTATATCCATCCGCTGGACGCCAAAGATCGCGGTTTCCGCCGTGGTGAGAAGGTCCGCGTGGTATCACGCCGTGGCGAAACCGTCGCCACGGTCGAAACGCGCGGACGTAATCAACCGCCAAAAGGGCTGGTGTTTATGCCGTTCTTTGATGCTGGCGTGCTGGCCAACAACGTCACGCTGGATGCCACCGATCCGCTATCGAAGCAGACCGATTACAAAAAATGCGCCGTTAAGCTGGTCAAAATCTAAGGCAGGATGCAATGAAACCGTTATTCACTCTTATCACTGCTGCCGCCCTGATGCTGGGCGGCGTGGTTTACGCGGGCCATGGCGTGGATCTCACATCATCCCCGGAAGTCACGGCCACGCAGCAGGGCACCATCCATCAGCCGAAAGAGCAGAGCCGCAAACCGCTGAACTACGTGAATCAGCCGCCGGTGATCCCGCACAGCGTTGATGGCTACCAGGTGACGAAAAACGTCAACCGCTGCCTGCAGTGCCACGGCACGCAAAGTTACCTGACCACCGGCGCACCGCGCGTGAGTCCAACACACTTCACCGATCGCGATGGTCTGGTGAGCAGCACGGTATCGCCGCGTCGCTACTTCTGTTTGCAGTGCCACGTCCCGCAGACCGATGCCAAACCGGTGGTGGAGAACACCTTTAAACCGGCTAACGGCTTTGGGCAGTGAGGTTATCAATGAAACAGAGATTATTACGCATCTGGCGCTGGTGGCGACGCCCCAGCCGCTTAGCACTCGGCACGCTGCTGATTTTGGGTTTTGCCGGTGGGATTATTTTCTGGGGCGGTTTTAATACCGCAATGGAGATGACCAACCGCGAGCAGTTCTGCATTGGCTGCCATGAGATGCGCAACAATGTGTATCAGGAGTACATGCAGACGGTGCACTACAACAACCGCAGCGGCGTGCGTGCCACTTGCCCGGATTGCCATGTGCCGCACGAATGGGGCCCGAAAATGCTGCGCAAATTGCAAGCCAGCAAAGAGGTGTACGCCAAGATCTTCGGCCTGATCGACACACCGCAGAAGTTTGAAGAGACGCGTATCGAGCTGGCACAGAATGAGTGGCGCAGGATGAAAAACAATAACTCGCAGGAGTGCCGAAACTGCCACAACTTTGAGTATATGGATTTCACTGCGCAGAAGACCGTGGCGGCGAAGATGCACAGCAAAGCGGTTGAGGATGGGCAAACCTGTATTGATTGCCACAAAGGGATTGCGCATCACCTGCCGGATATGAGCGCGCAAAAGAACGGTTTTTGATTTTCGCATTGTCATCAATTCGCGCGATAAATCGCGCCGCTACTTCTCTCTGCACCTTGTCGTAGCGGCGCAACGTATTGCGCGACCGTTCTCGCCCTTCATTGCGCATTGACCGCACGAATTCAGATAGTTTTCCCCGCCGCTAACGCCTATTATCTCAGGCTCCCTCATTAAGCGGTGGAGCGGCCATGTCGTTAAAGATCAACATCATTAAAGATAAGTTACTGTCAGATAATTACTTTATCCTGCGTAACTTCACCTACGAACTGACCCGTAGCAACGGCGAAGTCATCCGCCACAAACGCGAAGTCTATGATCGCGGCAACGGCGCCACCATCCTGCTTTATAACCGCGATAAAAATACCGTGCTGCTGATTCGTCAGTTCCGCATTGCGACTTACGTTAACGGTAATGCCAGCGGTGAATTGATTGAGACCTGCGCGGGGCTGCTGGATAACGACACGCCGGAAGATTGCATCCGCAAAGAAGCCATCGAAGAGACCGGTTATGAGGTCGGCAAGGTCGAGAAGCTGTTTGAAGCCTATATGTCACCGGGTGGCGTAACAGAAATCGTCCATTTCTTCGCGGCAGAGTATAGCGATGCAATGCGCGCCAATGCCGGTGGTGGCGTAGAAGATGAAGAGATTACCGTGCTGGAGTTGCCTTTCCCGCAAGCGCTGGCGATGGTGAAAGATGGCCGCATCCTCGACGGTAAAGCGATTATGCTGCTGCAATATGCGCAGATTGCAGGTTGGTTAAAAGCCTGACCGGTGCATCATTAAGGGCGACTTTCATGGCCGCCCACAGTCATTCAAGCCATCACTTCCAACGGCTCGGGCACGCACCCCGGATGTGCCTGCATACGCGCCAGCGCTTCGGCGTACGAAGGCATTGAATTAGCCGCACCAGAACGCTCGACACACAACGAAGCAAACGCCGAAGCGAACAGAGCCGCCTGTGGCAGTTCATCGCCAGACGCTAAACGCGCTGCCAGCGCACCGTTAAACGCATCGCCCGCGCCGGTGGTATCCAGCGGTTGTGCCGGGAACAGCGGAATGCGCAGCGGCTGCTGTTCCGCATTGGACAACAGGGCGCCCGCCATCCCCAGGGTAATAATCACCTGACGCGCGCCTTTGCGGTGCATCACTTCTGCGGCTTTCTGCGCACTGGCAAAATCCGTCACCTTTACGCCGGTAATCTGCATCGCTTCGGTGCTATTGGGCGTCAGTAAATCCACCTTCGCCAGCAGTGCATCACTCACTTTTTGCCACGGCGCCGGGTTTAAAATCACAAAGGTGCCACCCGCACGCGCATTATCAATCATGCGCTGAATGGCATTCAGGTTGTTCTCTAGCTGCACCAACAAGATATCCGCTGCGGCTACCGTAGGCTGACAGCGCGACACTTCCGCCGCCGTCACCGTGGTGTTCGCGCCTGGGAACACCGAAATCATGTTCTCAGCATCATCCCCGGCCACATAAATCAGTGCGTTGCCGGTAGGCTTCTCTTTACAGGTAAACAGCGTAATCGCATCAAAGCCGGTTTTTTCGAGGTGACGACGGGCGAAAGTGCCAAAATCATCATTACCGACCTTGCCGATATAGTGCACGCGCGCCCCGGCACGCAGCGCCGCCGTGGCCTGGTTTGCGCCTTTGCCGCCCGGTCCCATCATGCTGTTATGGGCAGTCAGTGATTCACCCGGCATCGGGAAGCGGTTCATCACCGCGACGACGTCGAGGTTGAACGAGCCAAACACACACACTTTTCCTTTCATCATGCACTCCTGAACAGGCGTTCGGCGGCTAAACAGGCACCGCGACAGCCGGTGTGATCGGTGGATTGACTAAACACAATCTTCAAATTGTCACGCGTGGCCGGTGGACGCAGATGCTGCTGAATCTGACTGCGTAACTGCGCCAGCGGGAAGTCCGCCATCGCCAGCACTCCGCCACCCAGAATCAGGTATTCGGGATCGAGGATGTTCATTTCGGTGGCAATCAGCTGCGCCAAACGATAAACAAATGCCTGCAACTCCGGATGGTCGCCATGTTGCGTAAACAGCGCCGACATATCGGTATTCGGCACGTGAGCCTTAGCCCAGTGACTCAACCAATGGCCCGAAGTCACCGTCTCCGCACAACCCCGGTTGCCGCACGGGCAGGGTAGATCGTTACCGGCAATCGGCACATGGCCCAATTCACCCGCGCCGCCGTGCTGGCCGTGGTAAAAGCGACCATTGATCCACAAGCTGTTGCCCATACCGGTACCGGGATACAAACCTACCGCGATATCCGGCAACTGCTCCAGCTGCATTAAATCCCACATCATCAGATGGTTAACATCTTTATCCATCGCCACTGGCACGCCAAGACGCTCGGTGAGGATTGCCGCCACAGGCTGATGATCCAGCGCCTGAATAAACGGCAGCGAAATCACCTGCTGACGATCGCGGCTGAGAATGCCCGGCAATCCCAGCATCACGCCGCTCACCGGTTGCTGCTCCAGTGTTTCACTGATTAACTGCCCGAGTGCCGTCAATGCGTCGGGCTGCTGCGCCCAGCTGGCCGTCGGCACCTTGCGGAAGCTGGACCAGATGCGTCCCTCTTCCATCAGCTGCAGACGTGTGCCGGTGCCGCCAATGTCGATGCCCAGCCAGCGTGGAATCATGCGGATACCTTCGCCAGGCCCTGAGCTTCATCAATGCTGTCACGCATCATGTCCCAGGCCGTTGCCAGATCGTCATGGATGTTAAACAGGCCCGAGGTACCGACGATCAGTACTTCTGCACCTGCTCCAACCAGCGTGTTGTAAGTGCGCGTGTTGCAGGAACCATCGATCTCAATCAGATATTTGTGGCCATGCTGCTGCTTCAGGGCTTTCAGTTCCTGCACTTTGGCGACCATTTCCGGGATGAATGGCTGTCCGGCATAGCCAGGATCCACGGTCATCACGGTGATTTTGTCCAGCAGATGAATATAGTGATGGATAAACGATACTGGTGTGGCCGGGTTCAGCACCACGCCGACTTTCTTGCCAAAGCTGCGAATCAGGTTGATCACGCGGAACGCATCGCGGTTGATGGTTTCTGCATGTGGGCAGATGTAGTCGGCACCTGCTTTGGCAATCACTTCAATGAAGTCGGTCGGGTGTTCCACCATCAAATGCACATCCAGCGCCACTTTGGTATGTGGACGAATCTGCTCAATAAAGAACGGCGACAGCGTGATGTTCTTAACGTAGTGACCGTCCATGATATCGATATGGAGGAAGTCTGCGCGGGAGTCCAGCACTTCCAGCTGGTGCTTGATCTCCATCAGATTCATACACATCAACGACGGGGAGACTTGAATACGCATTAGACTTCCTTTTTTTCGGTCAGAGGATTAAGGGCTGCAGCGAGCTTGCTCAGCTTGACGGCACGATGTTCATTAAAACGGGCTTTGAATTGTTTGAAGGCCAGTACCACAATCAGCACAGCGCCCCACATCGCCAGGCTTACGTGCTGGCTGATGTTCATCAGATTGAAACCGGTAGAGAGCACTTGCAGGGCAATCAGCGCCAGTACCACCCCCGTGACGCGGCCGAAGCCACCGTTCGGGTCGGTGCCGCCGAGAATAATCGCCAGCACGGTCAGCAGCAGATACGCATCGCCGTAACCCATACGCGCTGAGTTAAATCGCGCCATCATGATCAATCCGGCTAACACGCACAGCAGGCTGGAGATGACGTACACCAGTACCACCATGCGATGCGTGTTGATGCCGCTGAACCAGGTGGCGTTAATGTTGCTGCCGCCCATGTAGATGCATTTACCGGCGCGGGTTTTGCCCAGGAACAGCGCCAGCAGCGCAGCGGCAATCAGGAACACCCATAACGGCAATGGCATACCCAACAGCGTGTTGGAACCGAGTGCCTGCACCACCGATGGCATGCCGCTGACAGCGGCACCTTTGGTTAGCCAGATGCCGATGCCGTTCAGCGTCATCATGGTTGCCAGCGTCACCAGAATCGGGTGAGCACCAATTCGCGTCACCATCACACCGGTGATGACACCGATAAAGGCAGCAATCAGCATTGCGCCGACGATGGCGATAAACAGCCACAGCAGTTGCTGACCGGTGCCGGCATCGGCGGGCAGGGCGCTC
Organism: Pantoea sp. GL120224-02; assembly: GCF_900215395.1. Taxonomy (NCBI): domain Bacteria; kingdom Pseudomonadati; phylum Pseudomonadota; class Gammaproteobacteria; order Enterobacterales; family Erwiniaceae; genus Pantoea; species Pantoea sp. GL120224-02. Next base: position 47,869 of record NZ_OBEC01000007.1, on the reverse strand, counting down.
ATCAGCGTCCAGGCGATAAACAGTGCGGTCAGGTTAGCGGTAGCGATAATCGCCAGGTTCAGGCCACCGCTTAGGATGGCGATAAACATTGCCAGCGTCAGCAAGCCCAGTTCCGGCAGCTGGAACGCCATACTCATAAAGGTCGAGTCGGTCATAAAGCGGCCCGGCAGCATGAAGGTGAAGATTGCCAGCGCCAGCGCAATCAGCAGCATCAGGCCAATATTGGTGCCGTCCGGACGCAGAGCAGAGAGTGATTTCATGTGAATGCTCCTGTCAGACGAAACTGACGTCAGTTTCTTTACGTTTTTTGTAGTGGGTGACGGCAATCGCCACCATGATCACGCCGCCTACCACGATGTTCATGAAGTAGTTGGAGACGCCAATCAGGTTGAGGCCGTTCTTCAGGATGGCGATCAGGAACACGCCCATCAGTGTGCCGCTCACCGTACCTTTACCGCCCATCAGGCTGGCACCGCCGAGTACCGTGGCCGCCAGTACATCCAGCTCGCCACCGACTAACGCATTCGGTACCACTTCACCCATGCGATACACCTGCACCAGGCCGCCAATCGCCGCCATCGCACCGAGCCAGCCGTAAGCGAAAACGTGAATCAGACCGACACGAATCCCGATACGACGTGCGGATTCCGCATCGCCGCCCACCGCATACAGCTGGCGGCCGAGGTTGGTTTTGTTGAGCAGCAGCGCAGTCAGTCCGGCAATCACCAGCATGGTGATCAGCGGCAGGCCAATCTGGAAACTGTTGCCTTGCCAGGTGAAGGGCAGCACGCTGCGCAGCGTGATCCACCAGTCCGGCAGGGAATAAAGGCTCTTACCGCCGGTCACCCACATCAGCAGACCAAACAGCAGCGACTGCATACTGATGGTGATGATGATCGACACCACGCGCAGCGAGGTAATCAGCAGGGCGTTAATCACGCCAAAGGTGGTGCCGCAGACAATCGCCAGCAGGATGCTCAGCGCCGCGTTATCAAACTGGAACTGCACAAACAGCGAAGCGATCAGGTATTGCACCACCGACGCCACCGCGGCGAAGGAGATATCGATCCCGCCGGTCACCAGCACCACAAACAGGCCGAGGGCAAAAATACCGGTCACCGCGTAACTTTCGGCCAGATCCAGCAGGTTCTGTACGGAGAGGAACTGGTCGCTGGCCACCGAGAAAAACAGGATGAAAGCCAGCAGCACCCACGCCAGCCAGCCTTGACTGGAGTGCGGGCGTAAACGAGAAAAATCAGGCATTGATCACCTCCGCCAGCTGTTCTTGCTCAACGGTATCGGGTTGGTATTCGGCATGAACGGTGCCATCACGGAAGTGCAGAATGCGGTCGCAGTTGTACCAAACCTCTGGCACTTCATCGGAAATCAGAATGATCGACAGACCTTCCTTCGCCAGCTCGTGGATCAGTTGATAGATGCTGGCTTTAGCGCCGACATCCACGCCCACGGTCGGCGAGTCCAGAATCAGAATGCGCGGCTGGGTCAGCACCCATTTCGCCAGCACAATCTTTTGCTGGTTGCCGCCGGAGAGGGTAGAGATCGCCAGATTGGGATCGGCCACGCGCACACCGAGCTGTTGAATCCATTGCAGGATCAGCTTGTTCTTGCGGTATTCGTCGATGATGTGAAAACGGTTTTGCAGTTTGTCGAGGATCGGCAGCACCATGTTGTCAGCCACCGATTGCTGCTGCACCAGACCGAGGGTTAAGCGGTCTTCGGAGACATAACCGATACCGGCTTTGATGGCATCTTCATGACCGCGGAAACGCACGGGCTTGCTGTCGAGCCAGATTTTGCCGCTATCGGGTTTGGTCATGCCAAACAGCGACAGTGCCAGTTCGGTACGACCGGAGCCGAGCAGGCCGCACAGGCCGAGTACTTCGCCCTGATACAGCTTGAAATTGACGTCATGGTATTGACCGGCGCGTGTCAGGTTCTCGACTTCGAGAATGGCGCGGTCGGCATTACGCGTTGGCGCTTTCAGTTGGTAATCGAGTTTCAGCCCGGTCATCAGTTCAGTCAGATGATGTGGCGTCATCACTTTAGCGGGCCAGCAGCCCATCTTGCGTCCGTCACGGATCACGGTCACGCGATCCGAAATCTCTAATACTTCATCCAGACGGTGGCTGACGAACACCACGCAGATGTTTTTGTCTTTCAGGTAGCGCACAGTGCGCAGCAGTTGGTTTACTTCGGTGCGGGTCAGAGAAGCCGTCGGTTCGTCCATGATCACCAGGCGCGCATCGGCGACCAGTGCACGGCAAATCGCCACCTGCTGACGTGCAGCAATCGACAGCGCCGAGACTTTCTCATCCAAATCGAGATCGAATTTCAGTTCTTCAATAATACGGGTTGCCGTTTCACGCAGCTTCGCCTTGCGGTGCCAGCCGAGCAGGCCAATAAGGTTGTGCTCAAAGGCGATGTTCTCGGCCACGCTCAAATTCGGGAACAACGACAGATCCTGATAAATCACCTGGATACCGAAATCACGCGCCTGACGGGTGGTCAGACGCGGGAAGGTCGGGCCATCACCCAGGGTAATGCGGCTGCCACTGTCCGGGGCGTGTACCCCGGAAATGACTTTAATTAAGGTGCTCTTGCCACAGCCGTTGGTGCCAGCCAGGCAGTGCACTTCGCCCGCCAGTAAGCTCAGCGAGATATCGCTCAGTGCGCGGTTGCCACCAAAAGTTTTCGACAGGTTGTCGAGCGCAATTAACGTCTGTGGGATCACCTCTTTCATCATTACAGCCCCATTTTCACCAGTTTTGGCAGGTTTTCTTTATCCAGGCTTTCGGTGTTGTTACCGAGGATGGTGTGGGTCGCCTCGTCAACTTTCACTTTACCCAGACCGTCGATGGTCATACCGTCGGTGATCGGCTCTTTCTTCTGCATCATGTCGGCGATACGCACGAACACTTCGCCAGCGGTTTGCGGGTTCCAGATGTAGCCGCCTTTGATCGCGCCACGCTGCACCAGTGAAGCACCCTGGCCTGGGCTGAAGGCGCCAATGACGCACACCTGATCAATCTTGTTGCGGTTCATCACTGCACGACCGGCACCGATTGGGCCCTGTGAGCCGAATGCCATAATGCCTTTCAGATCCGGGTATTTGGACATCAGTTCGTTAGTGGTACGGATGGAGTCATCCAGCGATTCGCCGACGCCGAACTTGTCGGTCACCATCTGCATTTTTGGATAGTGCTCTTTCTGGTAGTTCAGCGCGGCATCGGTCCACTGTTGATGCAGTGGCACAGTCAGGCTGCCGACGTACATGGCGTATTTGCCCTCTTCATGCATGCATTTCGCCAGTGCTTTCATATGGTTGATGCCGTGTGTCGGGGCATCCACCAGTTCGAAGTCCCAGTTCGCGCCTTTCTGATCCGGTGATTCGTGGGTGATCACCTGAATGCCGGCTTCACGTGCACGTTTCAGTACCGGTTCCAGCACTTTCGGGTCATTCGGTACTACGCCGATAATGTCGACTTTCTGCGCAATCAAATCTTCGATCGCACGCACCTGCAGGGCAGGGTCGGCGGCGGTTGGGCCTACCATCCATGCATCAATGCCGCGTTTCGCCGCTTCACTCTTGATGCCCGCTTCCATGGCGTTGAACCATGGAATACCGCCAATTTTCACCACGATGCCCATGCGTAATTTGTCAGCAGCGTGCGCGCCGGTAGCGGCAAACAGAGCAAGCAGAGAACAGGCGATAAGATGTTTTTTCATAAAGACTCCGGATTAATTTTTTATAAGCTGCATTGAATTGTTGCGCTGTGAGCAATCAATAATATTGACGCCGTTCCAGGCTAATTCTTGTTCCAGCTCTTTGTCTTTTAATTGGTCAGTGATGAGAAAGTCCACATCGCGATAATGACAAATACGCGCGAATGAGGGCCGCAGGAATTTACTGGCATCCAGCAGCAGATGTTTTCTTTCTGCTGCCAGTAACATCTGTTGTTTTAAATGTGCGTTGTTTTCGTTACCTTCACGTAAATAACCGTCATTGCCTAAACTGCTACAGGAAAAAAAGATCTTATTGATCTGAAATTCCCGTAAAGGCTGTTCAGCGACAACACCGTGGAAATCTTCATAACGGTCAGAATATTCTCCCCCCAGACAGATGGTGCGGATACTGCCGCGCGCCGCAAGGGTTTGCACAATTCTGATAGAGTTGGTTAATACCGTTAATTCAATATCCGGTAGCTGTCGCGCCAAATACCAGCAAGTGGTGCTACTGTCGAGTAATATACAATCGCCGGGGCTGATGAAATCGAGTGCACGTTTGGCTATTGCCATCTTTGCATCTACATGTTCATTCATGCGCTGGCGGAAAGATAATTCATACTCGTTGACACCCCTCGTATTCCCCTGAATGTTAGCGGCTTGTCGTTTTGCTGGTACTGCACCGCCGTGGCTACGCTGCAACAGCCCACGTTTCTCCAGCTGAGTTAAATCACGACGAATCGTTTCTTGCGAAACCTGACACAACGTGACTAATTCAGCGACAATAACCCGACCATTTAAATTTAGTTCGTCAATAATTCGCTGCTGTCTTTCAATCGGCAACATGACTTCCCTCCGATGGCTATAAAGTACTGGATACCGCAGCGGGAAAATGTGGACTGCGCACGAGTCCGCAGTGGTCAAAATGCCCGGCGACGTTAGAGTGATATGGGTTAAATTTTTATGTAAATGAGATGTCTATTTTTCATGTAATAGAGATCTGATTCACATAAACACGCGTGTTAGCGCTAAATCGCGGGATCGGTAGCAAACAATTATTACCGTATGAAAACACCTTATCATGACCGAGTATGACCGTTTGTGTGTATTTGACCGATTTGTGATGTGCGCAAAATTGTTTTTAGCCAAACCCGTCTTTGACGGCATGACGTCGAGCGGACGGAGGTGTTACCCAGATACACGCTTTCAGACAAACATGACTCCACAGTCCGACGAATCCGATTGAGCGGAAATCAGTCGAAATGGATGATGGAATTCTTGCTTCTCCAGCCTCAGATCGCCCTCAGGCGACGGCTTTTTCAGCAGTTAGTACCGCTTTTAGGGCCAGCTCACAGTTTCGGCCTGCTGACCACGTTGTCGTTACGCTATGATTTCTTTTCAGGGAATTTGGGGACCTTTTTTTTTGATGTCTTATTGGATGAAGTCGCTGCTTTTATTGCCCTTTGTGTTTGTCGCGTGCGTTCAGGCTGAGCCATTACAAAAGTCATTTTCTGACTGGCAGCTCACCTGTAACAACGCGGCTTTTTGCGTGGCACGCAGCTTTCCGGGGGACAACGGATTAGTGATGACCCTATCACGTGGCGCTGGTGTTAACGATCGCCCGCTGCTGCGTATTGATTACGGCAGCGCGTACAGCGGAGAGCTGCCCGGCGGACCGCTGAAGGAAAATTTGCTGCTGGATCAACGTCGCCTGACGCCAGACCTCAAACACTGGAGCGTGGAGCCACACCATCTCGCCACCAGTAATGCCATCGCCATCGACGAATTTCTGGCGCAAACGCTGGATGCCCATACTCTGCAACTGACCTATCAGGCTAAAGCCACTATCCCACTCAGCGGCATGAAAGCCGCGCTATTGTTGATGGATGACGTTCAGGGGCGGGTAAATGGTGCCAGCGCCTGGGTGAAGCGGGGCGATCGCGCGCCATCGGACGTTCTCCCTGTGCCGCAGGTACCGCAACTGCCCGCTCGCTTACCGCAGCCAGCGCCGTTAACTCAGGAAGAAACCAGCGGGTTAATTGATTACGGTACCTGGCGGGTTAACACCGACAACTGTTCGCTCGATCCGCTGAGACGTGAAGTGAGTGTAGCGCCGCTCACCGACACTAAAGCGCTGCTTTTGATCAGTTGTGAAGCCGGTGCCTATAACGTGATTGATTTGGCCTTTGAGGTGACGCGTAGCCAGCCTTACGTTGCTCGCGGGCTGACGTTGACCTTGCCATTCACGCCACCCGGACGCAGTGACAATCAGATGGAGTTGGTGAACGCTGAATTCGATGCCAGCAGCGGTTTGCTTTACACCTTCAGTAAAGGCCGCGGTCTGGGAGATTGTGGTGTCGCCACGCGTTGGCAGTACGACGGAAATGACTTTGTGCTGGCAGAGTATGCTGAAGAGAAAACCTGTGACGCATGGCATAGCAGTGATAAATGGCCCACGCTGTGGGTCAGCCAGCCCCCGTCATAATTCGCACTGCAGATGCGTTGGCTGTTTTCATTCACCCCAGTCACTTACTGATGTAAGCTCCTGGGGATTCATTCAATTGCCGCCTTTCTGCATCACGAACTATCTAGGGAGAAGGTATGGCATTGATCATCATCGGTGAGCCATTTTGATTGCCCACCAACTCCGCCAACAGATTATTCACGCCATCGCTCATCGGTGTGAAGCGTGACAGCGGTGAACGCGTCACCACCACAAATACTCCGACGTTATTCTGTGGCACCATCGCCATGTAAGTAATAAAGCCGCCGCCGCCGCCGGTTTTTTCGATAATCCCTGGACGTCCCTCTTTTGGCCCCATATACACCCAGCCCATGCCTAAGGCATCGGCACGGCCAGGCACATCCATACCTTCCACTTTGGTCAACTGGTCACGGCGATAGATCAGCGTTTGCAGACGATCAACCTGCGGCGTGCGGTGATTAACCGCCGAGTTGAGGAATTGCTGCATCCAGCGGCCCATATCATCCGGCGTTGAATACACGCCACCGCTGCCAATTGCCGCCAGGGTGTTATTGCACGGGCTGGCCCCTTTCTCAGGGATCATCAGGCGCTGGCACTGATCGGGGGATGGCGTAAAGGTGGTGTCTTTCATTCCCAGCGGACGCGTCACCAGCTGTTGCAGCAGGGCGGGATAAGGCGTGCCTGCCGCTTTCGACAGCGCATCACTCAGCAGGTCAAAGCCGAGGTTGGAATAGGAGGCTTGTGTTCCCGGCGTGGCTTTCAATTGCGCACCCTGCAGCCACTGCCAACGATCGGCTTTGGTTGGCCAGACAAACACCGGACGATGCGGTTTTCCGCCCGGCTGTTCGCGCGGCAGGCTACCGGTATGGGTAGCGAGGTTGATCAGGCGAATCGGCTGACCGTTGTAATTCGGGACGCGTGCGCCAGCCGGAGCATACTTGCTCAACGGGTCATCAAGGCGAATCTGTCCGCGTTCCGCCATTTTGACCATCACTTCGCTGGTCATCAATTTGCTCAGCGAGGCGATGCGAATCACGGAGTCGAGCTGAGGGCGCACGTTATTGCCAGGGCTGGTATCGCCAAAGCTGGCAAATACGCGCTGATTGCCATCAATCGCCACCAGCGCCATGCCGGTTGCGCCGCTGCCATAGAAGATATGCTCGGCATAACGATCAACGATCTGAGAGGCCAGCAGCGGATCGGCTACCGTCTGCGCCATGCTTTTTAATGGAAGCACTGAAACCATTAAGGCCAGTAAAAAAGGAGTACGTTTTTTCAACGGGAAAGCGTCCGCAACAGGATTCGGAGGAAAGCTTATAGTAATCAGTTTGTGCGAGGCGTGAAGAGGGAAGGGAGGATTTTTTTCTGTATCAGGCTGTGATCAAAAAACGGCCCTTACGTCAAAAGACGCAGGGCCGGATCGATTAGTGCGGCTTGAGTAATGCTTCGGTATGGCTCACGATATTTTCCACCGTAAAGCCAAATTCCGGGAACAGCTTGCCTGCCGGCGCAGACTCACCGAAGGTGGTCATGCCGACAATCGCGCCATCCAGGCCGACATACTTGAACCAGTAATCGGCGATACCCGCTTCTACCGCCACGCGCGCTTTTACGCCGGATGGCAGCACCGATTCGCGGTAGGCTGCATCCTGCTTGTCGAATACGTCGGTGCAGGGCAGAGACACCACGCGCACCTTGTGGCCGCTGGCACCGAGTTTATCCGCCGCGCCCAGCGCGATTTCAATCTCAGATCCGGTGGCGATGATGATCGCTTCTGGTGTGCCCGCGCAATCCTGCAACACATAGCCGCCTTTGGCGATATCGGCCACCTGTGCTTTGCTGCGCTCTGGCTGCAGCAGATTTTGACGCGACAGAATCAGCGCGGTCGGGCCATGATGGCGCTCAACAGCGGCTTTCCACGCCACGGCCGTTTCCACCTGATCGCACGGACGCCAGACGCTCATATTTGGCGTCACGCGCAGGCTGGCGAGCTGTTCCACCGGCTGATGCGTCGGGCCATCTTCGCCCAGACCAATCGAGTCATGGGTATACACCAGCACCTGGCGCGCCTTCATCAACGCCGCCATACGCACCGCATTACGCGCGTATTCGACAAACATCAGGAAGGTGGCAGTGTAAGGAATAAAGCCGCCGTGTTGGGCAATACCGTTGCCAATCGCCGTCATACCAAATTCGCGCACGCCGTAGTGAATGTAGTTACCGGCGATGTCTTCTTTGATCGATTTCGAACCCGACCAGATGGTGAGATTACTCGGCGCGAGGTCAGCAGAGCCGCCCAGCAATTCGGGCAGCAGCTTGCCGTACACTTCCAGTGTGTTTTGCGACGCTTTACGGCTGGCGATTTTTTGCGGATTGGCCTGTAGCTCATCAACAAATGCCTGAGTCGCCTCACTCCATTGCGCGGGCATTCCCCCGCCCAGACGGCGGCTAAACTCAGCGGCGAGATCTGGATGCGCCGCTTTATAGGCAGCAAACTTCTCATCCCAGGCTTTCTCGCGCTGGCTGCCGGCTTCTTTGGCATCCCACTGCTGATAAATCTCTTTCGGGATTTCAAACGCTGGATGGTGCCAGCCGAGTTTTTGACGGGTCAACGCCACTTCCTGCTCGCCCAGTGCCGAGCCGTGTGACTCTTCTTTACCGGCTTTATTCGGCGACCCAAAACCAATGACCGTGCGGCAGATAATCAGCGAAGGCTTATCGGTGACACTCTGCGCTTCTTTGATGGCGGCTGCGATAGCTTCCGGATCGTGCCCATCAATGCCTGCTGCACTGCCGACGACATGCCAGTTGTAGGCTTCGAAGCGTTTGTGCGTGTCATCGGTGAACCAGCCTTCGGTTTCACCATCAATCGAGATACCGTTGTGATCGTAGAAACCAATCAGTTTGCCGAGGCCGAGGGTGCCGGCCAGCGAGCTGACTTCATGTGAAATACCTTCCATCAAACAGCCATCGCCCATAAACACATAGGTGTAGTGATCGACGATGTCGTGGCCGGGACGGTTAAACTGCGCCGCCAGGGTGCGCTCGGCAATGGCCATGCCCACCGCATTGGCCAAACCCTGTCCCAACGGACCGGTGGTAGTTTCCACGCCTGGCGTATAGCCAATTTCCGGATGGCCAGGGGTTTTGGAATGCAGCTGGCGGAAGTTTTTCAGCTCTTCCATCGGCAGATCGTAACCGGTGAGGTGCAGCAGGCTGTATTGCAGCATCGAACCGTGGCCGTTGGAGAGGATAAAGCGGTCGCGGTCAGCCCACGCCGGATTGTTGGGATTGTGTTTGAGAACGTCGCGCCATAGCACTTCGGCGATATCAGCCATTCCCATCGGCATACCGGGGTGACCGGAATTTGCTTTCTGTACCGCATCCATACTCAAAGCACGAATCGCGTTAGCCAACTCTCTGCGTGAAGACATAGGGTACTCCCTTGTGATTGGGCAATAGCGGACGGGCAGACGCCCGTCCGGCGTGATAAGCGTGGTGATTTACAGGCGTGATGCCAGCACATCTTCCAGCTTCTGCTGGTCGATGGCGAATTGACGGATGCCGTCAGACAGTTTTTCCACGGCCATCGGATCCTGGTTATGTTCCCAGCGGAACTCCGCTTCAGAGAGCGGAGCAGGCTGGTGGAAGCCTTCGGTTGATGGCTCCAGCTTGCGTTCCAGCGGTGCATCGCTGTTCGCCAGCTCTTCCAGCAGGTTAGGGGAGATGGTCAGACGGTCACAACCGGCCAGCGCCTGAATCTGCTCAACCTTACGGAAGCTGGCTCCCATGATCACGGTGCTGTAACGATGCTTTTTGTAGTAATCGTAGATACGACGCACAGATTTCACGCCAGGATCTTCATCCACCACATACGGGTCGAGCGGTTTGCGTGAGTTGTACCAGTCATAAATACGGCCGACAAACGGGGAGATCAGGAACACGCCCGCTTCAGCACAGGCACGCGCCTGCGCAAAGGAGAACAGCAGCGTCAGGTTACACTGGATACCGTTTTTCTCCAGTTCTTCAGCGGCTTTGATCCCTTCCCAGGTTGAGGCCAGTTTGATCAGGATGCGCGAACGATCAATGCCGTTCTCTTCATACATCCGTACCAGTTTCTCCGCTTTGGTGACACACATGCCACGATCGAAGGAGAGGCGCGCATCCACTTCGGTCGAAACACGGCCCGGTACGCTTTTCAGAATTTCCATACCGAGGTTGATCGCCACTTTGTCACTGGCGTTGATGATTTGCGTCTCTTTGCTGCCGCCCTGTTTTTTCGCATAGTCGATAGCGTCATCAATCAGATGTTTATAAGCATCGAGACCGGCAGCTTTCAGGATCAACGAAGGGTTGGTGGTCGCGTCTTCCGGGTGGTAATGGCGAATGGATTCGATGTCGCCGCTGTCCGCCACCACGGTGGTGAACTGTTTCAATGCATCTAGCTGGTTCATCGCTTAACTCCTTGATTAGCAATAATGTGGGCAAACGAGTCGTGCCCTTTCCTGTTGAGTCGTGGCTCAACACAGTGCTACAGACGTTGCACGAAGAAAATGCGTTTTCTCTGATTGTGGCGCTGAAGGGCATCTGTCACGGAAGGGGGTGCCTGATCGGTTCAGCTACGTGTTTTGCCAACATTAAGAATAGCAGGCTGCGCCAAAGCCGCAGGCGAAGCCGTGGCAATCTGTGCCCTCGTTCTTTGAGCGCCTTCACCCTCTTTTGTGCCGCAGATTCCTATACTGGTGTTTTTTCAGCCGTGCCAAAGGATGCCAAATGGACGATCAACTCAAGCAAAGTGCGCTCGATTTCCACCAATATCCCACTCCCGGAAAAATTCAGGTTTCCCCCACCAAACCGCTGGCGACGCAGCGTGATTTAGCACTGGCCTATTCGCCGGGCGTGGCGGCACCTTGCCTGGAGATTGCTGCCGATCCGCTGGCGGCGCACAAATACACCGCACGCGGCAATCTGGTGGCGGTGATTTCGAACGGCACGGCAGTGCTCGGTCTCGGCAATATCGGTGCGCTGGCCGGTAAGCCGGTGATGGAAGGCAAAGGAGTATTGTTCAAGAAATTCGCCGGCATTGATGTGTTCGATATCGAAGTGGATGAGCTGGACCCGGATAAGTTGATTGAGGTAATCGCCGCGCTGGAGCCGACCTTTGGCGGCATCAACCTTGAAGATATCAAAGCGCCTGAGTGCTTTTACATTGAGCAGAAATTGCGTGAGCGCATGAAGATTCCGGTATTTCACGATGATCAGCACGGGACCGCGATTATCTGTACTGCGGCGGTGCTAAACGGTTTGACCATCGTGAAAAAGGCCATCTCAGATGTGCGGCTGGTGGTGTCTGGGGCGGGCGCATCAGCCATTGCCTGCCTGAATTTGCTGGTGGCGCTCGGCATGCAGAAGCACAACATTGTGGTGTGTGATTCTAAAGGGGTGATTTACCGCGATCGTGAACCCAATATGACGCCGACCAAAGCCGAGTACGCCATAGAAGATAAAGGCGCGCGTACGCTGGATGAGGTGATTGCCGGTGCGGACATCTTCCTCGGCTGCTCGGGTCCGAAAGCGATGACGCCAGAGATGGTGAAGAAAATGGCACCCAATCCACTCATTCTGGCGCTCGCCAATCCCGAACCGGAGATCATGCCGCCGCTGGCCAAAGAGGTACGGCCGGATGCGATTATCTGCACCGGACGTTCAGATTTCCCCAATCAGGTGAACAACGTGCTGTGTTTCCCGTTTATTTTCCGCGGGGCGCTGGATGTGGGTGCCACGGCAATTAACGAAGAGATGAAACTGGCGGCGGTGCATGCGATTGCGGCCTTAGCGCAGGCCGAGCAGAGCGATGTGGTGGCCTCCGCCTATGATGATCAGGATCTGAGTTTTGGACCGGAATATCTGATCCCGAAACCGTTCGATCCGCGTTTGATTGTGCAGATCGCGCCTGCTGTGGCGAAAGCGGCGATGGAGTCCGGCGTGGCGACGCGGCCCATCGCTGACTTTGATGCCTATCGCGAGCAGCTCACCGAGTTTGTGTACAAAACCAATCTGTTTATGAAGCCGATCTTCTCGCAGGCGCGTAAAGAACCGAAGCGCGTGGTGATGGCCGAAGGAGAGGAGGCGCGGGTGCTGCATGCGACGCAAGAGCTGGTGTCGCTGGGGCTGGCGAAGCCGATTCTGATTGGTCGCCCAAATGTGATTGCGATGCGTATCCAGAAGCAAGGATTGAAGATTGAAGCGGGCAAGGATTTTGAGATCGTCAATAACGAGTCCGACCCGCGCTTTAAAGAATACTGGAACGAGTATTACCAGATCATGAAACGGCGCGGTGTGACGCCTGAAACCGCTCAGCGCGCGGTGATCGGTAATCCAACCTTGATCGGCGCGATCATGGTGCATCGTGGCGAGGCTGACGCGTTAATTTGCGGCACCATCGGCGATTACCGCGAGCATTACGATGTGGTGGAGAAGGTGTTTGGTTTCCGCGACGACGTGAAGGTCGCTGGGGCAATGAACGCGCTGCTGCTGCCGAGCGGGAATACTTTTATTGCGGATACTTACGTGAATGAAGATCCGAGTGCGGAACAGCTGGCGGATATCACATTGCTGGCGGCCGAAACGGTGCGTCGTTTTGGTATCGAACCACGCGTGGCGTTGCTGTCTCACTCCAGCTTTGGCACGTCCAATGCGCCGGGCGCACGCAAGATGCGCGATGCATTAGCGCTGATTCAGAGCCGTGCGCCAGAACTGGAGATTGATGGTGAGATGCACGGTGATGCGGCGTTGGTGGAGAGTATCCGACGTGAACTGATGCCCGACAGCCCGCTGAAAGGCACGGCTAATTTGCTGATTATGCCGAACGTGGAAGCGGCGCGTATTAGTTATAACCTGTTGCGCGTGTCGTGCTCGGAAGGCGTGACGGTGGGGCCGGTGTTGATGGGGATCAGCAAGCCGGTGCATGTATTGACGCGGATTGCATCGGTTCGGCGCATTGTGAATATGGTGGCGTTAGCGGTAGTGGAGGCGCAGACCGAGCCGTTGTGATGGGATGACGTGGCTAAAGGCTAAGGGCCTGGGGGGGTTGGTGTGGGCCTTAGCCCCTCTGCTGCTGCCGGGCAGTCCTCGCGCCGCTAACGCGGTGCCCTCGGCTTCCACGTCGTGCCGACGGACCGTTCGGGGATCGACCATCCCTGGTCGGCCCCGAACTGATCCACGCATCCCTGCGTGGATCTCCTGGCCCAACGTAAAAGCCTCAGCGCTGCGGATAGCCCTTGCAGCAGCAGAGGGGCTAAGGCCATCAACATTTGTGCTTTCCTGCAAAAGAACTATTCACCCAATCCCAGCCAATCCTTCACCGGCAAGAAATCACTGTAGAGCGCAGCTTCCGGCGTGCCGGCTTCGGTTTGGTAATCATATTCCCAGCGCACCAGTGGCGGCATCGACATCAAAATCGATTCGGTGCGGCCGCCGGTTTGCAGGCCGAACAGCGTGCCGCGATCCCACACCAGGTTGAATTCAACATAGCGTCCACGACGATAGAGCTGGAACTGACGTTCGCGATCGCCCCATGGCAGCGCCTTGCGCTTCGCGACAATCGGTAAATAGGCATCCAGATAACCCTTGCCCACTGCCTGCATAAAATCGAAGCAGTGATCAAAGTCTGGCGTATTCAGGTCATCGTAAAACAGCCCGCCGATGCCGCGCTGTTCATTACGATGCTTGAGGTGGAAATAGTCGTCACACCATTTTTTGTAGCGCGGATAGACGTCTTCACCAAACGGCTGGCACAGGTCAAACGCGGTTTGATGCCAGTGCAGCGCATCCTCTTCGAAACCGTAATACGGCGTGAGATCGAAACCGCCGCCGAACCACCATACTGGATCGGCACCCGGCTTCTCAGCAATGAAGAAACGCACGTTGGCGTGACTGGTGGGGATGTACGGATTTTCCGGGTGGACCACGAGTGACACGCCCATGGCTTCAAAACTGCGGCCGGCCAGTTCAGGGCGATGTGCGGTGGCAGAGGCGGGCATCTGATCACCGTGTACGTGGGAAAAATTCACGCCTGCCTGCTCAAACACCGCGCCGTTGCGTAGTACGCGACTGCGTCCGCCGCCGCCGCCTGGGCGCTGCCAGTCATCTTCGGCGAAGGTCGCTGTACCATCGGCAGCGGCCAGCTGGGCGCAAATTTCATCCTGTAGCGTCAATAAAAACGCTTTGACGCGGGAAATATCGGGATTGCTCATGAGTCACTCGTTCCGGAAATTTGCCGCGATTCTATCACAGGACAGAGCTACGCCTGGCGACGATCGTACTCGTTGAAGTAATTGACGATACCGTCGGCAATCGCGCTGGCAATCTTCTGGCGAAAGGCAGTGGTACCCAGCAGTTGCTCCTCACGCGGGTTGGTAATAAAGGAAGTTTCGACCAGCACTGACGGAATTGAGGGCGACTTCAACACCGCAAACGCCGCCTGCTCGGTGTGCTGGCTGTGCAGATGATGCACTGGGCGAATTTGATCCAGGACGTGTTTGCCCAGCGTGAGACTATTGCGGATGGTGTCCGTTTGCACCAGATCGAACAGAATCTGGTTTAGGTAGTTATCTTTCTCCTGCACTGCCGCGCCACCGACTTTATCGGCATCGTTTTCGCGCTGCGACATGTAGCGCGCCATGGCGCTACTGGCACCGCGATTCGACAGGGCGAATACCGACGCGCCGTTGGCATCCGGGCTAGTATAGCCGTCGGCGTGGATCGACATAAAAAGATTGGCACCGTGCTGATGCGCGATTTCCACGCGTTGATAGAGCGGAATAAAGTGATCACTTTCACGCGTCAGTCGCACTTCCACTTTAGGGTGATTTTGCAAAAGCGTACGCACGGTGTTGGCGATTGCCAGCACGATGTGCTTCTCTTCTGAACCTTCTTCGCCCACCGCGCCCGAATCAATGCCGCCGTGGCCCGGATCGATCATCACGATGCGTTTACCGTTAGTCGCCGGTTTCGGCGGGGTGTGACCTTTGCTGACGCGCAAATCGGCGCTCTCTTCTTTTGCCATCACCGCGCGCGGTGACAGCACCGCCAGCGCCAGGCCAGAGAGAATCAACTGGCGGCGATTGGTCAGCCGCTTCAGCAGTGAAATTTTACTCATAATGGGGTCCCTGACAGAAAATCCTGCCCAGTGTTATATCGTAACAACTGCCTTGCGGCGACTTCACAACCATTTCAGCGCATTACTTTGTATTACACGTTACTAACAGCAATTTAGCCGTTTTTTTCCACCGTTGCGCGGCGGGAGGGTTGCGCCTGGCAAAGAATGCGTGATAATCAGCGAATTGTGCTTAATAGCAGGGTAACGCCGATGGAAATCCGCTCATTCCGCCAGGAAGATTTTGAAGAAGTGATCACGCTCTGGGAGCGTTGCGATCTGTTACGTCCGTGGAACGATCCGGAACTGGATATCGAACGTAAAATGAACCACGATCCGGAGCTTTTTCTGGTGGCGGAAGTCGGCGGTGAAGTGGTCGGCACGGTGATGGGCGGTTACGATGGCCATCGCGGATCGGTCTACTATCTGGCGGTGCATCCCGATTATCAGGGGCGCGGATTTGCTAATGCGCTGATGAATCGTCTGGAGAAAAAGTTAATTGCGCGTGGCTGTCCGAAGATCAATCTGATGGTGCGTGAAGAGAACGATCAGGTTCTCGCCTTCTACGAGAAACTCGACTACGAGCCTGTGGATTCGGTGTTGCTGGGTAAACGTTTAATCGAAGACCGCGAATATTAAGCCGCCGATGATGGGGCTGAAATATTTGCCAGACGATTACGATGCAAAAGGGCAGCTACGGCTGCCGTTTCTTTTCTGGCCGATTCTGTTATTGCAGGCGCGCACCTGGCTGTTACTGGTGATGGCGGGCGCGTCCCGTCAGCAGGGTAACGATCTGCTGGCGCTGTTCTATCCCGATCGTCAGAGCTTTTGGATTGGATTGGCGCTGGGCATTCCGGCGGCAGCGGGTTTGCTGCTGACCGGCTATCGCCAACGCTGGCCGCGACTGTGGCAGAGTTGGCGGCAGGTGCTGAGTGTGTCGTTATTGATTAGTCTGTTGTCACAAGGCTACGGGCTGATACAGGGCGCTTTTCCGGACTCTCCGTGGCCGTTACTTTTAACGCTGTTTGATCTGCTGGCGTTGATTTGGCTGCAAACCCATCAGCGCCTGCGCGACTGTTTTCTGCCGGAACATCACATCGAATAAACTTTTTGCCGGTTTGCGACTCCAACAGGCACGCCAATCGGCACAAGAGATCAAGGAGCATTCATGAAAGTTGTTCGTCCCGCACTGCTGGTTAGCGCCATGATGCTGGCAGGTTGCGCCAGTTCAGGTTCCTCTACCGCCTCCAGCGCGAGCGAAAGCCATTGGTATAATCCGCTGAGTTATCACTGGTCGGCACTCAATCCAATGAACTGGTTTGGCGGCTCGTTAACCGTGACCGAACAAGGTGTGGCAGGCCTAAGCAGCACCACCCCGATGTCAGAAGCGGCGATCGGTAAAGCGTTAAACAATGATTATCAGCTGCGTCAGGGCATGCGCACGCAGAATGGCCAGGTGGTTGATTTCTGGCAGGCGCTGGAAGATGGCAAAGTGAAACTGGTGATCAACGGCCAGAGCAGCGTTGAACGCGTTGAAGTGATGGATGCCGATGCAAAGAGTGCAGACGGCAGCAAGATTGGCGATCTGTTTAGCGCCAAATTCAGCAAAGCCTTCGACAACTGCAAACTCACTACCGGATTAGATGCGCGCGATGTTGAGTGCCGTGCTCCGGGCAGTCAGCACATCTCTTATGTCTACAGCGGCGAAGGGCATGGACCAGAGGGATTGATGCCGGCTGACGACACCTTGAAAAGCTGGAAAATCAGCAAAATCGTCTGGCAGCGCTAAGCAAAAAATAATTGCGTTAACGCACAATCACTGTGTGGCTTTCCGGTATGATATGGGCGAAAAAACGTCCTAACTTTCATGCCGGAGAGCAGTGCAATGCCTCAATTCCAGAGCGGGATCCTGTTGGAACACCGCCGTTTCGCCATTTGGCTAGAAGCTCGTATTACGGGCGATCTCGATGCTGTCCGCCAGGGGAGCAAAACCTTCCTGCAACAACTCGATGCGCTGCAACAGAAATTTGCCGATGCCGGACTGGGCGCGGTGATCGCCTTTGGCGATGCGCTGTGGCGCGATCTGCAAGGTGCGGATTCAGCGCCAGAATTGAAAGCCTTCTCTCCATTGGGCAAAGGCATTGCACCCGCCACGCAACGCGATCTGCTTATCCATATCCAATCTCTGCGTCATGACGTGAATTTCTCGCTGGCACAGGCGGCATTAGCGGCCTTTGCTGACGCCGTGAATATTGAAGAAGAGACCCACGGCTTCCGCTGGGTGGAAGAGCGCGATCTTTCCGGCTTTGTTGATGGCACGGAAAACCCGCAAGGCGAGGCGCGTCAGCAGGTGGCAATTATTGCTGAAGGCCCGGATGCCGGTGGAAGCTATGTTTTCACTCAGCGCTGGGAGCACAATCTCAAACTGTGGAATCGTATGGCAGTGGAAAAGCAGGAAGCGATTATTGGCCGCACCAAAGTGGATAATGAAGAGTTGCCGGGCGATCAACGTCCCGCCACCTCGCATCTCAGCCGCGTTGATTTGAAAGAAGAGGGCAAAGGGTTGAAGATTCTGCGCCAGAGCCTGCCGTATGGTTCGGCCAGCGGCACTCATGGCCTGTATTTCATCTCGTACTGCAACCGCTTGTATAACATCGAGCAGCAACTGCTGAGCATGTTCGGCGAGCGTGACGGCAAAATGGATGCGATGCTGCGCTTCACTAAGCCGGTAACGGGCAGCTACTTCTTTGCGCCTGCGCTGGATGCCCTGCAAGCGCTGTAATACGCCAGTGAGCGGCCTTGCGTGCCGCTCACCACGAATCCCGTCTGTTGCATAATCTCTCCCGCCGTCTTATGCCTTTTTAGACTTTGAAATCCCCAAACGATATATAAAACCGTTACTGGTTTGCCCTGAGTTATAAATACACTGACAGCATTTAATGGCATTGGCGATTTCGCCGACGAGCAGGGTGCAGCATGACACTTCCGATTGCGAAAAAATGGATGAGCGGAATCGCCTTGTCACTGGCGTTAGCCGGTGCAGCGCAGGCAACAGAGTTGTTGAACAGCTCTTATGATGTCTCGCGCGAGCTGTTTGTTGCCCTGAATGCGCCGTTTGAGCAGCAGTGGAATGCTGCGCACCCCACTGACAAGCTGACGATTAAACAATCGCATGCCGGGTCATCAAAACAGGCACTGGCTATCTTGCAGGGCCTGCGCGCGGACGTGGTGACTTACAACCAGGTGACGGATGTGCAGGTGCTGCATGATAAAGGCAACCTGATTCCAGCCGACTGGCAAGCCCGTCTGCCGAACAACAGCTCACCGTTTTACTCCACCATGGCTTTTCTGGTACGCAAAGGGAACCCTAAGCAGATCCATGATTGGTCGGATCTGGCACGAGACAAGGTGAAGCTGGTATTCCCGAATCCAAAAACCTCCGGTAATGGCCGTTATACCTATCTGGCCGCCTGGGGCGCAGCCGACCAGGCGGATGGTAAAGACAAAGCCAAAACCGAAGCCTTTATGACGAAATTCCTGAAAAACGTCGAGGTGTTTGATACCGGCGGCCGTGGCGCGACGACCACCTTCGCCGAACGCGGTTTAGGGGATGTGCTGATCAGCTTCGAATCGGAAGTGAACAACATCCGCAATCAGTACAGCAAAGATGACTACGAAGTCATCGTGCCTAAGACCAATATTCTGGCGGAGTTTCCGGTGGCGTGGGTCGACAAAAACGTCGAGCACAACGGCACCGCTGACGCGGCCAAAGCCTATCTGAATTTCCTCTATTCCCCTGAGGCGCAGAAAATCATTACCGGTTTCTATTATCGCGTGAACAATCCACAGCTGATGGCGGAACAGAAAGACCGCTTCCCGCAGACCGCGCTGTTTAATGTGCAGGATGCCTTTGGTGGCTGGGATAACGTGATGAAAACCCATTTTGCCAGCGGCGGTGAGCTGGATAAATTACTGGCAGCGGGGCGCGGTTGATGTTTGCTTTAGCGCAAAAGCGCGTGCTGCCAGGGTTCGGTCTCAGCCTCGGCACCAGCCTGCTGTTTACCTGCCTGATCCTGCTGTTGCCGATCAGCGCACTGCTGATGCAACTGTCCAACATGACACTGGCACAGTATTGGGATGTGGTCACCAATCCGCAGCTGATTGCGGCGTATAAAGTCACGCTGTTGTCAGCGGGCGTGGCGTCCATCTTCAATGCGTTCTTTGGCATGTTAATGGCATGGATTCTGACCCGTTACCGCTTCCCCGGCCGCGCGTTGCTGGATGGCTTAATGGATCTGCCGTTTGCATTGCCTACCGCCGTTGCCGGTCTGACGCTGGCGGGGTTGTTCTCGGTGAGTGGTTGGTATGGTCAATGGCTGGCTCATTTCGATATTAAAGTCTCTTACACCTGGCTGGGCATTGCGGTGGCGATGGCCTTCACCAGCATCCCGTTTGTGGTGCGCACCGTGCAACCAGTGCTGGAAGAGTTAGGCCCGGAATATGAAGAAGCGGCTGAAACGCTGGGTGCGACACCGTGGCAGAGCTTCCGCCGTGTGGTGCTGCCAGAGGTGGCGCCCGCGCTGTTAGCGGGCACGGCGTTATCCTTCACGCGCAGCCTGGGTGAGTTTGGTGCGGTTATCTTTATTGCGGGCAATATCGCGTGGAAAACCGAAGTCACCTCGCTGATGATTTTTGTTCGTCTGCAGGAGTTCGATTACCCGGCAGCCAGTGCTATCGCTTCGGTGATCATGGCGGCTTCGCTGCTGTTGCTGTTCGCGATTAACACCTTGCAGAGCCGCTTTGGCCGTCGCTTAGGAGGCCACTAATGGCGGAGATTTCGCAGATTAATCACGCTGAGCGTCAGCCGGTGAACTGGGGGAAATGGCTGCTGATTGGCGTGGGCGCGCTGGTCTCTTTCCTGCTGCTGGTGGTCCCGATGATCTCGATCTTCTGGGAGGCACTGAGCCAGGGGATCGTCGCCTCGCTCTCTAATTTAAAAGATGGCGACATGCTGCACGCCATCTGGCTGACGATTCTGGTGGCGCTGATCACGGTGCCGGTCAACCTGGTGTTTGGTACGCTGCTGGCATGGCTGGTGACGCGCTTTACCTTCCCCGGCCGCCAGTTGCTGCTTACGCTGTTTGATATTCCTTTTGCCGTGTCACCGGTGGTGGCGGGGCTGATGTATCTGCTGTTCTGGGGCATCAACGGCCCGGCGGGTGGTTGGCTGGACGCGCACAACATTCAGATCATGTTTGCCTGGCCGGGCATGGTGCTGGCCACTATCTTCGTGACCTGTCCGTTTGTGGTGCGCGAACTGGTGCCGGTGATGTTGAGCCAGGGCAGCAATGAAGATGAAGCCGCGGTGCTGTTAGGCGCATCGGGCTGGCAGATGTTCCGCCGCGTGACGCTGCCGAACATTCGCTGGGCGCTGATGTACGGCGTGGTGCTCACCAACGCCCGTGCCATTGGTGAGTTTGGTGCGGTCTCGGTGGTCTCGGGATCGATTCGCGGTGAGACCTACACCTTACCGCTTCAGGTTGAATTACTGCATCAGGATTACAACACGGTTGGCGCCTTTACCGCGGCTGCATTGTTGACCCTGATGGCCATTTTGACGCTGTTTCTGAAAAGCGTGGTGCAGTGGCGATTAGAGCATCAGCAGAAGCGCCAACAGGAGGAAAATCATGAGCATTGAGATTAAACACATTAACAAAGCGTTCGGCCGTACGCCGGTGCTAAACGATATCTCTCTGGATATTCCTACCGGCAAAATGGTGGCGCTGCTGGGGCCGTCGGGCTCGGGCAAAACCACGCTGCTGCGCATCATCGCGGGTCTGGAGCATCAGAACAGCGGGCAGATTCATTTCCACGGTAAAGATGTCAGCCGTACTCACGCGCGCGATCGCCAGGTCGGCTTCGTGTTCCAGCACTATGCGCTGTTCCGCCATATGACCGTGTTCGATAACATCGCCTTTGGTTTAACCGTGTTGCCGCGCCGCGAACGCCCATCCGCCGCTGAAATCAAACAGCGAGTGACGCGCCTGCTGGAAATGGTGCAGCTGGCTCATCTCGCTAATCGTTTCCCGGCGCAGCTTTCGGGTGGACAGAAGCAGCGCGTGGCATTGGCGCGTGCGCTGGCAGTGGAACCGCAGATCTTGTTGCTGGATGAACCTTTCGGCGCGCTGGATGCGCAGGTGCGCAAAGAGCTGCGTCGCTGGCTGCGTCAGTTGCATGAAGAGTTGAAATTTACCAGCGTGTTCGTCACCCATGACCAGGAAGAGGCGATGGAAGTCGCTGACAGCGTGGTGGTGATGAGTCAGGGCAATATCGAACAGGTCGGCACGCCGGATGAAGTGTGGCAGGAACCGGCCACCCGCTTTGTGCTGGAGTTCCTCGGCGAAGTGAATCGCTTCGACGGTGAGGTACACGGTTCACAGTTCCATGTGGGGGCGCATCGCTGGCCGCTGGGCTACACGCCCGCGCATCAGGGCGAAGTTGAGCTGTTCCTGCGTCCGTGGGAAGTCGATATCTCACGTCAGAGCAGCCTCGAAACCCCGTTGCCGGTGCAAGTGCTGGAGATCAGTCCGCGTGGCCACTTCTGGCAATTAGTGGTGCAGCCGATCGGCTGGCAGGGTGAGGTCTTCTCCGTGGTCTATGACGGCGATCACACCGCTCCGATTCGCGGTGAACGCCTGTTTGTTGGCCTGCAGCAGGCACGACTGTACAACGGCACGACGCCGCTGCGTCCGGTTGCCTTTGCCGAAAGCGCCTGATATTTTTGACACTCCTTCGGGCGGGACTTTCCCGCCCGATTTATTTGCCTCTCTTCTGTCTGGAATCAAACCGTGACCACACTGGAAAATACCATCGGTAATACGCCGTTGATCAGGCTGCAACGCCTGACGCCCGATAACGGCAGTGAAATCTGGTTAAAGCTGGAAGGCAATAATCCGGCCGGTTCGGTAAAAGATCGTGCGGCCTGGTCGATGATTCATCAGGCGGAACAGCGCGGTGACATTCAACCCGGCGATACGCTGATTGAAGCCACCAGTGGGAATACTGGTATCGCTCTGGCGATGATCGCGGCGATGAAAGGCTACAAACTGCGCCTGCTGATGCCGGATAACATGAGCCAGGAGCGGCAGGACGCGATGCGTGCCTACGGCGCGGAATTGATTCTGGTGACGCGCGAACAGGGCATGGAAGGCGCACGCGATTTAGCGCAAGAGATGGCCGATCGCGGTGAGGGCAGGGTGTTGGATCAGTTCAATAATCCCGACAATCCCCTAGGCCACTATCTCACCACCGGCCCGGAAATCTGGCAGCAGACGCAGGGCCGCATGACCCATTTTGTCTCCAGTATGGGCACGACGGGCACTATCACTGGCGTCGGTCGCTATCTGAAAGAGTTTGCGCCAGCGGTGAAAGTCATTGGTTTACAGCCGCAGGAGGGCAGCAGTATTCCGGGTATTCGTCGCTGGCCCGAGGCTTATCTGCCGGGGATTTTCCGTCCTGAATTAGTGGATGAGGTCATCGATATGGCACAGCGGGAAGCCGAGGAAACCATGCGTGCGTTAGCGCAACGTGAAGGGATTTTCTGCGGCGTGAGTTCCGGTGGCGCGGTGGCCGGTGCGCTGCGCATCGCTAATGCCCATCCCGGCAGTGTCGTGGTGGCGATAGTTTGCGATCGCGGTGACCGCTATCTCTCCACCGGCGTGTTCCACTGATCTTCTCTTCCCCGCATTTTATCTGGCCTGCGCGTTCTGTTGTGGTGCGACCGGGCCATTTTTGTCTATAGTCTCCCTGATAATCCTCTGGTGTTGGCACTGTAAGGATCGAGTAAAATCGGCTGCGCTCATTGCCAACTCAGGCCAAAATAGCGGCAATTTTGTACGAGAGATAAAGATGAAAATTCTGCTTGTTGATGACGATGTAGAACTTGGCACCATGCTGAGCCAGTACCTGATTGCGGAAGGCTTTGAAACGCAACTGGTTTTAACCGGAACCGCCGGGATTGAAGGGGCGCTGTCGGGCAACTATACCGCGATGATTCTCGACATTATGCTGCCGGATATGAGCGGTATTGATGTGCTGCGTCAGGTGCGCCAGAACAGCCGTTTGCCGGTGATTATGTTAACCGCCAAAGGCGACAACATCGATCGCGTTATCGGCCTGGAAATGGGTGCGGATGATTATGTGCCAAAACCATGCTACCCGCGTGAGCTGGTGGCGCGTCTGCGTGCCGTACTGCGTCGTTTCGAAGATCAGGCACCGGTTCAGGACAAAAAAGAACTGCTGCGCTGGGGTGAGCTGAGCCTGAATCCGGCCACGCGCATCACCGAATGGCAGGGCAAAGCCTTTGACCTGACCGCCTCGGAATTTAACCTGCTGGATCTGCTGCTGCGTGCGCCCGATCGCGTGGTGTCGAAGGATGAACTGTCAGAGAAAGGGCTTGGTCGTCCGCGTGAAGCTTACGATCGCAGCGTGGATGTGCACATCAGCAATATCCGCCAGAAGCTGGCCGCGCTCACCGCCGACAGCATCAACATTGAAACTGTGCGCAGTATTGGTTATCGCATTCGATGAAACACAGCTACCGCGGCCGCATGTTCTGGAAGATCTTACTGGGCTTCTGGATCGTATTTGTCATCATCAGCCAGCTGCTGTGGCTTGGTTTTACGCTTTCCGGTAATCGTCACGAACCACCCGAAATTGTGGCTATCCGTCGTATTGTGAATTTACAGATGGCGTCCGCAGTTTCTGTCTTGGAGCGCGGCGGACCGAGTTCACTGGATGACATGATGGCCGATTGGGAACCCAACGACCGCCAGTTCTTCTCAGTCATCCAGCATGATAAACCTGCCGCTACGCCCGGCAATGCGCCGCCGGAAACCTTCAGTGAACCCTTCCATGGTCCGTTCCCGGATATCATCGTCCGTTGGGTGAAAGGGCAGGATGGCAAAGAGTACGAGTTGCGTTACGACGTTAAAGGATTGCGCGAGGATAGTTCGATGGGTGGCGGTGGCCCGCGACGTATCCTCAACATCCCAGAGCCGATGTTCACCTTTGCCGGGGCGCTAGGATTACTGTTCAGCTTATTACTGGCCTGGAACCTGACGCGCCCAATGCGCCAGCTGCGTGAAGGCTTTGCCCGCGTCTCCAGCGGCGATTTGTCGGTGCGACTCTATCCGGTCATGCGTCGTCGTCATGATGAACTCTCCAGCGTGGCGCAAGACTTTGATGCCATGGTGGAGCGCCTGGATACGCTGGTGAAGGCGCGCGAGGAATTACTGCACGACATCTCCCACGAACTGCGTTCACCGCTGGCGCGCCTGCAACTGGCAACCGGTCTGGCGCGGCAAACGCCGGAATCAGTGGAATCCTCTCTGAACCGCATCGATGAAGAAGCGCGTCGTCTCGACAAGATGATTGGCGAATTGCTGACGCTATCGCGTGCGGAACATGAAAGTATGCCGGGTGAGCAGTATTTCGATCTCACTGGCCTGCTGCACGCGGTGGTCACGGACGTGCGCTATGAGGCACAGATTCCGGGCGTAAAAGTCGACTTTCAGGTCGATGAGAACGCCGACTACACCGTGCACGGCAATGCCGAGTTGATTCGCCGTGGTGTAGAGAACGTCCTGCGTAATGCGTTGCGCTTCTCGCACAAAGGCCAGCATATCAGCGTGAGGCTACAGGCGGAGAATCAATGGCTGGCGATTCGCGTGCGCGATCAGGGCCCGGGCGTTGACGACGAAAAGCTTTCCAGCATCTTCGATCCCTTCGTACGCGTTAATTCGCCACTGATGGGCAAAGGATACGGCTTAGGGCTCTCCATCGTGCGTAAGGTGATTCTGGCGCACCACGGTGAGGTACAGGCGGTCAATCGCCCTGAAGGTGGCTTAGAGCTAACGTTACGATTGCCACGATGGAAGCAAGACTGAAGGTTTAAGCGCTCACAATCTAACCGCGTTCTTGTGAATCCATAGTAGCGCGCCCATGCAGTCCGGTTAGCACAGGCAAGCGCGCAATGCATTGCGACTCATACTACGAACCTATTCGCACTAAGCCGTGCATCTAACGCAGTAAAAAGCAGCACGCACTATGTGGAGTAGGGCAGGACGACCGGGCAGAGGAGCAAAGCGTCCCTCGCCATGGATGGCGAGGGCCGAGGCCCAGGGATGGTTTATGCCGTCTTTGCGATCTGCCCGGTCGTCCTGACCGACCGCACCATCCCTAACGCCACTGCACCATCCCTAACGCCACCGCACCCTGCAGTTCCAGCCAGCCACACAAACAAAAACGGCACCTATTGGGTGCCGTTTTTACTATCCAGACGCTGCTTACTTCTTGATGCGGATAACCGGGGTTTCACCCACAGTTACCTGACCGGAGAGTTTGATCAGATCTTTGATTTCGTCCATGTTCGAAATCACAACCGGCGTCAGCGTGGATTTTGCTTTCTCTTCCAGCAGTGGCAGATCAAACTCGATCACCACGTCGCCTTTTTTCACTTTCTGGCCTTCTTCGGCGATACGCTTAAAGCCTTCACCTTTCAGTTCAACCGTATCGATACCGAAGTGGACGAACAGCTCGATGCCGTTGTCAGACTCGATTGAAAAGGCGTGGTTGGTCTCAAAAATCTTGCCAATGGTACCATCAACCGGTGCAACCATCTTGTTGCCAGTCGGTTTAATGGCGATACCATCACCCACGATTTTCTCAGCAAATACCACATCAGGTACGTCTTCGATATTCACGATTTCGCCTGACAGAGGCGCAACGATATCAATAGTCCCTGACGCGCTCTCTGATTTTTCGCCAAAAAGTTTAGAAAACAAACCCATGATCTTCTCCTAAGCAGTAATTTGGGGCCAGCGTCTCGTGGATCAGCAGAGCGTTTTTTCTTTAATGAACTTGTTCACCAGGTTCATTAAATCTTCCGCTGTGGGTTGAGCCAGAGCCTGCTCCGCCAATGCCTTCGCATCTTCGAAATTAGTATTACGAATAATCTTCTTGATGCTCGGGATTGAAATGGCACTCATGCTGAATTCGTCCAGCCCCATTCCCAGTAACAGTAGTGTAGCACGTTCATCACCAGCCAGCTCACCACACATGCCGGTCCATTTCCCTTCGGCATGTGATGCGTCGATCACTTGCTTAATGAGGCCCAAAACAGATGGCGTCATTGGGTTATAGAGGTGTGAAATCAAATCATTACCACGATCGACCGCCAGAGTATACTGCGTCAGGTCATTTGTCCCAATACTAAAGAAGTCGACTTCTTTCGCCAGATGA
Organism: Pantoea sp. GL120224-02; assembly: GCF_900215395.1. Taxonomy (NCBI): domain Bacteria; kingdom Pseudomonadati; phylum Pseudomonadota; class Gammaproteobacteria; order Enterobacterales; family Erwiniaceae; genus Pantoea; species Pantoea sp. GL120224-02. The sequence goes on along the minus strand of NZ_OBEC01000007.1, from coordinate 21,182 downwards.
CGCGCAATCACCGCTGAAGCCGGTGTTTCCACCATAATGCCCACTTCAATGGTCTCATCAAAGGCTTTGCCTTCTTCACGCAACTGGGTTTTCAGCAGCTCCAGCTCGGCCTTCAGCGCACGCACTTCTTCCACCGAAATGATCATCGGGAACATAATGCGCAGTTTGCCGAAGGATGAGGCACGCAGGATAGCGCGCAGCTGAGCATGCAGAATCTCTTTGCGGTCCATTGCGATACGAATCGCACGCCAGCCGAGGAACGGGTTGTCCTCTTTTGGCAGGTTCATGTACGGCAGATCTTTATCGCCGCCGATGTCCATGGTACGCACGATGACGGCCTGAGAGCCCATGGCTTCCGCTACCGCTTTATACGCCTGGAATTGCTCTTCTTCGGTTGGCAGCGAGTCACGGTCCATAAACAGGAACTCGGTACGATACAGGCCCACGCCTTCCGCACCGTTGCGCTCTGCACCAGCGACATCGCGCACGGTACCAATGTTGGCGCACACTTCCACTTGATGGCCGTCCAGCGTGATAGCGGGCAGATCTTTCAGTTTCGCCAGTTCGTGCTTTTCAGACAGGTATTGCGTCTGAATCGCTTTCAATTCTTCTTGTTCTGCATCGGTAGGATTAACGTAAATCTTGTTATTCACGCCATCGAGGATCAGGAAGTCACCGTTTTTGATTTGCGTGGTGACGTTACCGGTACCGACAATCGCTGGGATCTCCAGAGAACGCGCCATGATGGACGTATGCGAAGTACGGCCACCGATATCGGTGATAAAGCCCAGCACCTTCTTCAGGTTCAGCTGTGCGGTTTCTGACGGCGTTAAATCTTTCGCCACCAGAATAGATTCTTCTGCGATAGCACCCAGGTCGACAATATGCAGACCGAGGATGTTTTGCAGCAGACGCTTACCGATGTCACGCACGTCAGCCGCACGCTCTTTCAGGTATTCGTCGTCGAGTTCTTCCAACGCCTTGGCCTGGCCATCAATGACAGAGTACGCCGCAGCGTCAGCCGTTGCGTGATCTTTCTTAATCAGGTCGATGATTTCCTGCTCAAGCTCTTCGTCTTCGAGCAGCATGATGTGACCTTCAAAGATCGCCGCTTTCTCTTCACCGAGGGTTTCACCGGCTTTGACACGGATGGCTTCGAGCTGTACTGCCGCTTTGCCACGTCCATCAAGGAAGCGTTGAACTTCTTGCTCAACCTGATCGTCAGTAATTTTTTTACGGCTGATGACGATCTCATCTTCCTTCAGCAGAAGTGCTTTGCCGAAAGCGATACCCGGTGATGCTAAAATGCCTGAAATCATAACCCTACCTTTTAATCACGATGGCTCATTGACCCAATGCGTTGCCACTGTCGCGGAACAGTACTCTAAGGAAGCAAGAACGCGGACAGGTTGTCCGCGATCAAGATATTTGCACTCAATGGGGCAAAGGAGTCGGTTTAGTTGCTTGCCTGAGCGGAATTACTCCAGCTCAGCCATCAGTTTCACCAGGTGCTCAACCGCTTGCTGCTCATCTTCACCTTCAGCAGACAGCGTAACAACCGTACCCTGAGTCAGACCCAGAGTCTGCAGTTTGAACAGGCTTTTCGCGCTGGCAGATTTGCCATTAGAGGTCACAGTGATGTCTGACTGGAAAGCCTTAGCTTCTTTCACGAACTGAGCTGCAGGACGGGTATGAAGGCCGTTAGGTGCGGTAATGGTAACTTCTTGCTGGAACATTCTATTTCCCCAACTTTATCAGGTTTGGTGTTATGGATCTAAAGTCTAGCCTGGAGCCGTCACTTTAGCCTGTATAGGTGCGCTGGTGTGGCATTAAGCTGACCAAAAAATGCGCTTAGTAATGTGCGTCTTTCAGCAGCAGATCAAAAACTGTGCGAAAAGGTCACCTTGCTAAGTATGCCGTGATTCGCCGTTTCGCCAAATCAGTAATTCCATTCAGCTTGATCCACTTCAAAGCCAGATTAATTTCAGGCACCGAAATAATTGGGAGCTTAAATACCAGAGCCGTGTCATTGAAATCAATCTGTCTGGTGATAAAAGTGAGATCTGCGCCACAAAAAAGCACCCATTCGGGTGCTTTTTTCATCGTTTTCAGACTATGGCGGTTACTGCTGCAGCTCTTTTTCAGTGAACAGATCGGCAAACAGGGCGGTGCTTAAATAGCGCTCGCCAGAGGAGGGCAGGATCACCACGATATTCTTATTGGCGAATGCTTCGTCTTCCTGCAGCTTCAGTGCTGCAGCCACTGCCGCACCTGAAGAGATACCGGCCAGAATGCCTTCTTCTTCCATCAGCTGACGTGCGGTGCTGATGGCTTCTTCGTTGGTAATCGCAACGACCCGATCAACCAGTTTCAGGTCAAGGTTGCCAGGAATGAAACCTGCGCCGATACCCTGAATTTTGTGTGGACCCGGCTTGATCTCTTCACCCGCGATAGCCTGAGCGATGACCGGAGAGTCAGTCGGCTCTACCGCGACGGTGATTAAGTCTTTTTTGCCTTTGGTGTTCTTGATGTAACGGCTCACGCCTGTCAGCGTGCCGCCGGTGCCCACGCCCGCAATGAACACATCCACTTCACCGTCGGTGTCTTCCCAGATTTCCGGGCCGGTGGTTTTCTCATGGATCTCCGGGTTAGCCGGATTGCTGAACTGCTGCAGCAGCACAAATTTATCCGGATCGCTGGCAACGATTTCCTCGGCTTTAGCAATGGCACCTTTCATACCTTTTGCGCCTTCGGTCAGCACCAGATTCGCGCCCAGTGCTTTCAGCAGCTTGCGACGTTCAACAGACATGGTCTCTGGCATGGTCAGCGTGAGTTTGTAACCGCGAGCGGCGGCCACGTAAGCCAGTGCAATACCGGTGTTACCGCTGGTTGGCTCAACCAGTTCAACGCCCGGCTTTAAGATTCCGCGTTTTTCTGCGTCCCAAATCATATTGGCACCGATACGGCATTTGACGCTGAAGCTCGGGTTACGCGATTCGACCTTCGCCAGGATGCGTCCATTACCGATGCGGTTCAGTCGAACCAGCGGCGTATGACCAATTGTCAGAGAGTTGTCTTCATAGATCTTACTCATAGCTCGTCCTTAACTGTATGAAATATTGGGAACCCTCAGAGCATACCTGTTCTTCCGGTGTGCGGAAGGAAAGAAATCGCATATCTATATAGCCCACAACCATAAGCCTTACGCAAAAATGCATAAGGCTTTTTGAAGCTTTAGTGACGTGCATGCTGTAGGCGGTAGCGATCAACCCACATCGCAGTCGCGCCACATACGGCCACCGGCATGATAGCCAGGTTCAGAATCGGAATCATGGTGAACAAACTGACCAGCGCGCCAAATTGCATGTTCGCCGTTTTATGCTGACGTAACGCACTACGCATCTGCTGAAAACTCACTTTGTGGTTATCAAACGGATAGTCGCAGTACTGCACCGACAGCATCCACGCGCTAAACAGAAACCATAATACCGGTGCCACCGTTTGTCCAAAACCGGGGATAAAGTAAAGCAGCAGCAGTCCCAGTGCACGCGGTAAATAGTAGCCAAGCTTCTGTAATTCGCGCTTCATGATGCGCGGGATATCATTAACCATCGCCATCCAACCGCTATCCGGCAGCGGGTGACCGGTGAGACGACCTTCCAGTTGCTCAGCCAGCAATCCACAAAAGGGGGCGGCAATCCAGTTCGCGATGGTGGAGAAGAAGTAGCTGAATACCAGCACAATCGATATGACGGAAAGCGGCCACAGCAAATAACTGAGCCACTGTAGCCAATCAGGGATGTGCGACATCAAGGCCGGAATCCACTCTCCGAGCCGTTGAAACAGCCAGATAAAGGCGCCTCCTAGCAGCAAAATGTTCACCAGCAGAGGAATAATGACGTAACGACGAATGCCAGGCAGACGTACCAGTCTCCAGCCTTCGGCAAAGTAATGAATACCATTTAATGATGAGGGCGATTTCTCAACGGGCATAGCGAGCCTTTCTCCTTTATGTGGCGGCGCGAACATCATAACCTGGCTTTTTGTCGGTGGCAGGCGCACTTTGCGCGAAAAATCAGCAAAAAAGCGTGGGGCAGCTATCTTATTTGTCAGAAAATACTGCACAGACTTGCACTTGTTTAGCTGGGCAAATACAGTTAGAGGATAAAGTTTGCCGTGGTGGCAAGGTATTGGAACAACAGAGAATACAATGATGCAGGATTTGCGTCTGATATTAATCGTTGTTGGCGCGATCGCCATAATAGCGTTGCTACTTCACGGACTGTGGACCAGCCGTAAAGAGCGCTCTTCCGTGTTTCGCGATCGCCCGCACAAACGTCTGAAACAGCGCGAAGAAGCGGATGAAGATCTGCTGAGCGAAGAAGATGATGATGGTGTCGGCGAAGTGCGTGTCCGTCGCAATCGTGACGCGCATGTCGAACCCGAATTCGACGCACCTGTGACTAAGCCTGTCAGCGCGCCACGTGCGCCTGAACCTGCGCGTCAGCCATTCCCGCGTCATGAAACCCCATTGATGGGTGATCCGCTGCTGGATGATGAGCCGGAAGTGCGCCAGCCTGCACCTGCGCCTCAGCAGCCGGTAGCAAGACCGGCGCCAGCGCCGCAGCCAAAACCTCAGCCCCAGCCCGTTCAGGCCGATCCGTTATTGGATAATGAGCCACTGTCACCGACTCAGCCTGCGCCTGAATTCCAGGCTGCTGAAGAGCCAGAATACGAAGAAGTGCCGGTTGCTCATGAAGAACCTCAGAAGCCTGCCGCTTCTACCCAGAGAAAAAATGAAGCGGTACTGGTGCTGCATGTTGCCGCCCACGCCGGCGGTGAACTGAACGGCGAAGCTCTGTTGCAGGGTATTCTGCAAGCGGGCTTCCAGTTTGGTGAGATGAATATTTTCCATCGTCACCTGAGCCCAGCGGGCAGCGGTCCTGTGCTGTTCAGCCTGGCAAATATGGTGAAACCGGGCTCTTTCAATCCGGATACCATGGGCGATTTCAGCACGCCGGGCATCTCCATCTTTATGATGGTGCCGTCTTACGGTGATGCGAACCAAAACTTCAAGCTGATGCTGCAATCTGCACAGCGTATTGCGGATGATGTCGGTGGTGTGGTTCTGGATGATGAGCGCCGTATGATGACGCCGCAGAAGCTGGAAACCTACAAAACGCGTATTCGCGAAGTTATCGGTTGATAACCGCTAGCTAAATCAAATATTAACGAAACAACCCCCGCATGTCGGGGGTTTTTTATATTGCAGGGCATCGTTATGAAGAAAAAATACGAAAGACGAATTTATGACCTGAGGGTGTTAATAGAACATCACGACAAGCTCTACCACATCATGGACTCGCCAGTTATTCCTGATATTGAGTATGACAAGTTACGTACAGAGTTACGTAAGTTGGAGGACGCTCATCCAGAATTAATTACGCCAGATTCTCCAACTCAACGTGTCGGTGCATCTCCGCTTCCTTCATTTGAGCAAGTTCGCCATGAAGTGCCGATGCTGTCACTCGACAACACCTTCGATGAAGCCGGTTTCCTTGCCTTCAATAAGCGCGTCCAGGATCGCCTGAAAAGCAGCGACGATCTGACCTACTGTTGCGAGCTTAAGCTGGATGGCCTGGCGGTCAGTCTGTTGTATGAAGATGGACTGCTGGTGCGTGCGGCGACACGCGGTGATGGCACCACGGGCGAGAATATTACCGCCAACGTGCGCACTATCCATGCCATTCCGCTGCGTCTGCACGGCGACAATATTCCTGCACGTGTCGAAGTACGTGGTGAAGTCTTTATGACCGAAGCGGGCTTCGAGAAACTCAATGAGGATGCACGTCGCACCGGCGCGAAAGTGTTTGCCAACCCGCGCAACGCTGCGGCGGGATCGCTACGTCAGCTCGATCCGCGCATTACCGCTAAACGTTCTCTGACTTTCTTCTGTTACGGTTTCGGCCTGCTGGAAGGCGGTGACATGCCCGCCAGCCACTGGCAGCGCCTGCAGCAATTTAAAGCCTGGGGTTTACCGGTCAGCGACCGTATTCGTCTGGCGCATACCGCGGAAGAGGTGCTGGAGTTTTATCGTCAGGTTGAGCAGGATCGCCCGACACTCGGATTCGATATTGATGGCGTGGTCATCAAGGTCGATTCGCAGGCACTGCAGGAACAATTAGGCTTTGTCGCCCGCGCCCCGCGCTGGGCCGTGGCCTTCAAATTCCCGGCGCAGGAGCAGATGACCTTTGTGCGCGATGTTGAGTTTCAGGTGGGACGTACCGGCGCGATTACGCCAGTCGCTCGTCTGGAGCCGGTGCAGGTGGCTGGCGTGGTGGTGAGTAATGCCACCTTGCACAATGCGGATGAAATTGCGCGTCTTGGCCTGCGCATTGGCGACAAAGTGGTGATTCGCCGCGCCGGAGATGTGATTCCGCAGGTGGTCAACGTGGTGGAATCTGAACGACCGGATGATACCCGTGAAATCGTCTTCCCCAGCCATTGCCCGGTGTGTGGCTCGGATGTCGAGCGCGTGGAAGGCGAAGCCGTTACCCGTTGTACCGGTGGGCTGATTTGTGGTGCCCAGCGTAAAGAGGCGCTCAAACATTTTGTTTCTCGTCGTGCGATGGATGTTGACGGCATGGGCGACAAAATTATCGATCAGCTGGTCGAAAAAGAGTACGTACAAACACCTGCCGATCTGTTCCGTCTGACGGCGGGCAAGCTGACGGGACTGGATCGCATGGGGCCGAAATCTGCACAAAATGTGGTGGATGCGCTCGAAAAAGCGAAACTCACCACGCTGCCTCGCTTCCTGTATGCGCTGGGGATTCGTGAAGTCGGTGAAGCCACTGCGGCCAATCTGGCCAATCATTTTGGCGATCTTGAGAAGGTGATGAACGCCGATCTGGATGCGCTGATTGCGGTGCAGGACGTGGGTAAAGTGGTGGCGGCACACGTGCGTAATTTCATGGAAGAAGAGAGCAATCGCGAAGTCATCCGCGAACTCACCCAAGAGGTGGGCGTGCATTGGCCGCAGCTGGAAGTGGTGAATGTTGAAGAGATCGACAGTCCATTTGCTGGCAAGACAGTGGTGCTGACCGGTTCGCTGTCGCAGATGAACCGTGATGATGCCAAAGAGCGACTGATGGCGCTGGGCGCGAAAGTGAGCGGCAGCGTGTCGAAGAAAACAGACTTATTGATTGCTGGCGAAGCGGCCGGTTCCAAACTGGCGAAAGCGCAGGAACTCGGTATTCCGGTGATTGATGAAGCGGAAATGATTCGGTTACTGGGAGCTTAACGTGGACAAACATCAGCTGGTTGAAATTGCCAATACCGCTATGCCGTTCGGCAAGTATAAAGGCCGTATGCTGATTGATGTGCCAGAAGAGTATCTGCTGTGGTTTGCGCGTAAAAACGAATTTCCGGCAGGGAAGCTGGGCGAGCTGATGCAGCTGACCCTGGCGATTAAAATAGAAGGATTGCAGGGGTTAGTTAAACCGCTAAAGCGCAGTGAATAACAAAACGGCCCGCAATTGCGGGCCGTTTGCTTAGGATTTTTGTGCTTCGACTTGCTGCTGTGCCAGCCGCTTCTCATTGCCCGCCTTATAGCGCTGGGCGATGAAGGAGCACACCATCAACTGCACCTGATGGAAGATCATCAGTGGCAGCACGATAATCCCCACTGAGCTGGCCGGGAACAGGATATTGGCCATCGGCACGCCATTAGCGAGACTCTTTTTCGAACCACAGAACAGCACCACGATTTCATCGGCGCGGCTGAAACCAAACAGACGCGAGGCACCCAGGTTAATCGCCAGCGCGACAAACAGAATCAGCACGCTGCCTGCCAGAATCCACAGCAGCGTATCCACACCCACGCGATGCCAGATACCGTTGACCACTGCTTCGCTGAACGCGGAGTAAACCACTAACAGAATCGAGGTCTGGTCAGTTTTACCAATCAGGCTACGATGCTTCTCCACCCAGCCGCCAATCCAGCGACGAGACATATGACCAATCACAAACGGCACCAGCAGTTGCAGCATGATTTTGCCAATCTGCTCCAGACCGTTGCTCGGCGCATCGCTATGGACGTTCATCACCAGATTCACCAGCAGCGGCGAGATGAATACGCCCAGCAGGCTGGATGCCGAAGCGGCACAGACCGCAGCCGCCACGTTCCCCCCCGCCATGGAGGTGAAGGCAATCGCAGACTGCACGGTGGCAGGCAGAATACACAGATAAATGAAGCCGGTATAAATCTCTGGCCCGACGTTCACCGGATGCCACCACACCAGCAGCAAGCCAAGAATCGGGAACACCACGAAAGTGCTGCACATGATCCACAGATGCAAACGCCAGTGGCTGCTGCCGGCAATGATTTTCTCGCGTGACAGCTTGGCACCGTGCATAAAGAACAGCAGGGCGATGGCGGCGGTGGTCAGGTATTCAAAGAAATCGACAAACCCGCCTTTGGCCGGGATGAAGCTGGCCAACAGCACAGTGATGATGAGTTTGACCATCATCGGGTCGAGTCGTAAAAAGCCCATTGTTACAATCCGGTTAAAATAAAAAAGATGGTGCTGATTGTGCGCCAGCTAGGTTTAGAAATAAAATTGATTTATTGCATCAATCTATGAGCGATATCGATGAATTACACCTTACGTCAGTTACGTACCTTTGTGGCTGTGGCGCAGCAGGGCAGTTTTAGCCAGGCAGGGCAGGCGATTGGGCTCAGCCAGTCGGCGGTCAGCCACAGTATCAAAGAGCTGGAAGCGGAAATGGGCGTGCGTTTGCTGGACCGCACCACACGTGAAGTGATGCTGACGGAAGCGGGGCACCAACTGGCATCGCGGCTGGAACGTTTGCTGGAGGAGTTAAATACCACGCTGCTGGATGTGCGCAGTTACGGCGAGCAGCGCAGTGGCACCGTACGTGTTGCCGCCAGCCAGACACCTTCGGCAAATCTAATGCCGCAGTGTCTGGCGAGTAGCCAGCAACGTTATCCGGATATCCGCGTCATCCTGCACGATCGCGCTCAGCAGTCAGTGCTGCAAAGCGTGCGCAATGCGGAGGTGGATTTTGGCATTGTCATCGGGCCGCTAGGGGATGCCGATCTGGATTACGAAGCGATTTTGCAGGAGCCTTTCTTATTGTTGTGCCATGCGGATGATGTTTTGGCCCAGGTCGAGCGAGCGGAATGGACGATGCTGGCGGGGCGCAACCTGGTTTTGCAGGATTATGCTTCAGGAAGTCGTCTTCTGGTGGATGCGGCGCTGCAGCAGTTATCGATTCAGGTGCAGGTGGTGCAGGAAATTGGCCATCCCGCCACGCTGTTTCCGATGGTGGAAGCCGGTATTGGCATCAGCATTTTGCCTGCGCTGGCGTTACCGCTGCCGGCGGGGCGGAAACTGACGGTGCGACGTCTCTATCCGGAAATCCATCGAAATCTGATGCTGATTAAACGCAAAAATCGCTCTCTGACACCCGCTGCGGAAGCGATCTGGCAGGAAGTGCGCCAACAAGCAGGCCTGCTGGCGCAACAACGTGCTCTCAAACCGGCGTTTTAGACGTAAACGTTGATCTGATTGGTCTCGGTCGGACGGTTAATGCCATCGGCTTTCTGGGCGCTGGTGGCACTTTCCGTTGTGGGCTGCTGTGCTTCTTGTTTCTGTTGTGCTTTTTCTGCTGCCTGCTGCTCGATTTGTGCAATCTGCGCTTCAATCATCTGAATCTGCGATTGCAACATCTGTTCCTGTTCAGATTTTTGCTCATCTGTCAGGGAGTCATCACTGGATAAATCTTTAATTTCTTTGGTGATGCTTTGAATCTGTTTATTCAGGCTGGCAATTTCTGACGTTGAACCGCTACCGCTGCTTGCGGTACTGACACTGCTAACACTTGAGATAGTAGACATGGTTTTCTCCTTGCAATAGACCATTATCGTTATCGGCAAGGGGATAAAACGGCTTGAGCACACAAAGCGTTAAGTGTTTGTAAAGGTTTTGTGAGGGTGGAAAATAGCAGATAGCAAAAAGGCGCCTTTAGGGCGCCTTTCTACATTGGTGGGTCGTGCAGGATTCGAACCTGCGACCAATTGATTAAAAGTCAACTGCTCTACCAACTGAGCTAACGACCCGAAGTGGTGGGCGATGACGGGCTCGAACCGCCGACCCCCTCCGTGTAAAGGAGATGCTCTACCAACTGAGCTAATCGCCCATATCTTGCTCTTCAAACTCTTGCACACTGCGAGCCACTTTTAGAGTGGTGGGTGATGACGGGCTCGAACCGCCGACCCCCTCCGTGTAAAGGAGATGCTCTACCAACTGAGCTAATCACCCCCGCTGTGTGGAGTCGCATTATAGGGATCCAGCGAAGTGAGTCAACGCTTTTTGAAACATAAATGTGCGTTCGCTTTAAATTTAGGCAGCATGCCGCGCTTTTAGCCAATGTGCTGGTTTTATTAGCAGAAAAACGCACTTCAATCTGTGATGCCGCCGCGAGAGTCATTGAGGAAAGCGTCCCACCTGCTAGAATATGCGCACTGTTTTTTCGCGTTAACCCGTTTTTTTGTCATCCAGATAAAGAAACCTGCGCATCTAAGGCAATGCTGAATGAAAATCAAAACTCGCTTCGCACCCAGCCCAACGGGCTACCTGCACGTGGGCGGTGCCCGTACTGCTCTTTATTCCTGGCTTTATGCTCGCCATAACAAGGGCGAATTCGTTCTGCGTATCGAAGATACCGATCTGGAACGTTCAACGCCGGAAGCCATCGAAGCCATCATGGATGGCATGAACTGGCTCAACCTGCAGTGGGATGAAGGCCCGTACTATCAGACGAAGCGCTTTGATCGTTACAACGCGGTCATCGATGAGATGGTAGCAGCAGGTACGGCTTATAAATGCTATTGCTCTAAAGAGCGTTTAGAAGCGCTGCGTGAAGAGCAGATGGCGAAAGGCGAGAAGCCACGTTATGACGGCCGTTGCCGTGACAGCCATGAACATCATGCGGCGGATGAGCCTTGCGTGGTGCGTTTCCGTAACCCACAAGAGGGTTCGGTGATTTTCGATGACCAGATCCGTGGCCCGATTGAATTCAGCAACCAGGAGCTGGATGATCTGATCATCCGTCGTACCGATGGTTCACCGACCTACAATTTCTGTGTGGTGGTGGATGACTGGGATATGGGCATCACTCACGTGATCCGTGGTGAAGACCACATCAACAACACGCCACGCCAGATCAACATCCTTAAAGCGATTGGTGCAGAAGTGCCAACTTACGCGCACGTCTCAATGATCCTGGGTGATGACAGTAAGAAGCTGTCGAAACGTCATGGCGCAGTCGGTGTGATGCAGTACCGTGATGACGGCTATCTGCCGGAAGCGCTGCTCAACTATCTGGTGCGTCTGGGCTGGTCACATGGCGATCAGGAGATTTTTAGCGTGGCAGAGATGGCCGAGCTGTTTACTCTGGATGCCGTGAGCAAGTCTGCCAGTGCGTTTAACACCGAAAAACTGCAGTGGCTGAACCATCACTACATTAATACGCTGCCGCCAGAGTACGTGGCAACGCAGCTGCAGTGGCACATCGAGCAACAGAATATCGATACCCGCACCGGTCCGGAACTGGCGAAGCTGGTGACGCTACTGGGTGAGCGTTGCAAAACGCTGGTCGAGATCGCGGCTTCCTGCCGTTACTTCTATGAAGAGTTTGAAGCCTTTGATGCTGACGCGGCGAAGAAACATCTGCGTCCTGTTGCGCGTCAGCCGCTGGAAGTGGTGCGTGACAAACTGGCTGCGCTGAGCGACAGCGAGTGGAATGCGGAGAATGTGCACAACGCGATTCAGGGTGCAGCCGATGCGCTCGAGTTGGGTATGGGCAAAGTGGGCATGCCACTGCGCGTAGCGGTCACCGGTGCAGGTCAGTCTCCGGCACTGGATGTGACGGTCGAAGCGATTGGTCGCAGCCGCAGCGTAGCCCGTATCGAAAAAGCGCTGGCCTTCATTGCTGAGCGTGAAGCCCAGGCTTAATTGAGTTAGCGGCAGCCTGTAACGTTGCCGCTTCACTTATCGCGGGCATTAAAAAAGCCGGGTGCATGATGCGCCCGGCTTTTTTTAATCTTCTTTAATTCCTAGCCGTTCCAGCACGCCACTTATCCCTTCGCGCAGCAACAAAGCAGCCAGTTGATCTTGCTCAGCGGTTGTCATTTGCTGGACAGAATTTATTAATAACGCAGGTAACGTATTTTGTTGAGCACCGTAATTGGCCGCCGGCTCGGTCGCGTGGCGGGTGGACTGAACAAAGCTTTTTACACGCTCATCAATATGAATCAATCGCGCCTTACCACCCTGTACACCTGGCTTGGGCGTGGTTGTCCAGTTTTCGCGTTTGATCCATTTATTCACCGTTTGCCGACTGTAGCCCGTTTCCAGCGCGAGCTCCTCGGGGGTGAGCCATTCCTTTTTCACGATGCTGTCCCTGTTAAATACATTAGCTGTACATATTACAACAAAACGTAACGGGGAAAAGTAATCAGGCAGGAAAATGCCTCTTGTCTCATGACAAAAGGCATAAATCGGATATTAAGCTTCGCTGGTTTCAGCTTGCGCAGGACGGAAAGCAAGGAAATAGGTGAGACCAACAAATATTGCACCGCCCACGCCGTTGCCGAGGAAGACGGCAATCACGTTTGGCGCAAATTCTGCCCAGCTCATTTGTCCGGCAAAAATCGCGGCGGGCACAATAAACATGTTCGCCACCACGTGCTGGAAGCCAATCGCCACGAAGGCCATCACCGGGAACCACATGCCGAAGATTTTGCCGACCATATCTTTACTGGCGAAAGCTAACCACACCGCCAGACACACCAGCCAGTTGCAACCAATGCCGGAAATGAAGGCGTGCAGGAAATCCGCATTCACCTTCGCGTGTGCAATCGCCACGGTCTTTTTCAGATAATCGCCTTCGGTCATGCCGAGCATGTGGCCAAAGAACCAGGCGACCGCGATGCTGCCAATAAAGTTGGCAATGGTGACCCAGAACCAGTTGCGCAGCACGCTAAAACCGCTAATGCGGCGGGCGAACCACGCGATCGGCAAGGTCATCATGTTGCCGGTCAATAGTTCACCACCGGCCAGAACGGTTAGAATCAGGCCAACCGGGAACACCGCCGCGCCGAGGAAGCCGCCAAAAGAGCCCCATTCAGCAGGCAGTTGGTTGATAACATGCAGATCCAACAGAAAACCAGTGGCAATAAAGGCACCGGCCATAAAACCAAGGATCAATAAGGTGGAAACAGGCAAACGGCTTTTAGCCACGCCCGCTTGAATCGCCAGTTGGGCGATCTCTTTCGGTGTATGCAGCGACATATTTCACTTTTCTTTTATTGAACAAGGGGAAAATGCTGGCCGGTCAAAGAGTGATATACCCTGGAAGGTTGACCGGTTAATTAGCGCGCTAAGTTTTACACTTACCCGTAACGAACACAAGATTATTCCTAACATCTTTAACCCTGATTTAACCTCGGTTGCAGGGTGTTAAATGCGAAAATACGTTAACGGAATGCACAGTTGCGTTGAAAAAAAAGCCATTACGGTAGGGCGTTGCCGCCTTTTTCAGCGATTGAACACAGAATGAGAATTTGGCGTTGACACTCAGGGAGCGGTTTCATATGATGCCGTCCGTCGAGTTAAATCGGCTGTTTTTCGGTGCTGGGGGTATAGCTCAGCTGGGAGAGCGCTTGCATGGCATGCAAGAGGTCAGCGGTTCGATCCCGCTTATCTCCACCAAATCGTTTTTAACGATGCACTGAAAAAGATTTCCAGATGTGGGGGTATAGCTCAGCTGGGAGAGCGCTTGCATGGCATGCAAGAGGTCAGCGGTTCGATCCCGCTTATCTCCACCAAATCTCTGTTCGTCCTGAACAATAGCATCACAATCTAACACTGACTGAATTCATAATTGCTCATTTCGTATGCAGAATGGCGTCATTATTCGTGTGACGACAACTCCCAGCGTTCTGAAATGCGCCCATCTTTTGATATCAAGTATCTCGACGAATTGCGCCGTAAATCGCGCGTGCTTCTTCCTGTGCGCTGAGATGATCTCACCCATTCAGCACCAGCTGCTAATTAGGGGCGCAATGAATCGCACCGCAGCAGCTTCTCACGCGCTGAGATGATTTTATCCGTTCAGCGTTCAGCGTTCAGCACTGCATCTGAGTGCGCCATAAATCGTGCCGCCAGAGCTAAGTGTGCACTGAAATTATGCACAATCTGGTCGCGACGCAATTCATGGCGCTAAGAATTAAGCGGTTGCGGCTTGTTCTTGAGCAGGCAACACGCGGAAGCCGTGTGTGCCATCGCGATCCAACTGCGCCACCAGACCGTATTCCCAATCCAGATACGCCTGCATCACAGCAGGTGCGATATCGGTGCCTTCATACGGACGGCGATAGCGATCAATCGCCGGAGACAGCAACTGCTGGTCGCCCTGCTCGGTGGGCAACTGCGCTGCGCGCCAGGCTGCATTGCCGCCCTCCAGTACAAACACCGGCTTGCCGGTGAGTTCTGCCACCTGTTCAACCGCATATCCGGCCAGCAGGCTGCTGCCACAGGTCAGCACATAACGTCGTGCCGCTGGTAGTGCGGCTTTGCCCTCTTTTTGCAGCGTTGAACGCAGCAGCCAGCCCGCTCCCGGAATATGACTGTTGAGGTGATTGGCGCGCGTGGTGAAGTCCAGTACCTGGGTCTGACCTTCCTCCAGCCACTCCGCCAGTTGCTGCGGAGAAATAAACTCGGGCTGTGCAACCGCAGGAACCTGCGCTTTCCAGGCACCGGTGGCAGTGAAATCACTGGCCTGCAACTCTTCCAGCACTGACACCTGCCAGCCAAGCTGCGCCAGCCAGGAGGCGGTCATATTGGCGCGTACACCATCGTCATCAATCAGTACAATACGTGCACCGCGCACGCTGGCGTAATGGTCAGTTTCCTGCACCAGCTGTCCGCCTGGCACATGACGACTGCCGGGCAGATGACCCGCCGCATACTCGTCAGCGTCGCGCACATCAAACAGGTAAGTGGTGCGCGGTTCCTGCTGCCAGCGCTTAAGCGTTGCCAGTGGAATACGTTCTACGCCAGCGCGATCGGCAATGCCTCGTGCGTGACTCGCCGCCTGTCGCTGTGCGGTTACACTGGCATCACCGTAACGGCGTGACTGACCTTTATCCAGATCGTGGCCTGCCAGCGTCCAGCCAATAGTGCCGTTGCGCAGCGCAAACACCGGATTACGGATACCGGCATTCACCAGCGACTGGGTGCCGATGATGCTGCGCGTGCGGCCCGCACAGTTCACGATCACCGTGGTTTCCGGTGATGGCGCGATGTCGCGCACGCGCAACACCAGCTCACCGCCCGGCACGCTGGTGGCGCCTGGAATGCTCATGGTCTGGTATTCATCAAAGCGGCGCGCATCCAGCACCACCACGTTGGCGTCGCTGTTGATTAAGCTGTGCACTTCATCGGCTGACAGGGAAGGGGTATGATTGTGATGTTCAACCAGTTCACCAAAGGCTTTACTCGGTGAATTCACATCAATAAACAGCTCCCCGCCGGCTGCCTGCCAACCCGTTAAATCCTCTTTCAACAGCGCCACATTGCTATAGCCCAGCGCGGCAATACGTTCTGCTGCAGCCTGCGCCAGCCCCTCGCCGTTATTATATAAAGTGATGGATGTTGTGGATTGTGGAATGCGGTCCAATAGCTCCAGCTCCAGTTTGGAGAGCGGGATATTCACCGCAAACAGCGGATGGCCGGTGGCAAACAGCGCTTCGTCGCGCACATCAACAATCGCCACTTCCTGCTGCTGACGCAGAGCCTCAAGAATGTCCGCAGCCTGGCGGAAAGGGAATACGGGTTTACTCATGTGATAGATCCCAAATGTTCGGTAAGTAACGGTTGCTGTAACCGGAGATAAACTGTTTTTCACTGCCGTCTTCGCGATATACCGCGCGTTTGACCGCGCCAATGTTGGCGCCATAGACGTGGATGCTGATTGACACGCGATCGTCATAGGCATTGCTCACGCGATGAATATCCCCCACGGTGGGAGAGACGGCTTCGACGTTGCCGGGATCAAGCCGTATCGGCGCACCTTCTGGCTGCAGGCCGTTCGGCCCGGGCTGCCAGGATTGCGATATCTCCGCACCGCGCAGCATGCCAATTAATCCCCATACGCGATGGTCGTGAATCGGGGTTTGCTGGCCAGGCCCCCAGACGAAGCTCACTACTGAAAAGCGCTGCCGGGCATCGGCGTACAGCAGATATTGTTGATAGTGTTCGGGATGCGGCTGAGAGTAAGCCTCGTCCAGCCAGTCGTCATGTTGGATCAGCTCGCCCAGCCAGGCGCTGCCCTGTTGCAAAACAGTGGCTTCATCGGGATTCTGGTCGAGCAAGATGGCAAGGTTACCGACAAAGTCGCGTAAACGATGATGCTGATAGGCACTCATGATTTATCTCCCGGCAAAGCGGGATCAAAAGCCGTAAGTTCCAGTCCGTAAGACAGGTTGTTGAGTTCGCCTGACCATTTTAACGCGGCAAAACGATCCCCCTTAACATCGCCCAGACGCAGTGTGACTTTATCAGCAGCGAACAGCGGATGGAGCGTGGAGATCGCCAGCGCAACACCGGTAAAGAGAGCTGCCAGCCGCATCAGGCGCTCCTTTTGTTAGCGGCGTTTAGCGCCGCGACTTTCTCACGCGTCAGCGGAATCAGCTCCTCGCCATATTCCACCGCATCATTCAGCGGATCGAAGCCGCGAATCAGCACACTGTGAATTCCCATGCGATAGTAATCCAGCAGCGCATCGGAAACCTGATCGGCGGTGCCAACCAGCGCTGTGGAGTTGTAGCCGCCTTGCACCAGTTTAGCCACGCCGGTCCATAACACTTTGTCCAGGCGATCGCCTTCATTGGCGGCAGCTAACAGGCGCTGAGCGCCAACACTTTGCGGCTTGGGTTTACCAAAGGCGAAGCCGGTCTCTTGCAACTGCTTCTCGGCCAGTTCACGGATATGCTCGGCACGTTCCCAGGCCTCTTTCTCGGTTTTCCCGATAATCGGACGGAACGAGATATTGAAATCAATCTCACGCCCGTGCTGAGCCGCAGCGGCTCGCACATTGCGCACTGTCTCTTCCGCACCTTTCAGCGGTTCGCCCCACAGGGCAAAGACATCGGCATGGCGCGCAGCGACATCAATCGCTTCCTGAGACGATCCACCAAAGTATATCGGCAGCTTTTTCTGCGCAGGTTTGATGGCGGAAAACGCCTGCTCAGCCTGGTAAAAATGTCCCTTATGATCATAAGGCTGGCTGGATTCCAGACTCTGTTTTAGCACGGCAAGAAACTCATCGCTGCGCGCATAGCGTTCGGCTTTATTCAGGAAGTCACCATCACGACGCTGCTCGACATCGCTACCGCCGCTGATGATATGCACGGCCAGCCGACCATCGGTCAGTTGATCCAACGTTGCCAGCTTGCGTGCGGCCAGTGTCGGTGCGACAAAGCCCGGACGGTGTGCCAGCAGGAATTTTAGTGTTGAGGTGTGTGCCGCAGCATGTGCGGTCACCAGAAAGCCGTCGGGTTGATCGGACCAATAGCCCACCAGAATGCGATCAAATCCCGCTTCTTCATGGGCGCGGGCGAAACGCGCGATGTAATCTTTATCGAACAGCGGACCGCTGGCGGGAATGATTTCGGAAGCCAGGCGGTGGCCAATCATGCCAAGAAATTGAATGCTCATACGATTCTCCAGATGTGACGTTATGGAGAAAAGCTACGGGCGCAGGCAACCGGGACGGAAATTCAATATTGTGAAAAGGTTTTGCGTCAGGCGGGGAAGCGGCGAATGACGGGGATAAAAGGGGTGAAATGCAAGATAGAACAGAAAGGCATAATTAAGAAGAGAAGGGCGAGCCGCAGCTCGCCCTGAACATCAGAAGGCCAGAACCAGACCGGCGATAGCGGCAGAAAGCACGCTCACCAGGGTTGAGCCGTACAGCAGTTTAAGGCCGAAGCGAGAAACCACGTTACCCTGTTCTTCGTTCAAGCCCTTAATCGCACCCGCCACAATCCCGATAGAGGAGAAGTTAGCGAAGGATACGAGGAACACAGACAGGATTCCTTCTGCGTGCGGTGACAGCTGACCAGCAATCTTCTGAAGATCCATCATCGCCACGAATTCGTTAGAAACCAGTTTGGTTGCCATGATACTGCCAACCTGCAGCGCTTCACTGGACGGCACGCCCATCACCCACGCAAACGGGTAGAACACGTAACCCAGCACACCCTGGAAGCTGATGCCGAAGATTAGATCAAACAGCGCGTTCAGACCTGAAATCAGGGCGATAAAACCAATCAACATGGCGGCAACGATGATCGCCACTTTGAAACCGGCAAGGATATATTCGCCCAGCATTTCGAAGAAGCTCTGACCTTTGTGCAGATCCTGCAACTGCAGATCTTCTTCGCTATCGACGCGGTAAGGGTTGATCAGTGACAACACAATGAAGGTGCTGAACATGTTCAATACCAGCGCGGCCACCACATATTTCGGCTGCAGCATAGTCATATAAGCGCCGACGATGGACATGGAAACTGTCGACATTGCCGTAGCAGCCATGGTGTACATGCGACGCTGTGACATTTTGCCAAGGATATCCTTATACGCGATAAAGTTTTCTGACTGTCCCAAAATCAGAGAGCTTACGGCGTTGAAGGATTCCAGTTTGCCCATACCGTTGACTTTTGACAGCACGGTACCGATGCCGCGGATCACCCAAGGCAGGATACGGAAATGCTGCAAAATACCGATTAGCGCCGAGATAAACACGATCGGGCACAGAACATTCAGGAAGAAGAACGCCAGGCCTTTGTCGTTCATGTTGCCGAATACGAAGTTAGTCCCTTCGGCAGCATACTTCAGTAGATGGTCAAACAGACCCGCGAACCCTTTGACGAAGCCGAGGCCCGCTTCAGAGTTGAGGAAGAACCACGCCAGCAAAACTTCGATCACCAGAAGCTGTACGATGTAACGAATGCGGATGCTTTTACGATCATGACTGACCAGCAAGGCCAGTACGGCTACCACCACTAATGCCAAAAGAAAGTGCAAAATATGGGACATGTCGGCTCCAAATTTGAGGAGGGTTGTATTTTGTTGCGTATTCTATGTAACGCGTTACTTAAAAACGAGATCAAAACCACATTATAAGTATTCGGTATCGACAAATTTCTAAGAATAGTCTCACCGCTCACAACCTCTTCACAAAGCCTTCACAAGAAATATCCATAAAAACATTGTCTATAAAATAACCCGGGAGTAGAGTGATTCCTGTTGCAAACATTTTGGCAAGAACTGGCTTTACTGCAAGGTATAGCAATGGCTATACTTCATAGCACCATCTATTATTACGATAACTATAATCAAATTTCACTTGCCTTGAGCGCCCGTTAAGCTGCATGGGTCAACAAGCGTTAGGACAGGGTCCACACTATGTCAGAAAGTCGCACCGCTGAGCGCGCCGCTCGCGGAGCCAGAAAAATCAAGCTCGCGCTGCTTGGCCCTGCCTTCATCGCGGCAATTGGTTATATCGATCCCGGTAACTTTGCCACCAATATTCAGGCGGGTGCGGCCTACGGCTACAAACTGCTGTGGGTGGTGGTCTGGGCCAATGTGATGGCGATGCTGATTCAGCTGATGTCAGCCAAACTTGGCATCGCCACCGGTAAAAACCTTGCCGAGCATATCCGCGATCGCTTTCCACGCCCGGCAGTGTGGTTCTATTGGGTGCAGGCGGAAATCATCGCCATGGCCACTGACCTCGCCGAATTTATTGGTGCGGCACTCGGCTTTAAATTATTGCTGGGGATTTCGTTACTGCAAGGCGCCGTGCTCACCGGCGTCGCCACCTACCTGATTTTGATGCTGCAAAGCCGGGGGCAGAAGCCGCTGGAGTTGGTGATTGGCGGCCTGCTGTTGTTTGTCGCCGCTGCCTATATTGTTGAGCTGTTTTTCTCGCAGCCGAAAGTGAGTGAATTGGTCACCGGTATGGCGTTGCCTTCGCTGCCCACCTCTGACGCCGTGTTCCTCGCTGCCGGTGTGCTGGGTGCCACCATCATGCCGCATGTGATTTACCTGCACTCGGCACTGACGCAACACGGTAACATTGGCAGCAAAGCGGATCGCTACTCGTCCACTAAACTCGATGTGGCGATTGCCATGACCATTGCCGGCTTTGTCAATCTGGCGATGATGGCGACTGCGGCGGCAGCTTTCCACTTCAGCGGGCACACCAGCATTGTGGATCTCGACCAGGCGTATTTGACGCTGCAACCTTTGTTGGGCCGCGCAGCAGCCATTGTGTTTGGATTAAGTCTGGTGGCGGCAGGCTTGTCTTCTACCGTGGTGGGAACACTGGCGGGACAAGTCGTGATGCAGGGCTTCATTCGCTTCCATATTCCGCTGTGGCTACGTCGCACCATCACCATGCTGCCTTCCTTTATCGTGATCTGGGCCGGATGGGATCCAACGCGCATTCTGGTGATGAGCCAGGTACTGTTGAGTTTCGGTATCGCACTGGCATTGATCCCGCTGTTGGCCTTTACCGGCAACCGCGAGTTGATGGGCGATGAGATGGTCAATTCGCGCCTGATGCAAAACGCCGGACGCCTGATAGTGGTGCTGGTGGTGGCATTGAATCTCTATCTGTTGGTCGGTGAGGCGCTCGGCTGGTAACGCTTCGGCTGGTCAAGACGAAAAAAAGAAAATCCCGGCTATCAGGCCTAATGCCGATCAGTTAAGACAAAAATGATCGGTTGAACGATCCGGCAGTTCTGCAAAAATCCGTAATCTCTCAGGGATTACGGATTTTTTTATGCTTCTCAGTCAGGCTCTCGATATCGTTCATCACTTTACGCCTCAGGAATTCTCGACGCTTTCTGATCTCCTTTCTCCTGAGCTCATTGATGAGTGTCTTGCTGATACCGGCACAGTGACGTTACGAAAGCGCCGGTTATCGATGGAAATGATGGTCTGGGCTGTGACCGGCATGGCACTTTTTCGCTCCCATTCGATGACCCAGCTCGTCTCACACCTGGATATCCTTCTGCCGGGGAA
>NZ_OBEC01000020.1:0-26985 GCF_900215395.1 Pantoea sp. GL120224-02 | reverse complement strand
GGCCACGCCGACTATGTGAAAAACATGATCACCGGTGCTGCGCAGATGGACGGCGCGATCCTGGTTGTTGCTGCGACTGATGGCCCAATGCCACAGACCCGTGAGCACATCCTGCTGGGTCGTCAGGTTGGCGTTCCTTACATCATCGTGTTCCTGAACAAGTGCGACATGGTTGATGATGAAGAGCTGCTGGAACTGGTAGAGATGGAAGTTCGCGATCTGCTGTCAGCTTACGACTTCCCAGGCGACGATACTCCAATCGTACGCGGTTCTGCTCTGCAGGCACTGAACGGTGTTGCTGAGTGGGAAGAGAAGATCATTGAGCTGGCTGGTCACCTGGATAACTACATCCCAGAGCCAGTACGTGCAATCGACCTGCCGTTCCTGCTGCCAATCGAAGACGTATTCTCAATCTCAGGCCGTGGTACTGTTGTAACCGGTCGTGTTGAGCGCGGTATCGTGAAAGTAGGCGACGAAGTTGAAGTTGTTGGTCTGAAAGACACCGTTAAGTCTACCTGTACCGGCGTTGAAATGTTCCGCAAACTGCTGGACCAGGGTCAGGCAGGCGAGAACTGTGGTGTTCTGCTGCGTGGTATCAAGCGTGAAGATATCGAGCGTGGTCAGGTTCTGGCTAAGCCGGGCACCATCAAGCCACATACCCAGTTCACTTCAGAAGTTTACGTACTGTCTAAAGATGAAGGCGGCCGTCATACTCCGTTCTTCAAAGGCTACCGTCCTCAGTTCTACTTCCGTACTACTGACGTGACCGGTGACGTTCAACTGCCAGAAGGCGTTGAGATGGTAATGCCAGGCGATAACGTAAAAATGACCGTTACCTTGATCAAGCCAATCGCTATGGATCAGGGTCTGCGTTTCGCAATCCGTGAAGGCGGCCGTACTGTTGGTGCGGGTGTTGTTGCTGAAATTATCGCTTAATTGCGATAACATTTGACGCAATGCATATGGAAAGGGCATCATTTGATGCCCTTTTTGCACGCTGTTACATAGAACCTGGCTCATCAGTGATTTTCGATCATAATCATTGCTGAGACAGGCTCTGGTTTACGGCGTCGGATACCGAGTTACGCCCAAAAGCTCATTCGGTTTGGATGCCTCGCTCTGCGGGGCAGAATTGTTTCTGAATTATTGTGGCAGGTTGGTTTATGAGTGCGAATACCGAAGCTCAAGGGAGCGGGCGCGGCCTGGAAGCGATAAAGTGGGTTGCTGTCATCGCGTTGCTGTTAGTCGCCATCGTTGGCAACTATCTCTATCGCGACATTACGCTGCCTCTGCGCGCGCTGGCTGTCGTAGTACTGATTGCTGCGGCAGGTGGCATAGCGTTGCTGACTATCAAAGGCAAAGCGACTGTGGCTTTTGCTCGTGAAGCAAGAACCGAAATGCGTAAGGTCATTTGGCCGACTCGCCAGGAAACATTGCACACCACGTTAATCGTTGCCGCGGTCACTGCCGTGATGTCACTGATTTTGTGGGGGCTGGATGGAATTCTGGTCCGTCTGGTATCGTTTATCACTGGCCTGAGGTTCTGAGATGTCTGAAGCTCCAAAAAAACGCTGGTACGTCGTTCAGGCGTTCTCCGGTTTTGAAGCCCGCGTAGCGAAGTCGCTGCAAGAGCATATCAAACTGCACAACATGGAAGAGCTGTTTGGTGAAGTCATGGTGCCGACTGAAGAAGTCGTTGAAATCCGTGGTGGCCAGCGCCGTAAAAGCGAACGTAAGTTCTTCCCTGGCTATGTGCTGGTCCAGATGGTGATGAATGACGCCAGCTGGCACTTAGTGCGTAGCGTACCACGTGTCATGGGCTTCATTGGCGGTACTTCTGACCGTCCTGCGCCGATTAGTGATAAAGAAGTCGATGCGATTATGAACCGCCTGCAGCAGGTGGGTGATAAGCCGCGTCCAAAAACGCTGTTCGAGCCAGGCGAGATGGTGCGCGTCAACGACGGTCCATTTGCCGACTTCAACGGTGTGGTCGAAGAGGTGGATTACGAAAAGAGCCGCTTGAAGGTCTCTGTTTCCATCTTTGGCCGTGCAACACCAGTCGAACTCGACTTTGCTCAGGTGGAGAAAGGTTAACCCTTTTGTTCACTTTATAGCTCTTGCGGAAGGCGCGAAATTTACCTATAATTTCGCGCCTTTTGTTTTTATGCGCTGGTGACAGCGTGTGAATCGTAATCACGGGGAGCCTGTTTTCAGGCGCTATAACCCATTTGAGGAATTATCATGGCTAAGAAAGTACAAGCCTACGTCAAGCTGCAGGTTGCAGCTGGTATGGCGAACCCAAGTCCACCTGTTGGTCCAGCACTGGGTCAGCAGGGTGTTAACATCATGGAATTCTGTAAAGCGTTCAACGCTAAAACAGAATCTCTGGAGAAAGGCCTGCCTACTCCAGTTGTTATCACTGTATACAGCGACCGTTCTTTCACCTTCGTTACCAAAACCCCTCCGGCTGCCGTACTGCTGAAAAAAGCAGCGGGCATCAAGTCTGGTTCTGGTAAGCCGAACAAAGACAAAGTCGGTAAAGTTTCTCGTGCTCAGGTACGTGAAATCGCAGAAACTAAAGCTGCGGACATGACTGGTGCTGACGTAGAAGCGATGACTCGCTCTATCGAAGGTACTGCACGTTCCATGGGCCTGGTAGTAGAGGATTAAGAAATGGCTAAGCTGACCAAGCGCATGAGCGTAATCCGTGACAAAGTTGACGCGACCAAGCAGTACGACATCGCTGAGGCTATTGCTCTGCTGAAAGAACTGGCAACTGCTAAGTTCGTTGAAAGCGTTGACGTTGCTGTTAACCTCGGCATCGATGCACGTAAATCAGATCAGAACGTTCGCGGCGCGACTGTTCTGCCACACGGTACTGGTCGTTCAGTACGTGTTGCTGTATTTACCCAAGGCGCAAACGCAGAAGCTGCTAAAGCAGCTGGCGCTGAGCTGGTAGGTATGGAAGATCTGGCTGACCAGATCAAAAAAGGCGAAATGAACTTTGACGTTGTTATCGCATCTCCAGATGCAATGCGCGTTGTTGGCCAGTTGGGCCAGGTTCTGGGTCCACGCGGCCTGATGCCAAACCCGAAAGTGGGTACTGTAACCCCTAACGTTGCTGAAGCAGTGAAAAACGCTAAAGCAGGTCAGGTTCGTTATCGTAATGACAAAAACGGCATCATCCACACTACCATCGGTAAAGTGGACTTCGACGCTGACAAACTGAAAGAAAACCTGGAATCTCTGCTGGTTGCGCTGAAAAAAGCGAAACCTTCACAGGCTAAAGGCGTGTACATCAAGAAAGTTAGCATCTCTACCACCATGGGCGCCGGCGTTGCCGTTGACCAGGCTGGTCTGAGCGCAGCAGCAAACTAATTGCTGCTTGAAACGGGCGAAAAATTCATCTAGAATCTTACGCCCGTTGTTCTGATTGAGTATTCAATTCAGAACCCAGATTCAAAGCCACTGATTAACAAAGCGTAATTGCCTAATTTATCAATGGCTTAGGTTGGAGCCAGGCCTTATCCTGGCCTCCGTCCAAGACCGCAGGAGCGGGATTATCTTCGGATAACCTGCTTAATACCCTGCGTAGACGGTGACAGAACCAAAAAGAATTTTTTCTTCACTGGATTCTGCTCACCGTGTAATAGCGCTCAGTGCCTTCGGGTAGCTGAGTGAAGTGAGTTCCGGGAAATTTTTCCCGGTCAAATCCAGGAGCAAAAGCTAATGGCATTAAATCTTCAAGGCAAACAAGCGATTGTTGCTGAAGTTAGCGAAGTAGCCAAAGGCGCGCTTTCAGCGGTTGTTGCGGATTCCCGTGGCGTTACCGTTGATAAAATGACCGAACTGCGTAAAGCAGGTCGTGAAGCTGGCGTTTACATGCGTGTTGTTCGCAACACCTTGCTGCGCCGCGTCGTTGAAGGAACTCAGTTTGAGATCCTGAAAGACACGTTTGTTGGTCCGACCCTGATTGCATACTCTTTGGAACACCCGGGCGCTGCTGCTCGTCTGTTCAAAGAGTTCGCGAAAGCGAATGCAAAATTTGAGGTCAAAGCTGCAGCCTTTGAAGGTGAGCTGATCACGGCGGCCAATATTGACCGTCTGGCAACTCTGCCGACTTACGAAGAAGCACTGGCACGTCTGATGTCGACCATGAAAGAAGCCGCTGCTGGCAAACTGGTTCGCACTCTGGCTGCTGTACGCGATGCAAAAGAAGCGGCTTAAGGCCATCTTCTTTTCCTTCGTACTTGCTAACGTATAAACTTTTTCTGTTTTTTAGGAACAATCGATATGTCTATCACCAAAGATCAAATTCTGGAAGCAGTAGCAGCTATGTCCGTAATGGAAGTAGTTGAGCTGGTTTCTGCTATGGAAGAAAAATTCGGCGTTTCTGCTGCTGCTGCTGTAGCTGTTGCTGCTGGCCCAGCTGAAGCTGCTGAAGAGAAAACTGAATTCGACGTAATTCTGAAAGCTGCTGGCGCTAACAAAGTTGCCGTAATCAAAGCAGTTCGTACTGCAACTGGTCTGGGCCTGAAAGAAGCTAAAGACCTGGTTGAAGCTACCGGTGTTATCAAAGAAGGCATCAGCAAAGATGACGCAGCTGCTCTGGAAGCACTGCTGAAAGAAGCTGGCGCTGAAGTTGAAGTTAAGTAAGACAACCTTCGGGTTGCAGCCTGAGTAACATCAGGCTGATGGCTGGTGACTTTTTGGGTCACCAGCTTTTTTGCGCTTCAGAGGAATGATGGCGTTTCACACTGTTTGTCCATTGTTTCTCTTCAATATCTTTTTCTATCGACGACTTAATATATCGCTTTCCTGTGAGGGTTCCCTGCCTGCGCAACAGCGATGAAATGATTTAAGAGTGATAGAAAGATGTATTGCATGGGGTGTTACGCATCGCATGAAAAACAAAATAGTGTTGCATGAACTGTCCCTTCAGGACGGACAGCGTGGTTCGACATGTCAGCTAGCTGAGGAACCCTATGGTTTACTCCTATACCGAGAAAAAACGTATTCGTAAGGATTTTGGTAAACGTCCACAAGTTTTGGACATACCTTATCTCCTTTCTATCCAGCTTGACTCGTTCCAGAAGTTTATCGAGCAAGATCCAGAAGGCCAATACGGTCTGGAAGCTGCCTTCCGCTCCGTATTCCCAATCTCAAGCTACAGCGGCAACTCTGAGTTGCAGTATGTCAGCTACCGTTTGGGCGAGCCGGTCTTTGACGTAACTGAATGTCAGATCCGTGGCGTGACCTATTCGGCACCGCTGCGCGTGAAACTGCGTCTGGTGATCTACGAGCGTGAAGCGCCGGAAGGCACCGTAAAAGACATCAAAGAACAAGAAGTGTACATGGGTGAAATTCCACTCATGACCGACAACGGTACCTTTGTTATCAACGGTACTGAGCGTGTTATTGTTTCTCAGCTGCATCGTAGTCCTGGCGTGTTCTTTGACAGCGATAAGGGTAAGACGCACTCGTCTGGTAAAGTGCTGTATAACGCACGTATCATCCCTTACCGCGGTTCATGGCTCGACTTCGAATTCGACCCGAAAGACAACCTCTTCGTCCGTATTGACCGTCGCCGTAAGCTGCCGGCCAGTATCATTCTGCGCGCGCTGCACTACACCACTGAACAAATCCTTGATCTGTTCTTTGATAAAGTGGTGTATGAAATCCGCGATAACAAACTGCAGATGGAACTGGTGCCTGAGCGCCTGCGTGGTGAAACCGCCAGCTTCGATATCGAAGCCAATGGCACGGTCTACGTTGAGAAAGGTCGTCGCATCACTGCGCGTCATATTCGTCAGCTGGAAAAAGACGGTATTCAGCACATTGAAGTGCCAGTCGAATATATCGCTGGCAAAGTGGTCGCTAAAGACTACGTCGATCTGAACACCGGTGAACTGATCGTTCCTGCGAACATGGAACTTTCACTGGATCTGCTGGCTAAACTGAGCCAGTCAGGCCACAAACGCATTGAAACGCTGTTCACCAACGACCTGGATCACGGCCCATACATTTCAGAGACCCTGCGTGTTGACCCAACCAACGATCGCCTGAGCGCGCTGGTTGAGATCTACCGTATGATGCGTCCTGGTGAGCCGCCAACGCGCGAAGCTGCAGAGAACCTGTTCGAGAACCTGTTCTTCTCAGAAGATCGTTACGATCTGTCTGCAGTTGGCCGTATGAAGTTCAACCGTTCACTGCTGCGTGATGAAATCGAAGGTTCAGGTATCCTGAGCAAAGACGACATCATCGAAGTGATGAAGAAACTGATCGGCATCCGTAACGGTATTGGCGAAGTCGATGATATCGACCACCTCGGCAACCGTCGTATCCGTTCAGTCGGTGAGATGGCTGAGAACCAGTTCCGTGTGGGTCTGGTGCGTGTTGAGCGTGCTGTTAAAGAGCGTCTGTCTCTGGGCGACCTCGATACCCTGATGCCTCAGGACATGATCAACGCCAAGCCTATTTCGGCGGCGGTGAAAGAGTTCTTTGGTTCAAGCCAGCTGTCCCAGTTTATGGATCAGAACAACCCGTTGTCTGAGATCACGCATAAGCGTCGTATCTCTGCCCTGGGCCCAGGCGGTCTGACGCGTGAGCGTGCAGGCTTCGAAGTGCGTGACGTACACCCAACCCACTACGGTCGTGTATGCCCAATCGAAACGCCAGAAGGTCCGAACATCGGTCTGATCAACTCCCTTTCTGTTTATGCGCAGACTAACGAATACGGCTTCCTTGAGACTCCGTATCGTCGCGTGGTAGATGGCAAAGTGAGTGATGAAATTCATTACCTCTCTGCAATCGAAGAGGGTAACTACGTTATCGCTCAGGCGAACACCAACCTTGCTGAAGACGGTAGCTTTGTTGACGATCTCGTCACTTGCCGTAGCAAAGGTGAATCAAGCCTGTTCAGCCGCGACCAGGTTGACTACATGGACGTTTCGACCCAACAGGTCGTTTCAGTCGGTGCGTCACTGATTCCATTCCTGGAGCACGATGATGCTAACCGCGCCTTGATGGGTGCGAACATGCAACGTCAGGCAGTACCAACTCTGCGCGCTGATAAGCCGCTGGTCGGTACCGGTATGGAACGCGCAGTAGCGGTTGACTCCGGTGTAACTGCCGTAGCGAAACGTGGCGGTTCCGTTCAGTACGTTGATGCTTCTCGTATCGTTATCAAAGTTAACGAAGATGAGATGTATCCGGGCGAAGCGGGTATCGACATCTACAACCTGACCAAGTACACCCGTTCTAACCAGAACACCTGCATCAACCAGATGCCATGTGTGTCCCTGGGTGAGCCAATCGAACGTGGCGACGTGCTGGCAGATGGCCCGTCTACCGATCTCGGTGAACTGGCGCTGGGTCAGAACATGCGCGTGGCGTTCATGCCATGGAACGGTTACAACTTCGAAGACTCCATCCTCGTTTCTGAGCGTGTTGTCCAGGAAGACCGTTTCACCACTATCCACATCCAGGAACTGGCATGTGTGTCTCGTGACACCAAGCTGGGGCCAGAAGAGATCACCGCTGACATCCCGAACGTGGGTGAAGCTGCACTCTCCAAACTGGATGAATCCGGTATCGTTTATATCGGTGCGGAAGTGACCGGTGGTGACATTCTGGTCGGTAAAGTGACGCCGAAAGGCGAAACTCAGCTGACGCCAGAAGAGAAACTGCTGCGTGCGATCTTCGGTGAGAAAGCGTCTGACGTTAAAGACTCTTCTCTGCGTGTTCCTAACGGTGTTTCCGGTACGGTTATCGACGTTCAAGTCTTTACTCGCGATGGCGTAGAAAAAGACAAACGTGCGCTGGAAATCGAAGAGATGCAGCTGAAGCAGGCTAAGAAAGACCTGTCTGAAGAACTGCAGATCCTCGAAGCGGGCTTGTTCAGCCGTATTCAGGCGGTACTGATCTCGGGTGGTGTTGAAGCTGAGAAGCTGGACAAACTGCCACGTGAGCGCTGGTTGGAACTGGGCCTGACTGATGAAGAGAAGCAAAACTCTCTCGAGCAGCTGGCTGAGCAGTATGACGAGCTGAAGCACGAGTTTGAGAAGAAACTCGAAGCTAAACGTCGCAAAATCACTCAGGGCGATGACCTGGCACCAGGCGTGCTGAAAATCGTGAAAGTGTACCTGGCGGTTAAACGTCAGATCCAGCCTGGTGACAAGATGGCAGGTCGTCACGGTAACAAAGGTGTTATCTCTAAGATCAACCCGATCGAAGATATGCCTTACGATGAGAACGGCACGCCGGTCGACATCGTACTGAACCCGCTGGGCGTACCGTCACGTATGAACATCGGTCAGATCCTGGAAACCCACCTGGGTATGGCGGCTAAAGGCATTGGTGAGAAAATCAATGCGATGCTGAAGAAGCAGGAAGAAGTCGCCAAACTGCGTGAGTTCATCCAGCGTGCTTACGATCTGGGCACCGATGTGCGTCAGAAAGTCGATCTGAACACCTTCACTGACGACGAAGTTCTGCGTCTGGCTGAGAACCTGAAAAAAGGTATGCCAATCGCAACGCCAGTGTTTGATGGTGCGAAAGAGAGCGAGATCAAAGAGCTGCTGCAGCTCGGCGGCCTGCCTTCTTCCGGTCAGATCACTCTGTTCGACGGCCGTACCGGTGAGCAGTTTGAGCGTCAGGTAACCGTAGGTTACATGTACATGCTGAAACTGAACCACCTGGTCGACGACAAGATGCACGCCCGTTCAACTGGCTCGTACAGCCTTGTTACTCAGCAGCCGCTGGGTGGTAAAGCGCAGTTCGGTGGTCAGCGCTTCGGTGAGATGGAAGTGTGGGCACTGGAAGCATACGGTGCTGCTTATACCCTGCAGGAAATGCTGACCGTTAAGTCTGATGACGTGAATGGCCGTACGAAGATGTATAAAAACATCGTCGATGGCAACCATCAGATGGAACCGGGCATGCCGGAATCCTTCAACGTACTGTTGAAAGAGATCCGCTCGCTGGGTATCAACATCGAGCTGGAAGACGAGTAAGCACTCGTAAGTACTGGTTACGGGACGCGCACTTCGGTGTGCGTCCCTGAGAGTTCCACTCCGACGGGAGCTAATCCGTGAAAGACTTACTTAAGTTTCTGAAAGCGCAAACTAAGACCGAAGAGTTTGATGCGATCAAGATCGCTCTGGCTTCGCCAGATATGATCCGTTCATGGTCTTTTGGTGAAGTTAAAAAGCCAGAAACCATTAACTACCGTACCTTCAAGCCGGAGCGTGACGGTCTTTTCTGCGCCCGTATCTTTGGGCCGGTAAAAGATTACGAATGCCTGTGCGGTAAGTACAAGCGTTTAAAACATCGTGGCGTGATCTGTGAGAAGTGTGGCGTTGAAGTTACACAGACCAAGGTTCGTCGTGAGCGCATGGGCCACATTGAACTGGCTTCACCAACTGCGCACATTTGGTTCCTGAAATCACTGCCTTCGCGTATCGGCTTACTGCTGGATATGCCACTGCGTGATATCGAGCGCGTACTGTACTTCGAATCTTATGTTGTGATCGAAGGCGGTATGACCAACCTGGAAAAACGTCAGATTCTGACCGAAGAGCAGTACCTTGATGCGCTGGAAGAGTTCGGTGACGAATTCGACGCGAAGATGGGTGCGGAAGCTATCCAGGCGCTGCTGAAAAATATGGATCTGGAGCAAGAGTGCGAGCAGCTGCGTGAAGAGCTGAACGAAACCAACTCCGAGACCAAACGTAAAAAGCTGACCAAGCGTATCAAGCTGCTGGAAGCGTTCGTACAGTCTGGTAACAAGCCAGAGTGGATGATCCTGACCGTTCTGCCGGTTCTGCCGCCAGATCTGCGTCCGCTGGTACCGCTGGATGGTGGTCGTTTCGCTACGTCGGATCTGAACGATCTGTATCGTCGCGTCATTAACCGTAACAACCGTCTGAAGCGTCTGTTGGATCTGGCTGCGCCAGATATCATCGTACGTAACGAAAAACGTATGCTGCAGGAAGCGGTAGATGCCTTGCTGGATAACGGCCGTCGCGGTCGTGCCATCACTGGCTCTAACAAACGTCCTCTGAAATCTTTGGCCGACATGATCAAAGGTAAGCAGGGTCGTTTCCGTCAGAACCTGTTGGGTAAACGTGTTGACTACTCTGGCCGTTCTGTAATCACCGTAGGTCCATACCTGCGTCTGCATCAGTGCGGTCTGCCGAAGAAAATGGCACTGGAGCTGTTCAAGCCGTTCATCTACGGCAAGCTGGAGCTGCGTGGCCTCGCGACCACCATCAAAGCTGCTAAGAAGATGGTTGAGCGTGAAGAAGCTGTCGTTTGGGATATCCTGGACGAAGTGATCCGCGAACACCCAGTACTGCTGAACCGTGCACCAACCCTGCACCGTTTGGGTATCCAGGCATTCGAACCTGTTCTGATCGAAGGTAAAGCAATCCAGCTGCACCCGCTGGTTTGTGCGGCATATAACGCCGACTTCGATGGTGACCAGATGGCAGTTCACGTACCGCTGACGCTGGAAGCTCAGCTGGAAGCACGTGCTCTGATGATGTCTACCAACAACATCCTGTCACCTGCGAACGGCGAGCCAATCATCGTTCCTTCTCAGGACGTTGTACTGGGTCTGTACTACATGACCCGTGACAAAGTGAATGCGCGCGGCGAAGGCATGGTGCTGACTGGCCCGAAAGAAGCTGAGCGTGTTTATCGCGCTGGCCTGGCCGAGTTGCATGCTCGCGTTAAAGTGCGTATCACCGAGTACAGCAAAAACGAACAAGAAGAGTTCGTCGCGAAAACCAGCTTAATCGACACCACCATTGGTCGTGCGATTCTGTGGATGATCGTGCCGAAAGGTCTGCCTTACTCCATCGTCAACCAGGCGCTGGGTAAGAAAGCTATCTCTAAGATGCTGAACACCTGTTACCGCATCCTGGGCCTGAAGCCGACCGTTATCTTCGCTGACCAGACCATGTATACCGGCTTTGCTTACGCAGCCCGTTCAGGTGCCTCTGTAGGTATCGACGACATGGTGATCCCGGCTAAGAAAGCGGAAATCGTGGCAGAAGCAGAAGCGGAAGTTGCTGAGATTCAGGAACAGTTCCAGTCTGGTCTGGTTACTGCTGGCGAACGTTACAACAAAGTCATCGATATCTGGGCCGCAGCAAACGAACGCGTTTCCAAGGCGATGATGGACAACCTGCAAACCGAAACCGTGATCAACCGTCACGGCGAAGAAGAGCAGCAAGTCTCGTTCAACAGCATCTACATGATGGCCGACTCCGGTGCGCGTGGTTCTGCTGCACAGATTCGTCAGCTGGCCGGTATGCGTGGTCTAATGGCTAAGCCAGATGGCTCAATCATCGAAACGCCAATCACCGCGAACTTCCGCGAAGGTCTGAACGTACTCCAGTACTTCATCTCGACGCACGGTGCGCGTAAAGGTCTTGCGGATACCGCACTGAAAACCGCTAACTCCGGTTATCTGACGCGTCGTCTGGTAGACGTTGCGCAGGACCTGGTGGTTACCGAAGACGACTGTGGCACATTCGAAGGCATCATGATGACTCCGGTCATCGAAGGTGGCGACGTTAAAGAGCCACTGCGTGAGCGTGTACTGGGTCGTGTAACGGCTGAAGACGTGCTGAAGCCAGGTACTGCTGACATCCTGATCCCGCGTAACACGCTGATCGATGAGCACTGGTGTGATGTGATCGAACTCAACTCAGTTGATGCGATCAAAGTGCGTTCTGTTGTTGGTTGTGAAACCGACTTTGGTGTGTGTGCACACTGCTACGGTCGCGACCTGGCACGTGGTCACATCATCAACAAAGGTGAGGCCATCGGCGTTATCGCAGCACAGTCCATCGGTGAGCCGGGTACACAGCTGACGATGCGTACGTTCCACATCGGTGGTGCGGCATCTCGTGCGGCTGCTGAATCCAGCATCCAGGTGAAGAACAAAGGTACTATTAAGCTGACCAACGCGAAGTCTGTAACCAACTCCTCCGGGAAACTGGTTATCGTCTCTCGTAACGTTGAGCTGAAGATGATCGATGAATTCGGTCGTACCAAAGAGAGCTATAAAGTCCCTTACGGCGCGATGATGGCTAAAGGTGATGGTGAGCAGGTTGCAGCGGGCGAGACCGTAGCAAACTGGGATCCGCACACCATGCCTGTTATCACCGAAGTGGGCGGTTTCATTCGCTTCACTGACATGATCGATGGTCAGACGATTACTCGTCAGACTGATGACTTGACTGGTCTGTCATCGCTGGTGGTTCTGGATTCTGCAGAACGTACTGCGGGCGGTAAAGATCTGCGTCCTGCGCTGAAAATTGTTGATGCCAACGGAAATGATGTTCTGATTCCAGGTACCGACATGCCAGCTCAGTACTTCCTGCCGGGCAAAGCGATTGTTCAGTTGGAAGATGGCGTTAAGATCAGTGCGGGTGACACCCTGTCTCGTGTACCTCAGGAATCTGGCGGTACCAAGGACATCACCGGTGGTCTGCCACGCGTTGCTGACCTGTTCGAAGCGCGTCGTCCGAAAGAGCCAGCAATTCTGGCCGAGATCAGCGGTATTATCTCGTTCGGTAAAGAGACCAAAGGCAAGCGTCGTCTGGTGATTACACCGGTTGATGGTAGCGATCCGTACGAAGAGATGATTCCGAAATGGCGTCAGCTGAACGTATTCGAAGGTGAGCGTGTAGAACGTGGTGACGTTGTTTCTGACGGCCCAGAGTCTCCACACGACATCCTGCGTCTGCGTGGCGTCCATGCTGTGACCCGTTACATCACTAACGAAGTGCAGGAAGTTTACCGTCTGCAAGGCGTTAAGATTAACGATAAACACATCGAAGTCATCGTGCGTCAGATGCTGCGTAAAGCAACCATCGCCAGCGCGGGCAGCACCGAGTTCCTGGAAGGTGAGCAGGCTGAATACTCTCGCATCAAGATCGCTAACCGCGACCTCGAAGCGAACGGCAAAATTGGCGCAACCTTTATGCGCGATCTGCTGGGTATCACCAAAGCTTCTCTGGCAACCGAATCGTTCATCTCTGCAGCATCGTTCCAGGAGACCACACGTGTCCTGACTGAAGCAGCAGTAGCAGGCAAGCGTGATGAACTGCGCGGCCTGAAAGAGAACGTGATCGTGGGTCGTTTGATCCCGGCCGGTACCGGTTATGCTTACCATCAGGATCGTATGCGTCGCCGTTCTGTAGGTGAAGCACCGGTTGCACCGCAGGTGACTGCGGATGAAGCCTCTGCGAGCCTGGCTGAACTGCTGAACGCCGGTCTTGGCGGTAGCGACGACGAATAATCGTCTGCGAAGCTGACCCATAAAAAACCCTGCCTCGGCAGGGTTTTTTTTCGTTTTTAATCAGCCCTTACGGCAGATATCGTGGCGGGTCAGGCCAATGTCGCGCAGTTGTGCATCGCTTAAGTGAGACAGAATTTTGCGAGTCTCACGGCGGGCGCGCCATCTTTTGATGGCACGTCCCGTGCCGCGAACCATATCCAATAGCGTTACATCAAAGGGTTTTGCTGCGCGGTTTTGATCGAATTCCATAATAAATGCCCTCAGTCAGTTGTCTGAGTGGTATTGTCCAGTTCCTGTGCATTTCAATACAGATTCAAAAATCACTTATTATTAACATACAGATTGCGCATGATAGGATCTGAATGGTAAAAAAAAGGATGATCTGTACTGATTTAGATTCAGTGAACTCGAGGGGAATCATACGATGACGCGTTACCAACATCTGGCTTGCTTGCTCTCAGACAGGATTGAGCAGGGACTCTACCGTAGCGGCGAGCGCTTACCCTCAGTGCGCACACTGAGTATTGAACACGGTGTGAGCATCAGTACCGTGCAGCAGGCGTATCACCTGCTAGAAGAGAAACAGCTTATTGTGCCGCAGCCGCGCTCTGGCTATTTCGTTGCGACGCGCAAAGCCACGCCTCCTGTTCCTGCGTTAACCCGCCCCGTACAACGCCCCGTCGAGATCACCCAGTGGGAATCGGTGCTGGAATTATTAAGCAGCCGCAACAGCGGTAACGTGCTGCAATTAGGTAGCGGCATGCCAGACCTTACCCAGCCGACATTGAAGCCATTATGGAAAATTCAGAGCCGAATGGCGCAGAAGCAGGATCTTGACCAGCTCAATTATGACAGTCTGTTAGGCGTTGCGGCCTTGCGTGAGCAGGTCGCACGCTTAACTATCGATAGCGGTTGTCAGCTCACCGCAGAGGATATTGTGATCACCACGGGCTGCCATGAAGCGCTGTCCGTGTCGATTCGTGCGGTGTGTGAACCGGGTGATATTATCGCCGTTGAATCTCCGACATTTCATGGCACGATGCAGACCCTGCGCGGGCTTGGTATCCGTGCCATTGAAATCCCTACCGATTCGGTGACGGGCATTAGCCTTGAAGCTCTGGAGTTGGCATTCGAGCAGTGGCCCATTAAAGCCGTGGTAGTAGTGCCAAATTGCAATAATCCACTCGGATTTATCATGCCCGAGGCGCGCAAGCGTGCGCTGCTGGCACTGGCACAGCGCTTTGATGCCGCGATTATTGAAGACGATGTTTACGGTGAATTGGCATGGGAGTATCCACGTCCCATTACCATTAAATCTTTGGATATGGATGGCAGGGTGTTGTTGTGTAGTTCATTCTCTAAGACGCTGGCTCCCGGGTTACGTGTTGGCTGGGTGGCACCTGGACGCTATCGCGATCGCGTCTTGCATATGAAATATATCGGCACGGGTTCAACAGCCACACAGCCGCAACATGCGGTGGCCGAATTTATTCGTCTTGGTCACTATGGGCCGCATTTACGCCGGATGCGCCAGATATATCAACGTAACTACGAGACTTTTAGCTGCTGGGTACGCCACTATTTCCCGTGCGGTATCTGTGTCTCGCGTCCGCAGGGCAGCTTCCTGATGTGGATTGAGTTACCTGAAGCGTTTGATGCGGTTCGGCTTAACACCGAACTTCGCACGTTGAACATTCAGGTCGCTGTCGGATCGCTGTTTTCTGCCTCGGGCAAATATCGTAACTGCTTGCGCCTGAATTATGGGTTGCCCATCAATGAGCATACAGAACAGGCCATCGCCCAACTTGGCGCTGCGGTGGAGCAGGCCATGCATGGCTGTCATATCGAAACGGAACCCGCTTCATCCCTGACTGATTAAAGTGGAAAGGCAGGGCTGGAGAGAGAGGTAGACCAGCCCTGGCCCACTGCCAGCGACAGCGGGCAGGCACACTTTATCCTGACCGGAAAAACACGCTAGCCCGCAGGAAGCGGACTGCGCGTGAGGTTCCAGCCAAATTACCCTGATTGCAGAACGTTACAACGCTTCTGCGGGCTGGGTTCCAGCTTCAACCAGTGCCAGCAGCTCCTGTGTCGCCTGACGCCAGTCTGCCGCCTGAGTAATGGCGCTCACCACGGCAACGCTTCCAACGCCAGTGGCCAAAACTTCAGGTACGCGCGCAAGGGATATACCGCCAATCGCCACAGTCGGTATATCCTGCAACCGCGCCATGTGGCGTTTCAATTCTACGACGCCCTGAGGTTCCGAAGGCATATCTTTGGTTTGTGTGGGATAAATATGCCCCAATGCAATGTAGGAAGGACGCAGCGCCAGCGCGCGGTCTAACTCGGCATCATCATGAGTCGATAACCCAAGACGCAAACCTGCCTGGCGGATAGCGTCCAGATTAGCCACGTCCAAATCTTCCTGACCAAGATGCACGCCATAGGCGTTATATTTGATCGCTAATCGCCAGTAATCGTTGATAAACAGGCGTGCACGATACTGCTTGCCCAGCGCAATTGCCTCGCGCACTGCGTCTTCTACTTCATGATCCTGGCAATCTTTGATGCGCAACTGGATGGTGCGAACGCCAGCCTCCAGTAAGCGTGCAATCCACTCTACGCTATCAACAACAGGGTACAGCCCCAGTTTCGGGGCCGTGGCTGGAAAGGCATCGGTCATACTTTTTCCTCTTTAAGGGCATCGGCGGCGTGATAAAGCTCGCCACCACGACTGCGGAAGGCATCCGACATCTGCGCCATGCCAATTTCAATGGGCTGGACTTCTGCATGCTGGCGAGCAGCATATTCGCGCACTTCCTGGGTAATTTTCATCGAACAGAATTTTGGACCGCACATTGAGCAGAAGTGAGCCACTTTGCCCGATTCCTGCGGCAATGTCTCATCGTGATAAGCGCGTGCCGTATGCGGATCGAGCGCCAGATTGAACTGATCCTCCCAACGGAATTCAAAGCGTGCTTTCGACATGGCGTTATCACGGATCTGAGCGCCGGGATGGCCCTTAGCCAGATCGGCTGCATGCGCGGCGATCTTGTAGGTAATCAGACCCTGCTTAACATCTTCTTTATTCGGCAAACCGAGGTGCTCTTTCGGTGTGACGTAGCACAGCATGGCGCAGCCAAACCAACCAATCATCGCGGCACCAATGCCGGAGGTAAAATGATCGTACCCGGGGGCGATATCGGTGGTCAGTGGGCCAAGCGTGTAAAACGGCGCTTCGTGACAGTGCTCTAACTGTTCGGTCATGTTGCGGCGGATCATCTGCATTGGCACATGGCCTGGACCTTCAATCATCACTTGCACATCGTATTCCCAGGCAACTTTGGTCAGCTCACCTAGCGTGTGCAATTCGGCAAACTGGGCTTCATCGTTGGCGTCCTGAATTGATCCCGGACGCAGGCCATCACCGAGTGAGAGCGCGACATCATAGGCAGCGCAGATTTCACAGATCTCGCGGAAATGCAGATAGAGGAAACTCTCTTGATGATGTGACAGGCACCACTTCGCCATGATCGAACCACCACGCGAGACAATACCGGTCAGACGTTTAGCCGTCATCGGCACATAGCGCAGCAGCACACCGGCGTGAATAGTGAAATAATCCACCCCCTGTTCTGCTTGTTCAAGCAGAGTATCGCGGAAGATCTCCCAGTTAAGGTCCTCCGCCACGCCGTTCACTTTCTCCAGTGCCTGATAAATGGGCACAGTGCCAATCGGCACCGGGCTGTTTCGCAAAATCCACTCGCGCGTTTCATGGATATAGCGGCCTGTGGAGAGGTCCATCACGGTATCCGCCCCCCAGCGTGTTGACCACACCAGTTTCTCCACTTCCTCTTCGATCGATGAGCTCACCGCTGAGTTGCCTATATTGGCGTTCACCTTCACCAGAAAGTTACGGCCAATGATCATCGGCTCGGATTCGGGGTGATTAATATTGGAGGGTATGATAGCGCGGCCGCTGGCAACTTCCTGGCGCACAAATTCGGCGGTGATGTTTTCCGGCAGATTGGCACCAAAACTGTGGCCCGGGTGCTGTTGCAGTAGCACTTCACCACGAATACGTTCGCGGCCCATGTTTTCTCGCACCGCAATAAATTCCATCTCGGGTGTAATAATGCCCTGACGTGCGTAATGCAGCTGTGTGACGCAGCGGCCAGCTTTGGCACGACGCGGCTGCGGTAACTGCTCGAAGCGCAGGTGATCCAGCCCTTCATCGGCTAAGCGTTGCTGAGTGTATTGCGAACTCAACTGGTGGATCGCTTCGCTGTCATCGCGTTCAGCAATCCAGTTTTCACGCAATCGGTCTAATCCCCGATGCACATCAATGGTGGCCGCAGGGTCGCCATAAGCACCTGCCGTGTCATATACCGGCACTGGTTCGTTGTGCTCATACTGTGGATTCTCTTTTGTGCCACCGATGTGTGTAGGGCTAAGCTGGATTTCGCGCATCGGCACACGGATATCCGCTCGGCTGCCGGTGATCCAGATACGTTTGGATTGGG
Organism: Pantoea sp. GL120224-02; assembly: GCF_900215395.1. Taxonomy (NCBI): domain Bacteria; kingdom Pseudomonadati; phylum Pseudomonadota; class Gammaproteobacteria; order Enterobacterales; family Erwiniaceae; genus Pantoea; species Pantoea sp. GL120224-02. Next base: position 9,147 of record NZ_OBEC01000020.1, on the reverse strand, counting down.
GGAAAGCAGTGCCCTGCAGCGAATCGATAAATTCCTGCGCTTGTGCACGTTGTTCACGACGAGAAGTTTTAGCAACAGACATAGCAAATTTCCTGAATTAAGGGGAAGTTGCTTGTCCAGAGTTCGGAAGGAGTAACAGGGACGATGCCGGGCGCCAACACGCATCGCTCTGTGAATGTCTACTCTTGTTCCCTTCGCAGGTACTAACCTGATCAGGTTCCGCGGATCCCGAATAAACGGTCTCAGCCCCTTAGGGCACTCCGACAAGGTTGAATTTTACGATATAAGCTACTTTGCTGGCCATTTCACGCCAGGGTAGTGCTCGTGTCCGTCACGTACTACGTGTACGCTCCGGCCACTGCGCGCTGTCCGAGCGTGAACTGGCTGCGCACGCTACGCTTATATCGCAAAATTTGACTCTAGATTGCTTTAAAGAGACGCATAAAAACGTGAATAGGCCTCAATAAAAAAGCCCATTCAGCATAAGAGGGCTTTTTCGGAATAACAAGTTTTTTACATGGGGCCGAAGTTAAGCGGGGCGAGCCATGCTGCTTTCATTGGCGACCGGTGGGCGCGCCAGCTGGTTATCCCAGGCGAGTTGCACCAGCTTATCTTCCAGCGTGAAGCGCGACTCCAGCACTTCACCCACTTCGGATAACGCCTTCTGGAATTCTACGCAGTTATCGTCGTTGATGGCCTGCTGCAGATGGCTGTCATACAGTTGCATCATGCGATCGGTATTCGCTTCCAGAGCGGGATAGAGTTGGGCTGCCGCAATGAGTGGGCTATCGCCCTCCATCTCACTGATAATGCGTTCATAAATACTGAAATGACCGGTTGAGAGGTAATCAACCAGGCCGTGACAAAACGCATCCAGCGCCTGTTCATCCAGGGCACTGAGCGCCTCTTTGTTTGGCTTGATGCCAATTAATGCGTAATAGCTGACAAGCAACTGTCGGCGCGCGCGCAGCCACGCATCAACGAGTTCATTACCGCCACTTACACGCCTGGCCAGGTCATCTAACTGGGTAAGCATATGGGGCTCCGGGTGAGTTATAGTTATCCATTCCACACTTAACATCAGGATTTCAGCGTGCCATTTGACGCTAAGGACAACGAATAAGATGCAACGTGAGATCTCAAGCGTAGACGCTGGCTGGTGGATTGTCAGCCATGAACAAAAACTTTGGTTACCGCAAGGTGAACTGCCGCATGGCTTATCCGGCGATTTTGGCCTGACTGGAAAAACCGCGATTTTGATTGGCGAATGGCAGGCGGAGAATGTCTGGCTGATACGTGAATCACGACCTGACAATATGGGCTCTGTTCGCCAGCTTATCGACGAAGATGTTGGGCTTTTTCAGATGGTTGGGCGTGGAGTTCAACTCGCCGAATTCTACCGCTCACACCGCTGGTGTGGCTACTGCGGCCACGAAATGCACCTCAGTAAACGCGAATTTGCCTGCCTGTGTCACCATTGCCGCGAGCGCTATTACCCGCAGATTGCACCGTGCATCATCGTAGCGATTCGCCGGGGGGAGGAGATTCTGCTGGCCAACCATGCACGTCATCGCAACAGCATTTACACAGTATTAGCTGGCTTTGTTGAGGTCGGGGAGACGCTGGAGCAGGCCGTCGCGCGTGAAGTGATGGAAGAGAGCAACGTCCGGGTTAAAAATGTCCGCTACGTCACCTCGCAGCCCTGGCCGTTCCCGCATTCATTAATGATGGCATTTATGGCCGAATATGAGGGCGGTGAGTTGCAGCATGATGGCAAAGAGTTGCTGGATGCCGGCTGGTATCGCTATGACGATTTGCCCTTGTTACCGCCACCGGGCACGGTGGCACGGCGGTTGATTGAAGATACCGTTGCCCTGTGTCGCGCCAGCGCGCCGTGAAAATGCTACACTGGCGGCCTTAGCATGAGAGAGCCCATTATGAGTGAACTGAAGAACGATCGTTATCTGCGTGCCCTGTTACGTCAGCCGGTGGATGTCACCCCTGTATGGATGATGCGACAAGCCGGGCGTTATTTGCCGGAGTACAAAGCCACGCGTGCTGAAGCCGGTGATTTTATGTCGCTGTGTAAGAATGCGGAGTTGGCGTGCGAAGTCACCCTGCAGCCGCTGCGTCGTTATGCGCTGGATGCCGCGATCCTCTTCAGCGATATCCTGACGATTCCTGATGCGATGGGGCTGGGGCTCTATTTCGAAACGGGCGAAGGTCCGCGCTTCTCAAATCCTATTACCTGCCGTGCAGATGTAGACAAACTGCCGATTCCGGATCCAGAAGATGAGCTGGGTTATGTGATGAATGCGGTGCGTACCATTCGCCATAACCTGAAAGGCGAAGTGCCGTTGATCGGCTTCTCCGGCAGCCCGTGGACGCTGGCGACCTACATGGTTGAAGGCGGCAGCAGCAAAGCGTTCACCAAAATTAAAAAGATGATGTATGCCGAGCCGCAAACCCTGCACAAGCTGCTGGATAAGCTGGCTGACAGTGTCATCCATTACCTGAACGCCCAGATCAAAGCCGGTGCACAGTCGATTATGGTCTTCGACACCTGGGGCGGCGTGCTGACCGGCCGCGATTACCGTGAGTTTTCACTCTACTATATGCACAAAATCGTCGATAGCGTGCTGCACGAGAACGAAGGTCGCCGCGTGCCGATTACGCTGTTCACCAAAGGTGGTGGTCAGTGGCTGGAGGCTATCGCAGCGACCGGATGTGATGCGCTGGGACTGGACTGGAGCACCGATATTGCCGATGCGCGTCGTCGCGTGGGTGACAAAGTTGCGTTGCAGGGCAACATGGATCCTTCCATGCTGTATGCGCCTCCGGCACGTATCGAGCAGGAAGTGGCCACTATCCTTGAAGGCTTTGGCACGGGTGAAGGGCATGTCTTCAACCTGGGCCATGGCATTCATCAGGATGTGCCGCCAGAGCACGCCGGTGCATTCGTCGAAGCCGTACATCGTCTGTCTCGCCCTTATCATCAGGGTTAAGCATGGATTTAGCCGCGCTGCGGGCTGAACAGTTACAACGCGCTGCTAACGTGGTGCGGCAGGATGATTTCGACGTCCTGCCGCCTCGTTTTATCGCCGGTGCGGACGTCGGTTTTGAACAGGAAGGTGACATCACGCGTGCGGCACTGGTGGTATTAGAATATCCCTCATTGCAACTCGTGGAGCACCGTATAGCACGCCTCGCGACCACCATGCCTTACATCCCGGGTTTCTTATCGTTTCGCGAAGTCCCCGCACTGCTTGCAGCCTGGCAGCAGCTCACACACCAACCCGATCTTTTATTTGTTGATGGTCATGGTATTGCCCATCCCCGTCGCCTCGGCGTGGCTGCGCATTTTGGCTCGCTGGTGGATGTTCCAACCATTGGCGTGGCGAAAAAACGGCTCTGCGGGCGTTTTACCGAATTGGATGCTGAACCGGGGAGCCGCCAGCCACTGATGGATAAAGGCGAACAAATTGGTTGGGTGTGGCGCAGTAAAGCGCGCTGCAACCCTTTGTTCGTCTCAACCGGGCATCGTGTCAGTATGGACAGCGCACTGAATTGGGTGGAGAAATGTACCGCGGGCTATCGTTTGCCCGAGCCTACACGCTGGGCCGATGCGGTTGCTTCGGGGCGTCCTGCGTTTCTGCGTTGGCAAAATGCGCGTTAACGCTGTTTGCGCGCGGCTTTTGCGGTACACTGCCGCCAGCTAACCTATTGAGAGTAAGTTTGATGTTACAGAACCCCGTCCATTTGCGTCTGGCGAAGCTGGAAAGCTGGCAGCATATGACCTTTATGGCCTGTCTGTGCGAGCGGATGTTCCCCAATTATTGGGCCTTCTGTCAGCAGACTGAATTCGCCGATCCGCAACTCTATCGTCGCATCCTTGACCTTATCTGGGAAAGCCTGACGGTCAAAGACGCCAAAATTAACTTCGATAGCCAACTGGAGAAGCTGGAGTCTGCGATTCCGAATGGCGATGATTTTGATATCTATGGTGTCCACCCAGCAATCGATGCCTGTGTTGCGTTGAGCGAAGTTGTGCATGCACAACTCAGCGGCGAAACTCTGGAGCACGCAATCGAAGTCAGTCGCACCTCGATCACCACCGTCGCTATCCTTGAAATGACGCAGGCCGGTCGTGAAATGACCGATGAAGAGCTGCGTGAAAATCAGGCGGTGATTGATGAATGGGATCTGCAGTGGGAGATTTTCCGTCTGCTGGCAGACTGCGAAGAGCGCGACCTTGAGCTGATTAAAGGGTTACGTTCTGACCTGCGCGAAGCGGGAATCAGTAACATCGGTATACTTTTTCAGCAATAAGGCGATAAAACGTGACTTCAGGCCTGAATTACCGCGCCTGGAGGCTTCACATCAGCCCCCTGTCTGGTCTACATTTGGGGGGCTGAAAATTGTGGCTATCTTTGCGTGCAGGTTGAAGAGTGCCAGAATATGGCTTTTCCCTCGCACTCGTTGCTTAGCAAGCGATAAATACACTTTAAGGATAACTTATGAACAAGACTCAACTGATTGATGTGATCGCAGAGAAAGCTGACCTGTCAAAAACCCAGGCTAAAGCTGCGCTGGAATCTACCCTGGCTGCGATCACTGAGTCTCTGAAAGAAGGTGATGCTGTACAACTGGTTGGTTTTGGTACTTTTAAAGTGAACCACCGCGCTGAGCGTACCGGTCGCAACCCACAGACTGGTAAAGAGATCAAAATCGCGGCAGCTAACGTGCCAGCGTTCGTCTCTGGTAAAGCTCTGAAAGACGCTGTTAAGTAAGTTTTCCGCATCGCGGTTTAAGCTTTAAAAGAGGGGCGACACGCCCCTTTTTGTTATTGGGGCCTGTCATGCTGAACACGATTACTCAGCGCGTCTGCGCCCTGTTACTCGGTGCGCTGCTCGCGGGCTGTAGTTCCACCTCTGATCTCCCTGCCTTTACGGCAAGTGGCTATCTGGCCGATCGTGGCACTGTGCGCATCTGGCGCAAGAACAGTGACCATCAGGCTGTCCATCTTCGCACTGTTTATACCCCTTTCAATGGCGATGCCATGGAAACCACTGACTACAACTGGCAACAGAACCACCTGATCAGCGTTGAGCGCATTGTGGCGGGTGAGCAACCCGATGACGTGACGCTGCGTTTTGACCATCTGGGCAATCTTAATTTTATGCAGCGTCAGCTGGCCGGCCGTCGTGAAGCGGTAAGTGGTGATACGGTTGAGCTCTATCGTTTCGACGCGCAACGTATGCTGGAGCAAAGTAATGCGTTGCTGAGTGGCCGTGTATTACTGAAGCAGGGGCATTGGCTGGGCGCTACGCAGGTGCGCGATTGTGATGGCAAAGTGGTGAATGCACCCTTTGATAGCGGAATCATTGCCACGCTATCTCAGCAGCAGCAAAACCAGCCACAGTCGTTGATGGTGTCATGGTTGGAGGCACCTGAAGGCGTGCAGTTGTTGCGGGCGACGCCAGAGGATGAGTGTAGCTGGCAGCCGAAAGAGAGTGATTTCTGAGTTGGGAAAAAACAAGGGGCGCAGAGCGCGCCCCTTGATGATTACTTGCGATTAATCGCGCGGTAACCAATATCTTTACGGCAGAAGCTGCCTTCCCAGGAAATATGTTTCGCCAGCGCATAGGCATTCTTCTGCGCGGCAGCCACATCTTCGCCCAGGGCAGTGACGCACAGCACGCGTCCACCGTTGGTGACCACCACATCATCTTTCATCGTGGTGCCCGCGTGGAACACTTTACCGTCCGGCACTTCTTCCAGCGGCAGACCGTGGATTTGATCACCGGTGTTGTAATCCGCGGGATAGCCGCCAGCCGCCAGCACGACACCCAGCGATGGGCGTGGATCCCACTGCGAGGTCTGCTTATCGAGTTTGCCATCCACTGCGGCCAGGCACAGCTCAACCAGATCTGACTGCAGACGCAGCATGATCGGCTGGGTTTCTGGATCGCCAAAGCGGCAGTTGAACTCGATCACTTTCGGCTGACCGGCTTTATCGATCATCAGGCCGGCATATAGGAAGCCGGTATAGGTGTTGCCTTCCGCTTTCATGCCGTTAACGGTTGGCCAGATAATCTGGTCCATCACACGCTGGTGGATCTCATCGGTGACAACCGGGGCTGGCGAGTAAGCGCCCATGCCTCCGGTATTCGGGCCGGTATCACCATCGCCTACACGTTTATGATCCTGGCTGGTGGCCATGGGTAACACGTTGTCGCCATCCACCATCACGATAAAACTGGCTTCTTCGCCGTCGAGGAACTCTTCAATGACGATACGATGGCCTGCATCGCCGAAAGCGTTACCTGCCAGCATGTCCTGCACTGCAGCTTCCGCTTCAGCCAGTTCCATCGCGACGATAACCCCTTTACCGGCTGCCAGACCATCCGCTTTAATCACGATCGGTGCGCCTTTCTCACGCAGGTAAGCCAGCGCGGGCTCAACTTCCGTAAAGTTCTGGTATTCAGCGGTAGGGATCTGCTGGCGTGCCAGGAAATCTTTGGTGAAGGCTTTTGATCCTTCCAGCTGTGCAGCCGCCTGCGTTGGGCCAAAGATTTTCAGACCCGCTGCACGGAACGCATCGACCACGCCAATCACCAGCGGCGCTTCTGGGCCTACGATGGTCAGATCGATCTTCTCTTTCTGAGCAAAGGCTAACAGTGCAGGAACGTCAGTGGCGCTGATCGCCACGTTCTGCAGTGCAGGTTCCAGTGCGGTACCCGCGTTGCCCGGTGCAACAAAGACCGTTTCGGCCAGCGGTGACTGTGCTGCTTTCCATGCCAACGCGTGTTCACGTCCACCATTACCAATCACTAAAATTTTCATCTATACGGCTCCAGGCTATTAATGGCGGAAGTGACGCATGTCGGTGAAGATCATCGCAATACCGTGCTCATCAGCGGCGGCAATCACTTCATCATCACGGATAGAACCACCTGGTTGAATCACACAGCTGATACCTACAGCAGCCGCTGCGTCGATACCATCGCGGAACGGGAAGAAAGCATCAGACGCCATGGCTGAACCTTTAACTTCTAAACCTTCGTCGCCTGCTTTGATACCGGCAATTTTGGCAGAATAAACGCGGCTCATCTGTCCGGCGCCTATGCCGATAGTCATATTGTCACGTGCGTAGACAATGGCGTTGGATTTCACGAACTTGGCTACTTTCCAGCAGAACAGCGCATCACGCAGTTCCTGCTCGCTTGGCTGGCGCTTAGTCACGACTCGCAGCTGACTGGCATCAACCATACCGAGATCGCGATCCTGAACCAGCATGCCGCCATTAACACGCTTGAAGTCCAGTGCAGCAACACGGCCCTGCCACTGTCCACAAACCAGCACGCGAACGTTCTGTTTTGTTGCGGTAACTTTAAGTGCCGCTTCGCTGGCTGAAGGGGCAATGATCACTTCGACAAACTGACGGCTGATGATCGCCTGGGCAGTGGCTTCATCCAATTCACGGTTGAAAGCGATGATGCCGCCAAAAGCAGAAGTTGGATCAGTTTTGTAAGCGCGCTCATAGGCGTCAAGAATCGAACCGCCCACTGCCACACCACACGGGTTAGCATGCTTAACGATCACGCAAGCGGCTTCATCAAACTCTTTCACACACTCAAGTGCGGCATCGGTATCCGCGATGTTGTTGTAAGAGAGCGCCTTGCCCTGTACCTGCTGTGCAGTCGCAACAGAAGCTTCTGCCACATTCTCTTCTATATAGAAGGCAGCGTCCTGATGGCTGTTCTCGCCGTAACGCATATCCTGCTTCTTGATGAAGTTGAGGTTCAGCGTTCGTGGGAAGCGGCCGGCAGGCTCTTTGCTGTCGCTATGATAAGCCGGTACCAGGCTGCCAAAGTAGTTGGCAATCATGCTGTCGTAGGCTGCGGTGTGTTCGAAGGCTTTGATCGCCAGATCGAAACGGGTGTCCAGCGTCAGGGAGTTTTCGTTGGCGTCCAGCTCGGCGATGATGGCCTCGTAGTCGCTGCTCTTCACCACGATTGCCACATCTTTGTGGTTCTTCGCAGCGGAGCGCACCATGGTTGGGCCACCGATATCGATATTCTCTACCGCGTCTGCCAGTGAGCAATCGGGTTTGGCAACGGTTTGAGCGAAGGGATAAAGGTTTACCACCACCATATCGATAGGGTTGATCGCGTGCTCGGCCATGATCGCATCATCGGTGCCGCGACGGCCCAGAATACCGCCATGCACTTTCGGGTGCAGCGTTTTGACGCGTCCATCCATCATTTCCGGGAAACCGGTGTAGTCAGAGACTTCGGTGACGGGCAGGCCCGCATCTGCCAGCAGGCGAGCAGTACCACCTGTGGAGAGCAGCTCAACACCACGGCTGGAGAGTGCCTGAGCAAATTCGAGGATACCGGCTTTATCAGAAACACTGAGAAGAGCGCGGCGTACTGGACGACGTTGTTGCATGGTGGTTTTATCCCTTGGCTTTGTTTCGCATAAGTAAGAGCGTTACATCAAGCTTAGCGCTTCTCTTATATATAGAAGAGAGTACTTGCTTCATGTAACGCCCCAAAAGGGGCATCCTTGACGTCGCCGGGCATTGTAGCGAAAACGTTTGCGCGATGCTCGCCTAAATTCATTTGTGCAGATGAATGTGGATAACACTGTGTGTAAGTGGGTATAAGGCGGGGTTTTGCTGTGGAATGCAGCGAACGGTTGTTTTTATTGAATTTAGCGGTTGCGCGCTGCGAACAACTCCCTATAATGCGCATCCATCGAAACGGCACAACGGTTTACGAAGTGCGGTGTTGACAGGAAGCTTCGCTAAGAACTTCCGCCAGAGAAAAAATGCTGAAAAAAGTGTTTGACTCTGAAGGAGGAAAGCGTAATATACGCCACCTCGCAACAGCAGCTTAAGGCGCTGATTGCACCGCTCTTTAACAATTTATCAGACAATCTGTGTGGGCACTCGCAGGATTGATATCAGCGTCTCCGGACGTAAAAAATATCAAGTCTCACGAGTGAACACATAATGAAATTCATTATGACGTTTTACAGATGAGCATCGCTGAACTTGTTTCAGCAAATCAAACTTTAAATTGAAGAGTTTGATCATGGCTCAGATTGAACGCTGGCGGCAGGCCTAACACATGCAAGTCG
>NZ_OBEC01000019.1:0-29637 GCF_900215395.1 Pantoea sp. GL120224-02 | reverse complement strand
TATCCCGTTCGTCGGTCACCCGCTTCAGCTCTTTCTGAAGACGGCGGATCTCGTCCTGAGCATCTGACTGTGCATTATGAGTGGAAGAATCAGGACCATACTTCTTTATCCAGGCGTAAAGGCTGTGGGTGGTGATATCGAGACGTGTTGCAACACTGGAAACAGAATGACCACGATCAACAACCTGTTTGACTGCTTCAATTTTAAACTCTTCAGGATAACGCTTACCGCTCATGGGCACCTCTCTTTTAGTCATCTTAAATGACTCTGAGGTGTCTGTTAAATCCGTGGCGATTCATCACTGCGAATCGTCATAACGGTATGCAAGATAGCCATGACGGATCGTGGTTCAATTCTGCGGGATAAGGGATGACGCGTGAAATTAGGGTAGTTAATATCATGCGGATAAGATCTTTATGCTTTATACGTTTAAAAGTGCACTCACATGTTCAGTAAACGATCGAATTGATAACTTTTCACTTCAAGGCGCTGCGAAGAAGCAAAGTCAATGGCTTGCAGGCAAAAGTTTTTAAGAAGATGAATTTAGTTTTTTCAAACCACGCTTCGTTGCCCTTTGTCGGGACGGAGCATTCAGTGCCTCAACCTGCGCGATGCTCAATGCGGGTGGTGCAAACAAATTCATCATTTCTCTTTCAAGACGGAGCGCAAACACGGCCTTTATAAAGTTTTCTAACGTCACCTTACCGTCATTTTCTAGTTTTTTTAGCGCTGACACTGAAATCCCTGCGTTATCAGCCAACTCTTTCTGGAGAAGATTGCGCCTAAGACGTTGCTCCTTCAGACGTTGCCCCAGTCCTGCAATCAATTGAGATTCAGTAAAGAGGTTAAGAGTCATTTTAAAAGCCCTGAATGTCATTAAAGATGAATAAGAGTTCATTATAGAGCTTTTATGAATACGGTCATAGTGTGTCGAGTGAGTGTTGCTTGAAGCTAATGAGTTCACTTTAACCGGATAAGAGAGGGGGTTGAAGAACCATTAAAATGAACACTTACAGTTCAACCCAATTGCATAAGTCGCGACATAGTGAATTAAACATCCACCACATTAAGTCTTAAACGACCATCATGGTGCTTAGGGAAAATAGGCTAAGCCTTAAATCCAGCCCGGCCAACATGTCGTTTTCACACTGTGTTAAGCAATAGAATGACAGGATGACATTCACAAAATAGCTCCCCCATAATGACAGTACAAACGACACTACGCATGAGATCAGAATGAGCAGCACCAAACATTTTCGAATTGATGATGAAACCAAAAGATTGGCTATGCAGGCTGCTGAACGGGTCAATCTCAGCCTGACTGAGCTTATGCGTCAAAGAGCTGTTGAGTTAGCTGATGAAGAACGTCGTCATCAAAATCATGAGCACGATATCTTGCTTGAACAGCAAATCACCCAAGCTTTTGAGCGACATGATTCCGACCATGGGGAGTATATCAGCCATGAGGAGGTCACTTCTCACATGGATAAATTGAGAGAGCGTGCACAGCATGGGAAATTGTGAGCGTTGAAATTGTCTGGGATAGTTCGGCGGCTGTTAACGCTCACAAGGACTCATCGTTAGGCGGCTCAATCCTTGTATGGTCTATTCGTCCCCATTCATCAGCCATTAATCCTCCGTTTCCACCTAAGTAAAAATTTGTGATCAGCCACGATGATTTCCTTTTTGTAATCGATTACTTTTATTTTCTCGCATTTTGTAATCGATTACTTTTTGGGGGTTGGATATGGTTGCTGCAACACAAGGCACCGCGCAAGACCAGGCAATGCAGCGCATGCTGGTCCCACGGCTGTCGCTGATGATGTTTCTTCAGTTCTTTATCTGGGGCAGTTGGTCGGTCACGCTGGGATTGGTGATGACGCAGCACAACATGTCCTTGCTGATTGGCGATGCTTTCTCGGCGGGCCCGATTGCTTCCATTCTTTCGCCGTTTGTTCTCGGCATGCTGGTGGACCGATTTTTCCCTTCACAAAAAGTCCTGGCGGTGATGCATCTGGCCGGTGCAGTGATTTTGTGGTTTGTGCCTCAGGCGATGATTGCCGAGAACGGCGCGCTGCTGATCGGCTTACTGTTCGGTTACACGCTGTGCTACATGCCCACGCTGGCACTGACCAATAATATTGCCTTCCACAGTCTCGCCAGCAGCGAGAAGAGTTTCCCGGTAGTGCGCGTGTTCGGCACCATTGGCTGGATTGTCGCTGGCCTGTTCATCGGGTTCACGGGAATCGCCTCCAGTGTCAGCGTCTTCACGGTGGCGGCGATTTGTTCCGTGGTGCTGGCGCTCTATAGCCTCACGCTGCCGCATACGCCCGCACCCGCTAAAGGTATGCCATTCAGACCGCGCGATCTGTTCTGTGCTGATGCGTTTGCCCTGCTGAAAATCAGTCACTTCTTCATTTTTTCGCTCTGCGCCACGCTGATTTCCATTCCGCTGGGCACTTACTACGCCTACACCGCTTCCTGGCTGGCCGACGCCGGTGTTGAAAACGTCAGCTCACTGATGTCCCTCGGCCAGATGTCTGAAATCTTCTTCATGCTGGTGATTCCGCTGCTGTTTCGCCGACTGGGCGTGAAATACATGCTGCTGGTCGGCATGTGCGCCTGGTTTGTGCGTTATGCGCTGTTTGCCATGGGCATGGGCGAGGAGGGACGCGCGCTGATTTGGCTGGGGATTCTGCTGCACGGCGTCTGTTACGACTTCTTCTTTGTCGTCGGCTTCATCTACACCGACCGCATTGCGGGAGACAAAGTCAAAGGACAAGCGCAGAGCATGATTGTGATGTTCACCTACGGTATCGGCATGCTGCTGGGATCACAGATTTCAGGTGCGCTGTATAACCATCTGGTCGCGGGTCAGGTATCGGCCGCCAGTTGGGGCATATTCTGGTGGATCCCGGCGATCGCGGCTGCCGTGATTGCCCTGTTGTTTATGTTCACATTTAAGTATCGCGATTGAGTTTTTGTTGTTACTGGAGGTGTTTTTTGAAAACGTTAAAAGGTCCGGGCATTTTCCTTTCACAGTTTATCGGCGCTGATGCCCCGTACAATTCACTGGAAGGATTGGCGAAATGGGCATCCGCTTTGGGATTTCAGGCATTGCAGATCCCGTGCAATCACCCGGCGATATTTAATCTGCAACGCGCAGCCACCAGCCAGACTTACTGCGATGAAGTGCTGGGATTGCTGAAGCAGTATGGCCTCAGCATCAGCGAGTTATCGACGCATCTGGAAGGGCAGTTGGTTGCCGTGCATCCTGCGCATGACGCTGCCTTTGATAATTTTGCACCGGCACACCTGCGCGGCAAGCGGGAAGCGCGCACGGCCTGGGCGATCGAGCAGGTCAAACATGCCGCAGTCGCCTCCAGTAAACTTGGACTGACTGCCCATGCCACTTTCTCTGGCTCGCTCGCCTGGCCCTATGTTTACCCGTGGCCGCCGCACAACCCGCAGTTGCTGGATGAGGCCTTTAAGGAACTCGCCCGTCGCTGGCAGCCAGTGCTGGATGTGTATGATCAGCATGGCGTGGATGTGTGTTACGAATTACACCCAGGCGAGGACCTGCACGATGGCGCCACCTTTGAGCGTTTCCTTGAACAGGTGAACCACCATCCTCGTTGCAATATCCTGTTTGATCCCAGCCATCTGCATCTTCAGCACATTGATTACCTGCAGTTCATCGATATCTATCATTCACGTATCAAAGCCTTCCACGTCAAAGATGCGGAGTATCAGCGCAACGGTCGTAGCGGGGTGTATGGCGGCTATCAAAACTGGATCGATCGCGCCGGGCGTTTCCGTTCGCCAGGCGACGGGCAGATTGATTTCAAAAGCATCTTCAGCAAACTGGCGCAGTACGATTTCAACGGCTGGGCGGTACTGGAGTGGGAATGCTGCCTAAAAGATGCGGAAACCGGTGCACGGGAAGGGGCTGAATTCATTCAACGTCACATCATTCCGGTCGCCAGTCGAGCATTTGATGATTTTGCCGCGCAGGATGACAGCGGCAGTATCCGTGCACAGCTCGGACTTAATGAGGAGTCGTAAATGATTAATGTCGGGATTATCGGCAGCGGATTTATCGGCCCCGCGCACATTGAGGCACTACGTCGCCTCGGCAACATCAATGTCGTGGCTCTGTGCGACTCCACGCTGGAGAAAGCACAAGCCCAGGCGGCGCAATTGCACGTGCCGCACGCCTATGGTGACATTGTCACCTTTTTACAGCATCCAGAGCTGCATGCTGTTCACAATTGTACGCCCAATCACCTCCATGCCGCCATCAATAAGCAGGTTTTACTCGCCGGCAAGCACCTGTTCTCGGAAAAACCACTTTGCATGACGATGGGCGAAGCGCGTGAATTAGTGGCACTGGCAGAACAGGCAGGCGTGGTCAACGGGGTCAGCTTCGTGTACCGACAGTTTGCCATGGTCCAGCAAGCCGCGAGCATGGTGCGCAGCGGCGAAACGGGCCGCACCTTTGCCGTTCAGGGCAGCTACTTACAAGACTGGATGCTGGAAGAGACGGATTACAACTGGCGTGTGGAGGCCGACAAGGGCGGTGCATCGCGTGCAGTAGCGGATATCGGTTCTCACTGGTGCGACACCATACAGTTTGTTACAGGCCGCAAGATAGTGGCGGTGATGGCCGACCTCGCCATCGTCTGGCCCACACGCAAAGCCAATCTGGCGGGTCAGGCCACCTTCAGCGCGCAGACACAGCAGGCTCAGTATCAGGATTGTCCGGTGAATACGGAAGATCTGGGCTTTGTGCTGCTGCGCTTCGATGATGGCAGTAAAGGCTGTCTGAGCGTGTCACAGGTGGCGGCGGGGCGCAAAAATCGCCTTTATCTGGAGGTGAGTGGCAGTCAGGCCTCGCTGGCGTGGGATCAGGAAGTGCCACAACAGTTGTGGGTCGGTCATCGTCATCAGGCCAATCAAACCCTGACGGACGATGCGTCGTTGATGAACCGCGATGTTGCCGCCCGTGCCCGTTTTCCTGGCGGGCACATCGAAGGCTGGCCCGATGCATTTCGCGCCATGATGCAGCAGTTTTATCAGGCGGTGGAGAAGGGTGAAATGCCGGCGCAAGACGAACGGCATTTTGCCGACTTCAGCGATGGGGCGCAGGTGATGGCCATCGTTGAGGCGATCGTTAAAAGCCATCGCGATCAACGCTGGGTCGACGTCAGCATTTGATACACAGGCGCGTTCCGGCGCGCCTGATCTTCCGCATAAGCCACCCCGCCTAACTTATTGTCACGCGTCGATTTATGGTAGCCTGCAATTCAGAAACTGACGCAGGAAGTTGAGTCCTCATGTCCATTCAGAAAATCGCGAAGCTGGCCGGTGTTTCCGTGGCCACGGTGTCACGCGTGCTTAATAACAGTGACACCGTAAAGGATAAGAACCGGGATAAGGTGCTGGAAGCCATTAAAGCCAGCAACTACCAGCCAAATCTGTTAGCCCGTCAGCTGCGCACGGCGCGGAGCTCCATGGTGCTGGTGCTGGTTTCTGATATCTCCAACCCGTTTTGCGCTGAAATTGTGAAAGGTATCGAAGAGCAGGCCGAGCAGAATGGCTACCGCATTCTGTTGTGTAACTCCGGATCGGACATCAATCGCTCCCGCTCAAGCCTGCAAATGCTGGCAGGCAAAATGGTCGATGGGGTGATCACCATGGATGCTTTCACCACCCTGACTGAACTGACACAGCTGATCGGCAACATGCCCTGGGTGCAGTGTGCCGAATACGCCGATGCCGGCGATATCTCCTGTGTGGGTATTGATGATGTTCATGCTTCGCGCCAGCTGGTGGCGCATCTGGTGGCCAGCGGACGCAAACGCATTGCCCTGATCAATCATGATTTGAGCTATAAGTACGCCCAACTGCGTCAGCAGGGTTATCAGCAGGAACTGGAACAGCGCGGTCTGTCCTGGCAGGCGGTGAGTTACGCCAGTGATCTAAGCTACAACGCTGGCAAGCGCGCGATGGAAGCGTTACTCAACGCGGATACGCAGCCTGATGCGGTATTTGCCGTCTCCGACACGCTGGCGGCCGGGGCGATGGCCGCTATCCAGGCCGCGGGACATCAGGTGCCACAAGATATCGCCGTTGCAGGCTTTGACGGGTCGGAACTGGCTGAAATGATCTCTCCGCCTCTGACCACCATCGCGCAGCCATCACGCGATATCGGGCGGACCGCGTTCAGCCTGCTGCTGCAGAAGATTGACGACCCGCAATCGCCAACTGAGCGCGTCATGATGGACTGGCGCCTGATCGTGCGCGCCAGTGCTTGATCGCTTAATGCGGCAGTTTTTCCAGCGCCGCACGCAGATTCTGATGTGAAGTGGTGATGATGCTCCAGGCATCCTTCGGCTTGTCGTGCTCAATGATAAACCACTTCACGCCGCTGGCTTTGGCGGCAGGCAGAATGGTTTTCCAGTCCAGCAAGCCTTCGCCCAGCGGCGCAAAATTCATCTCATCGTCGCGGATACCAATCGACGCATTATCCTTGGCGTGGATCGCATAGATCCGTCCCGGATACTCTTTCAAAAGGCGCGCCGGATCCTGACCGCCGCGTGAAACCCACGCCGCGTCCATCTCCAGTTTCAGATTTTCTGCCCGTGAGTGATTGAAGATGATCTCAAGCGCGGTCACGCCATCGTACTTTTTCATCTCGAAATTATGATTGTGGTAAGCGAGCTGCATGCCGTCTTTACGCAGTTTCGCGCCGAGTTTATCCAGGCGTTGTGCATAGTCTATCCATGCTTTGGTGCTGTCCGGGCGATCTTCCGGTTTGATCCACGGAACCACGATGGTGTGATTACCCACCGCTTTATTGAACGCCACGGTCTGCGTGTAGTCGCTCTCCAGTGCCGTTAATTGCACGTGGGATGAGGTTACGGTCAGGTGATTTTTATCCAGCAAGGATTTCAGCTCTTTGGCTGCCAGACCCTGCGTGCCTACCAGCTCAACGTGCTCGAAGCCCGCTTTATGGGCCATGGCGAACTGTTCTGCCGGGGTGCCGACATTACGTAAGGTGTACATCTGCAGTCCAATTTCATCTTCAACACCTGCTGCTGACGCCTGCGAGGGCACAGCACTCAACATGGATAATATCCCAGCCAAAACCATCAATTTTTTCATCTTAATTCAGCTCCTTATCATAAGTAATCGATTACAAATTAACTTAAAGTAATCGATTACAAAATTATGCGTGCCGATTTTGTGATCTGTGTTCAGATTATGGGGTGATTGGCAATCTGGAGAGTTAAAGCGATTTTGGGCTGTAAAAGGTGAGGGTGCGCGCAAGGATAATGGCCTGAATCAGGCCACCCACCTAAATGCAGCCATCCAATTCTTTCACAAGGATGGTGAGCAAGTAGTCGAGATACCCTCATACCCGTCCTCTATGCTTCTCATCATTGCTGCTACTTGAGTAATATTGCTACCCAAAAACCTACGCCAGCCCATCCACAATGGTAATCATGGCCGTTGCCACGTTCTCACGCTGCTTTTTGGCTAACTGATACTCGTCAGAATGATAGCAGTCCAGCGCCGTTTGATAATCGGGGAATTCAATGATCACATGTTTCTTGAATTCATCGCCCTCAAGTGAGGTGGCATTTTCACCGCGAGCGATAAATTTCGCCTGATATTTTTTAAACGCAAGCGGTGCCAGCTCAATATAATTCTGGTACTGCTGTGCATCCTCAATATTGACGTGGGCGATCCAATAAGCAGACATTATTTTTCCTCGGCAGTCAGAATAGATTTAGCCAGCGTGGCCGCTTCTGAAAGATGCTGTTTGACGGCCTCTTTCGCGTGTTCGGCATTGTTCTCTTCAATCGCTTCATAAATTCGCGACATACGTTCAAAACCCGCCACCTGGCGCTCCGGACTGCGCAGGGTCAGTGCGCGCAGTCGACTGATACGACTATTCAGGCGCTGGACGATTTCCCACGCAATATGATGTTTTGCAATGGAAAAGAGTGCTTCATAAAAGGCCTGAGACGCTTCAACGCGTTCAATATCATCATGATCGTGCGAGGCTTTAGCAATGCGCAGGAGTTTCTTGTGCAGATTCTTTTTATCACTGCTGGTGGCTAATTTTGCGCAATCTTTCGCCGCTTCGGATTCCAGCAGGATACGAATATCGTAAATCTGCTCGGCCACTTCCCAGGTTAATATCGCCACAATCGGGCCTTTTTTCGGCAGGTTTTCAATTAAACCTTCCGCTTCCAGATAGCGAATCACTTCGCGCACCACGGTACGGCTTACACCTAATTCATCACACAGTGAGCGCTCAACCAAACGGTCGCCAGCTTTAAAGTATCCCGAGATAATGGCCTGACGAACTTTAGCCAACGCCAGTTCACGTAACGTCACCGGCGTATTTTCAATTTTTAGGGAATGACTCGCATCCATAATCGTCTCTTCGTTGAAATTTAAAAATTCAGCCTGAAGTCAATGTCATGTCCTGCAAGCGTTTTAACTATTAGCACTGTTTCCGTTCTGAAAGCAACGCCGCCTTTACTCTCTTTGCTACCACCGCCTATCGACTTCTCACCGGCCCGCCCGTTGAAATCAGCGTTAGCTCACAGTTTCATCATGCGGTCTGAGCACGAAATAAAAATATCCTTGAGGAATAATCAAAATCTCGTGAATTCATGCCGTTATGAAACGACTGCCCGGATAATTCGTGTGATTTTTATGACCTCAATCACACTCATCTCGCTGCTCAAACCGCCGGTGACACATTGCCTTTTTGATCCTCATCCCCCCAGTCATGGCGGGGTTTTGCATCGCTTAAGCATAGCAAAACCGCCGGAAAATTTAATACCGTATGATGGTATACCAACTTTTGACATGCCAGAAATCTCAGTGTTATATCACTTCCCGACACACCAGATTAACAAACCGTTAACTTGAATGAGGTTCTGACCATGCATCCAGATATACGCAAGACGTTCGTTACCACCGAGACCATTTACTCCGACGGCGGCAAAGCGGCGACGACACCGCTGGTGATGATTGCGGCGGCTGCCGTGGTGAAAAATCCGTGGGCAGGTGAGGGTTTCGTGGAAGATCTCGCCCCTAAGATTCGTGAAATGGCACCCGTATTGGGCGAGTTATTGACCGGGTTAATCGTGAAAGAAGCGGGCGGCGGCGACAAGGTTGTGGCTTATGGCAAAAGCGCCGTCGTCGGTCTGAACGGCGAACTGGAGCACGCTTCAGCGCTGATTCACACCCTGCATTTCGGCAACCATTACCGCTCAGCGGTAAAGGGTAAAACCTATCTGGCCTTTAACAACACCCGCGGTCCAGCCAATACGCCCATTCTGGTGCCGATGATGGGCACCGATGATGAAGGCACGCGCGAGCACTACCTCACCATGCAGTTCAACATCAATGATGCGCCATTCAGCGATGAGATTGTGATCGCGTTGGGCGCGGCACTGGGCGGCCGTCCGCATCATCGTATCGGCAACCGTTATCTTGACCTGAAAGAGTTAGGCCATGACCAGAAAAACCCAGCAGCTATCTGAGTTAGGTCTCCAGGTGAGTTACCTGGAGGCTGGACAAGGCACGCCGCTGGTGTTGATCCACGGCGTCGGCATGAACGCTGACGCCTGGTTCCCGCAAATGGACGTGCTGAGTCGCTATTTCCGCGTGATCGCGGTGGATATGCCGGGCCATGGTGAAAGCAGCGGTTTTCGCCATCCCGCCACCCTGAAAGATTACGTGCAGTGGCTGGCCCTGTTCCTGAAGACACAATCGGAATCCAGCTTTGCCGTGGCCGGACACTCAATGGGGGCGCTGATTACTGCCGGGATTGCCATCGATTATCCCCAGTTGGTGAATCACGCGATTGTGTTGAGCGGCGTGTTTAAACGTAACGACACGGCACGCAACGCCGTGCTGCAGCGGGCACAAGAGCTGGCCAGCGGCAATGTGCGGCTCGATGCTCCGCTGGATCGCTGGTTCAGTGACGATCACCACGAACAGCCCCTGCGAAAAAAAGTGGGCGCGTGGTTGCAGCAGGTGAATCTCGACGGCTATGCCCGCGCCTATCAGGCGTTTGCGGCCGGAGATCGCTTTTATTCAGAACGCTGGAACGAAATGCAATGTCCGGTGTTGGTGATGACCGGTGAACTGGATGCCAATTCGAATCCAGACATGACGCGCCAGATGGCCCAGGCCGCGCGCCAGGGGCAGGCGGTGGTGGTCGCTAACGCTAAACACATGTTGAACCTGACGGATGCCGACCGCGTGAACGAAGAGATTTTATCGTTCCTCAATCCGGTTGCTGCCGCCGTCACGCAAAAAGAGCCTGTAAAGGAGTAACTTATGGACGCAGATAAACGCAGACAGTTACGCGACGCCTTTGGCGCCTTCATGACCGGTGTCACTGTGGTCACCACCAACGATGCGCAGGGGCAGCCGATTGGTTTTACCGCCAATTCGTTTTCTTCGGTATCGCTCGATCCCGCGCTGCTGCTGGTGAGCATCGATAAGCGCTCCGCCAATTTCGACAACTTCACTCAGTGCCCGCACTTCGCTATTAACATCCTGGCGGAGCAGCAGAAAGACACGTCGAACATCTTCGCGCAGAAGATTGCCGATCGCTTCTCATTAGTGAAGTGGCGCAAAGGGGAGTTCAGCACGCCGTTGCTGAATGACAGCTCCGCCTGGTTTGAATGCGCGATGCATCAGGTGGTGGATGCCGGTGACCACGCGATCCTGATCGGCAAAGTTGAGCAGTTCGATTCCTGCGGCACCCCGGGGCTGGGCTACTATCGCGGCGCCTACTTCACGCCTTATCAGAATGCGGAGTCTCTGATTGCCGGTCCTAACGTGGTGGTCAGTGCGTTGATTGAATCGGCGGGCCAGGCGCTGGTGGTGAAAAAAGAGAAGGGTTACGGCCTGCCGTCGCAAACGGTGAATAACCGCAGCGTCAGTGACACCCTGAAGCAGGTGTTCGATGGACTTAACATCGAAGCCAGCCCGGGTTTTGTCTACTCCATCTGGGAAGACCGCCAGATGAAACAGCAGCATATCGTGTTCCTCTGCGCGCAACCAACCGGCAGCACTTTGCCAGCGGTGCAGCAGGGCGAATGGGTGGATGTCCACACGCTGGCACAACTGCCGGTGCCGGACAGCGCGTTGAAATCGCTGGTCGATCGGTTTATCCGCGAAAATGCCGTCGGTAATTACGGGCTTTATTACGGCGATGAAGTTGAGGGCTCAGTGCGCCACTTCTTTACTCCGTCTCATCAGGAGGTGGTATGAAACTTTCCCTGTTCCTGCATATGGAGCGCGTGTCAGCGGATGACGCGCAGGACCAGCTGTACGATGAAATGATGGAACTGTGTGAAATCGCGGATAAAGGCGGTTTGCACGCTATCTGGACCGGCGAACACCATGGTATGAACTTCACCATTGCGCCGAACCCATTTATCAATCTGGTGGATATCGCCAGCCGCACGCAAAACGTGCGTCTGGGCACTGGCACCATCATTGCGCCATTCACCCATCCGATCCGCCTGGCGGGCGAAGCGGCAATGACGGACTTGATCACCAAAGGGCGTCTGGACCTCGGGATTGCACGCGGTGCGTACTCCTATGAATACGAGCGTCTGATGCCGGGAATGGATGCCTGGGAAGCGGGCCAGCGCATGCGTGAACTTGTTCCGGCAGTGAAAGCGTTGTGGAAAGGGGATTACGAACACAAGGGTGAGTTCTGGAATTTCCCGTCTACGACGTCATCGCCACAGCCTAAACAGCAGCCGCATCCGCCGATCTGGGTCGCCGCCCGCGATCCGAACAGTCATGAGTTTGCGGTGAAGAACGGTTGCAACGTGCAGTGTACGCCGTTGCATCAGGGGGAAGAGGAGATCACGCGCCTGATCACCACCTTTAAAGATGCCTGCCGTGAATACGCACCCGATCAGCCGCTGAAAATCATGCTGCTGCAGCATGGATTCATCGCGGAGGATGAGGCAGATGCGCAGCAAGCCGCTGTTGAGCTCAATCGTTTTTATAACTACTTCGGCGCCTGGTTTAAGAACGAGCGCCCGGTGGAGCAAGGCCTGATTAAGCCGCTGACGGAAGAAGAGATCGCGGCGAACACCTATTACAGCGTGGAAGGCATGCGGAAAAACCTGGCGATCGGTAATCCTGACCAGGTGATCGCGCGCCTGAAAAACTATGAGGCGATGGGCTACGATGAGTACGCCTTGTGGCTGGACAGCGGTATGACCTTCGGGCGCAAAAAAGCTTCGCTGGAACGCTTTATTCAAAACGTTGCACCTGCATTTCACTAAGCGGAGACGTCATGGAATCCTTCAAACTCTACATCGATGGCAAATTTGACGCGGGTGCCGCGACGTTCACCTCGCTGAACCCGGCCACCGCAGAGCCGTGGGCCAGCATTGCCGAAGCGCGCGGCGAGCAAACCGATCGCGCAGTTCAGGCTGCGGCACGTGCTTTTGAATCTGACGCGTGGCGTGGATTAACCGCCGGTGCGCGCGGCAAATTGCTGTTGAAGCTGGCGGATTTGATTGAACGCGACGCGCCAAAACTGGCACGTCTGGAAACGCTCGATACCGGCAAAATTATCCGTGAAACCCAGGCGCAGATAGCCTACGTGGCGGAATACTATCGCTTCTATGCCGGACTGGCCGACAAGATGGACGGCGCCACGCTCAGCATCGACAAAGCCGATATGGAAACCTGGATCAAACGCGAACCGGTGGGGGTGGTTGCGGCCATTATTCCCTGGAACAGTCAGCTGTTTCTCTCCGCGGTGAAAATCGGGCCTGCCATCGCGGCCGGCTGTACGGTGGTGGTGAAAGCGGCAGAAGTTGCCCCGACGCCACTGCTGGCTTTTGCAGAGTTGGTGCATGAGGCTGGTTTTCCGGCTGGCGTGATCAACGTGATCACCGGATTTGCTGAAGGATGTGGCACGGTGCTGACACAGCATCCGCTGGTTGATCACATTGCCTTTACTGGTGGCGCAGATACGGCACGTCACATCATTCGCAACAGCGCGGAAAACCTGGCGAGTACCTCCCTGGAATTAGGCGGGAAATCCCCGTTTATCGTGTTTGCCGATGCCGATTTAGACAGTGCAGCCAATGCGCAGGTGGCGGCCATCTTCTCTGCCTCAGGACAGAGCTGTGTGGCGGGATCGCGTCTGTTGCTGGATGAGCAGATAAAAGATGCCTTTATTGAAAAGCTCACCAGCAAAGTGCGCGGGATTGTGATTGGCTGCCCGCAACAGCAGGAGACGCAGTTTGGTCCACTTTGTACCGAGCGGCAGAAAAGCAATATCGAGCAGGTAGTGAGTCGCAGCATCGAGCAGGGCGCGCGTCTGGTGATCGGCAATCAGCCGGTTGATCGCCCTGGTTTCTATTATCCGCCCACCATTCTCGATTGCAGCGCCGTACCGAATGCAGAAAGCGTGGTGCAGGAGTTGTTTGGTCCGGTGTTGTCGGTGCTGACGTTTAAAGATGAAGCCGACGCGATTCGTTTAGCCAACGGCACAGAGTATGGTCTGGCGGCAGGCGTATTCACCCAGAACCTGACTCGCGCCCATCGCGTCACGCGTAAGTTGCGCAGCGGCGTGGTCTGGCTAAATACTTATCGCGTGGTTTCACCGCTGGCGCCATTTGGCGGCTACGGTAAGTCTGGCTTTGGTCGAGAAGGCGGCATTGACGCGGCGTTGGAATACACCACCACGAAAACAATCTGGCTGCGCACCAGCGATGAGCCGATTAGCGATCCCTTTATTATGCGCTGAGGGGTTAAGGTGCGCTGACATGCGCACCTTGCGGGAATCTGGTTTGCATATATCAATGCGCGCTCTGCCAGAAATAAAGTTGGAATTTTCAGCGTCGTTATTTATGACGACCGTCACAGGTACAGTTGTTAAGCATTAAATAGCACCGGGAGTCTTACCGCCAATTCTTTAATAAGAAGACGAAAAACCATTCGTCGGGATGGCTGTGGCTTTTTTTCGCGAGGAAGGTTTTACCCACATTAAAAAACAATCCCATTTTGAGAATTGGAGGGTATGGTGAATACACAACCACGTCAGAGTCAAATTATAGAAAATAAGTCAGTGGATTATGTCCCGGAATCGGAACGCCACGGTAAATCGCACAGTTTATTTACCTTGTGGTTCTGTACCAACATTGCACCGTTGGCGGTAGTCAGCGGTGCGATTGCCACCGAAACGTTTCATCTGAATGTTATTTCCGCATTAACCGCGATTATTGCCGGTCATCTGTTTGGCGGGATCTTCCTTGCGTTAACTTCTGCGCAAGGGCCCAAAGTCGGCATTCCCCAAATGGTGCAGAGCCGCGCGCAATTTGGTCGCTACGGTTCGCTGCTGGTGATTAGCTTTACGACGGTGATTTATCTCGGGTTCTTTATCTCGAATATTTCGCTATCCGGTAAAGTCATCAACAACGTCTTTCCGTCGATGCCGGTAAGCAGTGCCACGGTCATTGGCGCTATTCTTGCCACCGCCATTGGTATCGTCGGTTATCATTTTATCCATCGCATCAATAAAGTTGGTGCATGGATCATGGGTGCGGCGCTGATTTTGGGCCTGGCGCTGATGGTGTCACAACCCTTACCCGCAGACTTTTGGTCTCGCGGCAGCATGAGTGCAGCAGGGTGGTTTGGCACTTTCTGCATAGGTGCGGTATGGCAAATCAGTTTCTCTCCCTATACCTCTGACTACTCGCGCTATCTGCCCGCCAATGTCGGTATTGCACGCCCGTTTATAGCCACTTACTTAGGCGCCTGCGGCGGTACCATTCTGGCCTTTATCTTCGGTATGATGGCCGTCAATATCGCACCGACAAGCGATGCGATGATGTCAGTGCGCCACGCCACTGGCTGGCTCGGCCCTATTCTGATGGTGCTGTTCCTGGTCAATATTATCTGCCACAACTCAATGAATCTGTATGGCGCGGTATTATCACTGATCACCGCTGTGCAGACGTTCCGTCCACACTGGACGCCGGGTGCCGCAGTGCGTTTAGTGGTCTCATCACTGGTATTAGTGGGAAGCGTGTTGGTCGCGCTGGCGGCATCGCAGAACTTTGTATCCTTCTTTATCAATTTGATTCTGGCGTTGATTGCGGTATTGATTCCATGGATTGTGATTAATCTACTGGATTTTTATTATGTGAATAAGCAGAAGTATGACGTTGAAGCGATATTTCGTGCAGACGGCGGACGTTATGGATTGCTCAATACCCAGGCATTGCTGGTCTATTTCGCTGGAATCTTAGTGCAAGTGCCCTTTGTTGAAAATGCATTCTTTTCCGGTCCCTATGCGAATTTAATTCCGGGCGTCGATATTTCATGGATTATTAGTTTCGTGGTGACGAGTATCGCGTATCCTTTACTGCATCGTAAAAGCGAGTCAGGTCTGGTCAGCACCCGGAAAAGTAAGGCTTGATTTAAGCGCGATGGCTCCTGATATTAATGGTTTTATTCAGGCCCTCTTTAATGAGGGCTCTGTTTAGGTTGTTTTCTGTTGAAACGATGTTGATTATTCGCCATCAAAATGCTCAATCCGTTTGCGAATCCTGTAGCGTTAATAACCCTACACACCTGGAAGTAGCGCCCACCAGCAGGTGAGGGGATCGCAATTCATTAGTTACAACAAACAATAAGTCACATTTTAAAACTGCACTGAGCTGAACCTCAGCTCACACGCCCCTCTCAACCCGGACCCGCGCCGTACCTGCACCCGGGTTGCCCCCACTGAATAGCGGCCGCCGCCCGGCCCGAAGGGTCGGTAAGTCTTTTAAGGCTTTGGGTTGAATGCTGTAACTACTGCGTTCTTCGTTGCTGTGAGTGGTGCCGCGGGTTTTATCTTTCGTCTCCGACCGTCTGACTTCAGTGCGCCTGAAAGGCCGCTGCTTAAAGGGCGGTCGGGCAGGGGGATGTTCAGGCAGGCTGGGAATAAGTAACACAGACTGTATGTATGATGTTTTCAGCGCAGACTGGCAGCTGAATGTACATTTTCCTGTTCGCCTGCGTGCTGCTCATAGCGTGCCGTATAACGGACCAGTTTATAGCGGCCATTGTTTATTGAGTCAGGCGCGATGATGATTGGTGCTGGCTTCTGATAGGAGTACCCTGAGATTAAAATCGGTGACACTTTACGGTCAAACGCCCAACCAGACAGTTCAATCAATAAACCTTCACCTACTGAAATTATCATATCAACGTCACAGGCAGTCTGTTAGTTCTCTTAAGCAAATGGATATTAATCAATAACGCTGTTAGTGCCGGGACGATTTTTTTTGAATATTCCTGTTCCAATACCTCCCAATTTAAGTAATTACCTTTCGATCGCAGCTTTCATGCCTGATATTCACCAGATATTGCGTTTCGCTTAATTTTCTTTTTTTACTTTTTTGAGTCTATTAACGTGACAAACATCACAACTTTGCCAGGCTTAATTTGATCACCAGAAAGGAGACACAGATGAACTCATTCACTAATAAAACGCTCATCACACAGGAATATCCGAAGCCGCCGTTTAAAAAACAACATCAGCCTGTTCCTGGCCTGGCGAGTAAAATGGAGCCACGGCCCGACCACGGTGAAACCAGTTACCGGGGCACTGGACGCCTTACCGGTCGTAAAGCACTGATTACGGGTGGAGATTCCGGCATTGGCCGCGCCGTTGCTATCGCTTATGCGCGTGAAGGCGCCGATGTCGCGATTAATTACCTGCCGGATGAGGAGCAGGATGCTGCAGAAGTCGTAAAATTAATCGAAGCCGAAGGACGAAAAGCTGTTGCTATCCCAGGCGATATTCGTTCAGAAGAATTTTGTCAGAAACTGGTTAACGAAGCTGCCAGCCAATTAAATGGTCTCGATATTCTGGTTAATAATGCCGGGCGGCAGCAGTTTAATGAATCTATTCGTACGCTCTCTACGGAAGATTTTGACGCTACATTTAAGACCAACGTTTACGCGATGTTCTGGATAACCAAAGCGGCGCTGGAATACATGCCTGCCGGTTCATCCATCATTAATACCACCTCAGTACAGGCCTACGATCCGAGCGCCATTTTACTGGACTACGCTCAGACAAAAGCTTCGATAGCCGCCTTCACCAAAGCCCTCGCGAAACAGCTGGGCGAACAGCAAATCCGCGTTAACGCTGTCGCACCAGGACCTTACTGGACGCCTCTGCAGGTCTGCGGCGGCCAGCCGCAGGAAAAAGTTGAGCAGTTTGGCGCCACCGCCCCGCTGGGCCGCCCCGGCCAGCCGGCAGAAATTGCGCCTCTCTATGTCACCTTCGCAGAAACCACCAACAGCTTTACCTCCGGTCAGGTCTGGTGCTCCGATGGCGGCACCGGCACGGTCTGAGTGTCAGCAGGATTTTTGAAGAACGTGGCCGGAAGCGGCCACGTTGTCGTCTCAGCATGCAGGGAAGAGCAATGAATAATCAGATACTACGATCGCCGATGCGCGAAGATGGATTTGCCCGTCTTGGGGACTATGCGGCCATTGGTGAAGGTCGGTCAGTGGCACTTATTGCCCCGGATGGGGCTATTGACTGGTGGTGTGCGCCAAACCTTGATTCATCCCCCTTGTTTGACCGCCTGCTGGACACAGAAATCGGTGGATTTTTCCAGATTGAACCCATCGAGGATTACCGTACGGAACGGGCCTACCGCCCTGGCAGCAACGTCCTTGAAACACGGTTTATCACGCAGGATGGCAGCGTACTCATTACTGAGTCGATTAACAGTACGCTTGCCGGTCGTCTTCCCTGGAGTGAACTGGCAAGACGTATTGAAGGGATAGAGGGCGAAGTTGAACTGTGCCTGACGTTACGCTTTGGCACCGCAGCCGAAACACGCTCACCGTGGTGGGATAACACCGAACAGGGAGACGTTTATCATCTTGCCGACCTGATGGCGATGCTGCGCACCACTGAAGACTGGCTGATCGCTGAGCGCGGCGATGGGATAATACGCGCAACGCTTCGCACCCGACCTGAAAGCCACTCGCTGGTCGCCCTGCTGGTGACGGAGCGCGAGCCGCTGGCTGTGCCTGATTTGAAAGCCATTGATGCCCGTATTGAAACCAGCCATACGGCGTGGCGCGACTGGACGCGCAGCCTGAGCTACGCAGGCCGTTATGCAGATCACGTCAGACGCTCGGCGCTGTCTCTCAAATTCCTCTGGTACTCGCCAACCGGTGCACTGGCCGCTGCGGCAACCACCTCACTGCCCGAAGGCATTGGGGGGGAGAAGAATTATGACTATCGCTACGCATGGGTGCGTGACGCCTGCCTGATTATCAAATCGTTCGTTTTCCTGGGCGCGCTGGAAGACTGTAAAGCCGCTTTTTCCTGGTTATCGAAAACCATCATACGCCACGGCACCCGGCTGCGTGCCTGCTACACGCTGGAAGGCGGTGTGGTGCCTGCAGAAAGTTACCCCCCTTTACGCGGTTATCAGCATTCTGTTCCTGTTCGTATCGGCAACAACGCACGCGATCAGGTTCAGCTCAGCATGTACGGCGACATGCTGGCCACGGCAGAACTCTTCATCCGTGCCGGCCACATCCTGGATCTTGAAACTTCGCGCATGCTGGGAGAGCTGGCGAACTACTGTGCCGATCAGTGGCGTCAGAAAGACAGCGGGATCTGGGAGTTGCCGGATGAACAGCACTATACCCACTCCAAAATGGCCTGCTGGCTGGCGCTCGACAGCTCAGTATCACTGGCAAAAGCTAAACATATCGAACCTACCTGGGTTCAGCGCTGGGAGCGGGAGCGGGATCGCATCAGTGAATGGATTGAGGAGCACTGCTGGTCAGATGAAAAGCAGGCTTACCTCTTCTATCCCCACGCTGATGGTAAGCTCGATGCCGCTCTGGCACTGGTACACCACTATGGCAACACGGTTAACCCGGAACGCATGCGTGCCACCTATCGTGCCATCCAGGAGGACTTGGGCCACGGCAGCGCGATGCTATACCGTTACAGCGGCGTTGAGCAGGAAGAAAGCACGTTTATTGCCTGCTCTTTCTGGATGGTCGAAGCGCTGGCAGCGATGGGTGAAGCGCAGTCAGCCGAAAAGGCGATGGAAGAGATTCTGGATAAGCTTTGCCAGCGCGGCAACGTCGAAACCTTCAATGAAATGTTTGATGTCCGCAGCGGCGAGTGGCGCGGCAACATGCCACAGGGGTTGAGCCACCTGGCTCTCATCTGTGCGGCGCAGGCGCTGACCGATCACGCTTAAACCTTAACCGGTTTTTTCTGAGGGCAGAGTGCCAGCGTTAAAGATACAGCCCGGCTGGCCCTCTTACATCACTTTAAAAAGGATATAACCGATGATCCGCGGAATTGAACATATTGGCATTACCGTTTCTGATTTAAAGCAGGCCGAGCATTTCTTCATCGGTGCACTGGATGCATCTGTGCTCTATCGTATCGTTCCGCCCGCTGAAGAAGATAAATTTGTTCCGGGTAAAAAAATGGCTCCCCTCAATGGCTTCCCTGCAGAACTCAGGCTGACCGGGCTGTCCATGCTGCGGCTGAAGAATGGCTGCAATGTGGAGCTGTTCCAGACAGATCCTCCCGCAAAGGATCGCTCTGCTCACCCGGGGCTCCCGGGAATTAACCACTTCTCAGTGTATGTGGATGACATTCACCAGACTGCGGAAAGAATGCGGGCGCATGGCGCAGAAATGCTTGAAGGCCCATCAGACTGCTTTGCTCAGGAGGAGGGGGCAGGCAATCAGACGTGGTTCGGCATGACACCTTTTGGCGTCCTCATTGAGCTTATTACACTGCCTTCAGGCATCCGCTACGACGCTGAAGCCACTCAGCAGCGCTGGATACCGGAAGCCTGAATCTTTTACCCGGAGGCCAGACGATGCAAAGACGTGAATTTATTGCGGGCGGACTCGCAACATTGTGCCTGTCGCGGGCAGCCTTCGCTGTGGCAGAGTCGATGGTTAATCCGCAACTACAGGTTGCCGCCACTTCACCCTGGCTTGCCAACGGCATTGCTGTCTCAGCCGGTGGCGCCATGTTTCTCAACTTCCCCCGCTTTAAAGGGCATGAGAAGTCGCCGGCGCTTGCGCGCGTGACTGAATCCGGCCTGCTCCCCTTCCCGGGTAATCACTGGAATGAATGGACGCCGGGTGATGAAGGTCTCAACAGCCTTGTCAACGTTAATGCCTGCCATCACTTCGGAGACAGCCTGCTGTGGGCGGTTGATCAGGGTGCTCCTCAGGGTGAGCAACCTTCAAAGGGAACGGCAAAACTCGTCGCATTCAACATCGCAACAGGCGAAGCGGCTTCAGTTATCCGGTTTGATGAAAAAGCTTTACCGCCGGGTGGTGCGCCTAACGACCTGCGCATACAGGGTAACTCCGTGTACGTGACTGATTCCGGGCTTGGCGGCGTCATCATTCACGACCTTGATACCGGAAAAACGATAAGGCGGCTCTCCGGAAGTGCATTGCTGCGTAAACCAGAGGGGATCGATCAGAAAGGCTACCAGGGCCGGATTCTGGAGGATAAAGACGGAAAACGACCCGCCGTCCACAGTGACGTCATTGAGGCCAGCCTTGACGGCCAATGGTTATACTATGCGACCCCCACCGGCCCGCTTTATCGTATCCGTACGGCTTCATTAAAAGATCACCGGTTAAGCGATAAAGCACTGGAGGGGCAAATTGAGAAAGTTGCGGATATCCCCTCTGTGGGTGGCTCCGCCATTGACGCGGCAGGGAATATTTATCTTTCCAACGTGGAGAAACGCTCTGTCGATAAACTTGAGCCTGACGGTACGCTGAAGACGCTGATACAGGATGAGAAGCTCATAACGCCTGACGCTCTCGTTATCTCAGACGGCTGGATCTATGTGCCCGCGCCTCAGATTGAGTATCTGGCAGATAACAACAAGGGTAAAGATGCAACGCATGGTCCCTGGTCAGTTTACCGCTTTCCCTATAGCACTTAAGAAGACGATTATGTTAATAAATTCTATGCGATGCATAACAAAGTCTCAGGGCAGGACAGAATGAATTGCAGGCATAGAACGGAAGTCGCTCCTGAATAGAAGCCATTAGGGGGAGTGTCTGGATACCTGACAAGGTGACTTCAGGTCAGGAAAATTCCGAGAATGTGACGCGCAGCAGGAAAAATTCCATGCCTGAACCATAATGATTAGCATGAAGTTCTGCATAGGGATTGCCAGGCGGCAGCCCGTGAATTAACGAAGGAGACCGACATGAACGAAGATCGCATCAGCGGTAACTGGAAGCAGTTCAAAGGCAAAGTTAAAGAACAGTGGGGCAAACTTACCGACGACGATATGGATGTCGCGGAAGGTAAACGCGACAAGCTGGTCGGCCGTATCCAGGAACGTTACGGTTACGGCAAGGAGCAGGCTGAAAAAGAGCTGAAGGACTGGGAAGATTCTAACCACTATAAATGGTAAACCCCTGGACTTGATACTGAAACCGGCTGCCATGCCGGTTTTTTTATTGCATGGCATAAGTACGTGATACAGGGCTGGCCAGTAATCTGCCCTCGTGCCGTACGTCTATTTCACCCTAAAGATTTTCACTTCAAAGGGGAATTCTGAAAACTGCCCTGTGCGGAGCCACTTTAAATTTAAGATAGCGATTTTTTTCTGTATTAATCTATAGTTAGTGCCGGGTGAAACCCAATCTCTTGGAAACTTGAATTTTTAACCGGCACTCAATGTGCCGGATTTTTTTCAACTCTCCTTTGTAGCCTTTATTCAGCCACCATAAAACTGATAAGAGCCCGTTCTTTTCTCTTTCGCCTGATACATCGCTTTGTCAGCGTGATCAAATAACTGTTCGACGGATACTGATCCGAAGCCTGCAAGGCTGATACCTATGGATGCCCCGATACGCACTTCCATTTTATGAATAACGAATGGCTCCCGGAGGCTGTCAATAAGACGCTGTGCGATCGCTGAAGCCGCCTCGCGATTAAGGCATTTAGCGGCTATGAGGAATTCATCACCTCCCAGGCGCGCCACTGAGTCCCCAGGGCGCATGCAGTGTTTTAATCGCTCACTCACCTGCTGTAGCAAAACGTCACCTGCCGCATGCCCCAGGGTATCGTTAACGGGTTTGAATCCATTAAGATCGATAAAAAGAACTGTTGTGAAAGTGAGATCTTCTCCCTCAGACAGCATCCCTCTGACTTTATCGTAAACCTAGGCCCGGTTAGGCAATCCGGTCAACGTGTCCCGGGTAGCAAGCTTCTCAAGCCTTCTCATTTTTTCCTTGTCATGCGTGATATCGCGTGAGACAAGCACGGCTCCGATATTATCGCCAGTAGAGGGATCACTTACCCCACAAGCCTTAGTACCGAGCGTGATGTAGTGGCCATCCCGGTGCCTTTTGCGAACCTCTACGACGTCCGGCAGCACACCACCCTCAAATAGATGCATTAACGCATCTCCGGCGGATACGCGGTCGTCAGGATGGAGGAAATCCACCACGCGCTGGCCAACTATCTCGTCCACTGAATATCCAATCATTTCACTATAAGAAGGCGAAATCGATACGTACCTGCCGTCCCTGTCACAATGCGCGATTAGGTCGGTGCTGTTTTCAATCAACAATCGGTATTCGGTCGCCGTGCGTAGAGCATTCTCAAGGGCTTTACGCTGACCGGTTATATCAAGGATAAATCCATTGAAATGGCCAAGAGAGTTACTGGTCGTGTATCCCGGCAAACCAGACAGGATCACCCGGCGTCTGGTCCCGTCAAGGCAGTTAATCGGTACTTCGATGTTAAAAGGGGTCAACATTTCCAGCGCTGCAGTGAGTTGCTGCGCAATCGTTGCGTCATTATCAGCCTATGCGAATTCCAGCCATTTACTCAGCGTAACGCCTTTCAGTGCGGGGAGAAGACCCTCAGGGCTTTCCTGACTGGTAACACAGAAGCCACAAGCGTCGGTGGACCAGACGGCGGAAAGGGCAGGTTTGATCACATTGCTCATTATTTTGAACTCCGTTTTAGACTGTCGATACTGGTTAACCTCAACAATGATCGTGATAGATACCTTTTATCAGTCACTGACGTTCCTGGAGTTCATCATTTAAGAGATAAAAGCGTTTCATTTCGGGTATGGCAACCATGCTTAGCGTTGTAGATAAACCTGCAGAAATCAAACTGCGGATTATTTCTGGAGTGAGGGGACAGTGAGACACTATCGGTAATTGCGTTATCAATCTTATCGGCTGATCAGTCCGCTAACTTAAATATCTCATACCGCCGAAATGGGGTCAGGTACCGCGAAGATGTATGGTGTCTCAACAATGAGATCCATAACCAATCAAAAGTACACTTCGCCAGTAGCGAGTCATGATTTTTGTGATTACGCTTTCTGCCTGGGGAATAAGGAAATTTTGAGGTGGTTATGGCTCGTAGACTCGCAGAAAACGCAATGAGTGCTCAGGAAGTTCACATCGAAATGCTGAAGTGCTACCTGCGGGAGTCAGAAATTATTATGCATTCGCTGGAAGAACAGAAAATCACGGCAGGAGAAACGTTGCTGTTCGAGAGACGCCTGAGCGCGGCCCGGAGGGAGCATCTTCAGTTGCAGAACGAAATCAGTCTGGCCACTGAAAAACTTAACAGACTCATCCATCAGAAAACGGTAATGCAGCCTGCCTGACCGGAGGCACCGCCAGCATCTCTAAAAAAAGTTGTAGCCCTGATGTGAGTTTTCCCTTTGTAATCAGTGCGGGCAATCAGCAGGGTGGAGAACGGATAACTGAGAAAGGTAAAAGCTGGGTAAAGGCAGAAGACGTGGCGCGGCTGGCGGGGGTTGCCCGTTCGGCCGTGTCCAGGACCTTCACGCCCGGCGCATCTGTAGCTGAATTAAATCGCGCGAAAGTGATGCGTGCCGCCAAAAGCTGGGCGACCAGGTCAATATAATTGCCTGCACCATGAACACCGGCAGCAGCAACTGTCAGGGCGGACATTCTCATTAAAGGCGCGCAAATGTCATCGCATGCCTGCTTTTCAGCTACCCTCTTTAGATTGAGGATCTTTATGGAACAGAGGTGCATGATACTGAGGTTAAACGAGGCGGAGCTGGCTACACTGGTAGGCAGTCGTTTCGCATCAGCTGAAAACAATGCCGCAACCAGCGTCACGACAGTCCTGGAAGTCAGGATCCAGAGTGGCAGGCAGCTGATTGTCCATGAGCTGTACGGCAGGCAACACAAGACAGCTCCCACTGTATTTATGCTCAGATTTCCTTATGCGCTGCCCTGAATACAGCTTGCCTTTATGCCCGAACACAGCTGCCGTCTGAGGCATGATGGTCTGAATTATTCACATCCAGAAAATGCCGGCGGGAATGCTGTAAAAAACCCGCATTATGACGGGTTAAATAAATCAGTACAGAAATCTCGTTTGCAACAGCGTAGCTGTGTGTGCACCACGATATTACTCCGTCAGTCCCCTCGCCTCCTGAAGGGCAAAGAGGCTCCCTGATAAACAGGGATGAAATTGAAGCCCGCGCGGGTTAGGATCGGCAATTAAATCCGCATATCAAAGAAAAATTAATCAAAGTATGGATACCTCAAACCTCTACGTCGATCACCTTGCCTGGTGCGGACTTATCGCACTGAACATGGCACGTCAGGCCGGAGCCGTCAGTTCCGCTGCGCAGGAAAATCTCTTTTTATGCAGGTGGCTGGCGACCGCTGAGAAGAAACGCCTGTTCCGGCGTGAATTGGCGAATGACATTCGCTGGCTGCTCAGAGAAGGCCGGGAGAAAGGGCTTCGGGCGGATCTGCCGGGTAAGCTGGAATATCTCTGGCAGGCAAGCAGCAGTGATTTGCTGGCGCAAAATGATTTATTCCGCCTCCAGCACGTGATGCACGTCATTACGCTGACGGGTATTAATTACGGCGTTCTCACGGAATCCGACTGGGAAGGGCGCCAAGCATTGAAGATGAATCCTAAAATCCCGGCTGTTTTCCTCCGGAAAAGCGATCTGGAAACGGGTTTTGATGAACAGGGAAGCCTTATAAAACCGCTGGCCACCCGTATTACCGCCGAACTCTCTGCGGTGGATGCGCTACTGTCACGTGCCGGGTGGAAACGCAAAGCAGATGTGGGTAATCCCCTATTACATCTTCTGATTACTGATATTCAGTAAAGGCAGCCAAACCGTATGAAGTTTATGAGGCAGATAACCAGAGTACAACCCTGACATTAGCTCGGAATCACTTGAGCCAATGTCAGGCTACTATTATGGCCCATCTGAGAGTTAGTCACTGACCAAAGCCAGAAAATCCTGACAGGGAGCCAGGGTGTCATACAGGGAATAAAAAGCCTTAATGACGAATTTTAGAAAGCTCTTCTTCAGACAGGCCTGTCATTTCTTTCACTGATGTCAAAGCCATGCCACTTTTGAGGAGTTTTTCAGCAATATCGACTCTGCTTTTATGCTCTCCCAGTTGCATACCTTTTTCGATACCTTTTTCGATACCTTTCTGTTCCAGCTGCTGTGCGATGGTCATCAGAGCCTCCTCATGCTGCGGCACTCTCTGTGCCAGATTACGTACAAAGGCTTCAGCGTCTTCAGTTTCGCCTGCCTGTATAAGGTAGTTTATCAGTGATATGAGTTGCTGTCCCGTCAGATGTCCGGTCAGCAGCGTTGTCGTAAGTCGATCGAGAAGCTCCGCCAGAT
Source organism: Pantoea sp. GL120224-02 (assembly GCF_900215395.1). Classification (NCBI taxonomy): domain Bacteria; kingdom Pseudomonadati; phylum Pseudomonadota; class Gammaproteobacteria; order Enterobacterales; family Erwiniaceae; genus Pantoea; species Pantoea sp. GL120224-02. The sequence continues at coordinate 3,856 of NZ_OBEC01000019.1, read as the reverse complement.
CCCGTCGATGGATGTGCTTCTGAAGCAACGTCAGCGCTGCCATGCTGCGGTGATTCATAATCTCATCATCGGGTATAGCCGTAACGTCTACAAGTGGAAATGCCGTGCCGTATAACCTGGCAGCCATATCCGGATCGCTGAACTCCTGAAGCCAGTCTGTCGAATAGGGGTAAGGGCTTCGCCGACCGGTGTAAAAGAGTACAGGGATCACCAGTGGAAGCTGCTTATGCCCCGCATCAAGGTGCCGCTGCATTGCCGCTATAGCGTATCGCATCAGCCTAAAAGCCATATGCCGATCGGGCGTAGACTGATGCTCAATCAGCACGTGGATATAGCCGTCACCACGGGTGGTTTTAACGCTGTAAAGCACGTCGCTGTAATAGGCGCGAAGGTTTTCTTCCACAAAACTGCCGGACTCAAGCCTTAGCGTGCTGAGGTCGCAAATGGCGCGAAACTCTGCCGGCACGTGTAGTTCGATAAAGTCGCGCGCCGTATCCGGGTGCGTCAGAAATGCTTTAAATGTCGCATCGTGTGGTGTCGGTGTTATTTTTTTACTCATGTTCCTGTAGTCCGTCAGCCAGACGTTCTTCCGCGTTGGAAGGAAAGTGTGCGCTTAAAGGGAGCCAGCGAATGGTGATTACTGACATCGCGTGCTGTACTCAGCATTCAGCCAGTAAGCGAATGTCGAAATCCTGCTGGCAAAAGTCATGATATCGCCTCGCGGCCGATGGCTGACACTCAGCAGGTAGTCGATTTCTTCCGCAAGAGCTGGATACCGATCATTAAATTTTGCGCAATGCTCTTCAAGCGTTGCCGGCCAGTCCGGATCATTGTCGTCTCTCAGAATGCTCGTCGAACGGATGGCCTTACGTGCTGCCGCCCGCTGTAGCGCATGTCGTTGTGAAGGCTCCAGTGAGGGCTTCATAAGAGAAATATAGCCATTCAGCATGGTGAGAAAATCACCGTTAACGGCGACGGCAATGTCCCTAGAAGGTCTGAAAGGTTTAAAGCGTTCTCGCAGGTCTTCACCATACACGCAGACGCAGTGATGTTTCAGCCAGTAGCCCCAGCGATTCGCACTGGCAGGCAGCATCACCTCATCCAACACGCCCGGGTCGATATCAATTTTACTGATGACTGAATATTGCTGTTCCAGTTCTGCCTTAACAACCTGCATTTTGGCTGCAGTAAGGTCATCAAGTTCCCGCGTGAATATCACCGTAAGATCCAGGTCGGATAACGCCTCCCTGCCTCTGCCCTCAGCCAGGCTGCCATACACATATATGCTGTGGATCTGGTCATGCATGTCTGAACTCAGCTTCTGCACCACGTCAGAAACCACTTGGGCGAAAGCAGGCTGAAAGCCGCTGAAGGCAGGTTCGGTGATGTATCCGTTTTTATCAACCGCCATTCTTTCTCCTTCGTGCTGTTAACGACATCCTTAGCTGAAGCCAGTAACGGAAGACGAATATTACCAGCCGCATCGAAAAATTTCATTCAGGGCATACGGCATACAGGTTAAGTCAGGCCTGTGCAGAAGGTATCCAGCTAATCATCATCATTTTCCATGAGCGCTACCATTGCGCCTCTATGAGCTTCGACCATACGGATATACCGCATAACCGTCTGGGTCTGAGTCCAGGTGCCTTCCTGCATGATCTGAGCGATCGAAATGCCCTTTCTGGCCATATCCTGCGCGGCCCCGACGCGCGCGCTGTGACCACTCCAGCTGGAGTAGCGTCCCTTGTTCGTTTTCAGGGGTGTTTTTGCACCCGCCTGATGTCTTGCGCGGCGCCAGATATCTTCCAGGCAGGGCGCACTCATAGGCACTTCAGATACTGACGTAATTTTGTTAGACCGGTGTACCGGGCAGAAGAGTACCGCATCGGGTTCACCCGCCAGACCGGCGGCGTTTATCCATTCCATCAGCCGCTCAGATGAGCGTGAACTGAGCGCCTTGACGATGCCGCCGGACTGGAGAATGGTCTTGGTCCAGCCGACGTCGAGGATAATGCGACCGTCGGCCGACCGGGTAATGTCACGCACCCGCAGACGGGACAGCTCACTCATACGCAGCAACGTACCGTAAGCCACGTGCATGAAGGCGAGGTCCCGCAGGTGCTGAAGACGGGAAGAATTCTTCCACGCCGCATCGAGACGATTCAGGTCCGGCCGGCAGAAGGGGACCGCCTGCCCGGTGCGCTCGCCGGAGACGATGGCCGTACGATTAATTTTCTTTTTAGCACGCACTACGTCAGGTGATACCGTTGGAGGCACCAGTCCGGCGTTACGGTGTAACATTGACATAAGAGCAGCGTGCACCGAGATGGTCGAAGTTGAACGGCCAATAGTCTGCAGGTGAAACAGGTAGTCCTGCATGTCCTCTGGCGACATCGGCAAAAATGACCGCCGGTTTTCCTGCGACCAGCGCCAGCAGATCCGCATCACGCTGAGAAGCTGACGCCACGTATTAGGCGAGAAGGCCTCACGATGCTGGACGAACGCGGCCAGCTTCTCGGTGAGATCGTCATCGGCGCTGCCGCTGAGGGCCACGCCGGTAAAACCGGAGATGTCGTTCATGTCTGCTCAGTATTTGTCCGCTTATGTGGCAGCAGCGCTACGTGAATTCTGAGGAAAGAGCAGGGCAGATTCCCGTCAGATTTTACGTAGCGATGCCGGAGTTTTAAACGCCTGCGCACAGGCCCCGGTCAGCTGTACGGCGTCTTGATCTCGCCGTTGTGTATAAATGGCCGGAAAGGTCAGGATCCGGCCCGGATCCGCATGATACAGGGTTTCCGCGTCACTGTCTGGCCTTATATAACGTTAATTATATAAGGCCAGATATAAGAACTGCAACGAAGCGAGAGATGGAAGCGGGAAAGGCCTAATTTTCAGTGAAACCTAAAACATTACGCTGAGATCATATAAAAACGATTTTCCAGTTGCTTAATGTTGGCAATGGTTAGGCCGATGATCTTTTAACATGTAGGGCCAAATCCTAGAAAGTATTAGGCTGAATTGCATCATAATGTACAAAGACAGATTTGTTGATAATGCCTACGGAAACGGGCTCTTTGGATAAAGTAAAATTTTAAAGTAAAGAGTTATAAAAAGGATACTGTAAGTCTCAAAATGAATCGCCACGGATAATCTAGACACTTCCGAGCCGTTGATAATACTGGGTTTCATATTCTGTCGGTGACATCTGATCGCTAGAATCATGCCGACGCTTACTGTTATAAAACATTTCGATGTAATCAAAAATATCGCTGCGGGCTTCTTCCCGCGTTCCGTAGGTCTTTTTCTTTATCCGTTCGCGTTTCAACAACTGGAAAAAGCTTTCTGCAACCGCATTATCATGACAGTTACCGCGACGGCTCATGCTGCCCTCCAGGCCGTGCGATTTCAGGAACGACTGCCACTCATGGCTTGTGTACTGACTGCCCTGATCCGAATGAACCAGCACCTGCTTTTGGGGATTACGCCGCCATACAGCCATCAGCAGTGCGTTCAGGACAATGTCCTTTGTCATCCGGGATTGCATGGACCAGCCGATAATTTTGCGTGAGAACAGATCAACAACTACGGCAAGATACAGCCAGCCTTCGTGGGTCCTGATGTAGGTTATGTCCGTTACCCAACGCTCATCCGGAGCATCCGGATTGAACTGTCGCTGAAGCCTGTTGGGTACCACGATGCTGGCTTCGCCTTTACGTGCCCGTGGGCTACGGTACCCAACCTGAGCTTTTATTCCGGCACGCTTCATCAGCCGCCAGACTCGGTTCACTCCGCACTGCTGCCCGTTATCACGCAGATCGAGATGGATCTTGCGATAACCATAGACGCAGCCAGATTC
>NZ_OBEC01000015.1:0-120011 GCF_900215395.1 Pantoea sp. GL120224-02 | reverse complement strand
CAGAAGGATATCCAGGTGTGAGACGAGCTGGGTCATCGAATGGGAGCGAAAAAGTGCCATGCCGGTCACAGCCCAGACCATCATTTCCATCGATAACCGGCGCTTTCGTAACGTCACTGTGCCGGTATCAGCAAGACACTCATCAATGAGCTCAGGAGAAAGGAGATCAGAAAGCGTCGAGAATTCCTGAGGCGTAAAGTGATGAACGATATCGAGAGCCTGACTGAGAAGCATAAAAAAATCCGTAATCCCTGAGAGATTACGGATTTTTGCAGAACTGCCGGATCGTTCAACCGATCATTTTTGTCTTAACTGATCGGCATTACTGCTTAGCAGGCCTTTTTCATACTATTTCTTCTCTGCTGCCAGCGCAGACAAGCGCACAATCACATCCACCGCCTGCGACATCACATTTAATGACGCGAACTCGTGTTTACCGTGGTAGTTATAGCCGCCGGTGAACAAGTTCGGGCAAGGCAAGCCTTTCCACGATAGCGCAGAGCCGTCGGTGCCACCGCGAATCGGCTTCACCACCGGTTCAATCCCGCAATCACGAATGGCCTGCAGCGCCAGCTCAATAATCTGCGGATGTGGCTCAACTTTCTCACGCATATTGCGGTAGCTGTCGCTAATCTCTACTTTCACTGAGCATTCAGCCTGCAGCCCCTTCCCAACGCGCGCAGCAATCTCTTCCAGCAGCTGTTTACGCTGTTCATAACTGTCGGCGTCGAAATCACGAATCAAATACATTAACTCGGCATGCTCAACCGTGCCTTTGATGGTATGCAGATGGAAAAAGCCTTCATAACCGTCGGTGAACTGCGGTTTTTCTTTGGCGGGCAGCTCGGCGTGGAAACGCATCGCCAGATCCAGTGCATTCACCATGACGTTTTTCGCACTGCCGGGGTGCACGTTATTGCCGGTGATTTTCACCATCGCGGTTGCTGCATTGAAGTTTTCAAATTCAAATTCGCCGAGATCGCTGCCATCAATGGTGTACGCCCAGTCCGCTGCAAAACCTTCAACATCGAAATGAGAGGTGCCGCGTCCAATCTCTTCATCTGGGGTAAATGCCACACGAATCGCGCCGTGCGGAATATTCTCTTTCACCAGTCGCGCCATCGCCGTCATGATTTCAGCGATACCCGCTTTATCATCTGCGCCCAGCAAGGTTTTGCCATCGGTGGTGATCAGCGTATGGCCAATCAATTTGTGAAGAATCGGGAACATCACCGGCGAGAGAATTTCGTCACCGTTGCCCAGCGCAATATCGCCGCCACGGTAGTTTTCGATAATCTGCGGATTGACGTTTTTAGCGGTGAAATCCGGTGACGTATCCATATGCGAGATAAAGCCGATCACCGGGGTCGGCCAGTCAACGTTGGCGGGCAAAGTGCCCATCACGCAGCAGTGATCGCTCAGGGACACATCAACAAATCCCAGTGCAATCAGCTCTTCCTGTAACTGACGCGCCAGCGTCCACTGCCCTTCACTGCTGGGCACCTGACGCGCCTGCGGTTTTGACTGAGTTTCTACGGCCACATAACTGAGAAAACGCTCAAGTAATTGATCCATTTGTCATCCCTCTAAAGAACCTGCGTTATTATCATGGCGCGTGAGGCGCGCCATGTTGCGTCAAATCATTATCCTTCAGGTTAGCGTTCTCAGCGCAAAGTGCTTAACCATGTATCGTCTTACTTATACAGCCCGCGTAGAAAGGTATGCACAAAATCCGGTACCACCTCACTGGCCAAGCCGTACTGGCTTTCCGCGAACTCATTGCCCACCTGACTCGGCTCCAGATTAAGCTCAACGGTATGCGCACCCTGCAGTTTTGCTTCATGCACAAAGCCGGCGGCGGGATAGACATGCCCGGAGGTGCCAATGGCGATAAACAGATTGGCTTTCTCGATCGCCTGATAAATCTCTTCCATGCCGAGCGGCATTTCTCCAAACCACACCACATGCGGACGGAGTCGGGCCGGGAACTGGCAGCAGGTGCAACGATCGTCCGGCTTAACATCCTCCGTCCAATCCAGCACCTGACCACTGCTTTCACAGCGCACTTTTAGCAATTCACCGTGCATATGCAACACGCGCTGACTGCCTGCCCGCTCATGGAGATTATCGATGTTCTGCGTCACCAACAGGAAGTTGTCGCCCAGCACCTGTTCAAGTTCGGCCAGCGCTTTGTGCGCGGCATTTGGCTGAATCTCCGGCTGTTGCAACTGACGGCGGCGCGCATTGTAGAATCCTTGCACCAGATCGGGATTACGATGAAATCCTTCTGGTGTAGCAACATCTTCAACCCGATGCTCTTCCCATAATCCGTCGGCAGCGCGGAAGGTTTGAATGCCTGACTCGGCGGAGATGCCAGCGCCGGTCAGTACCACGACGCGCGGTTGCGGGTGCGCAGCCAGTTCAGCTTTGCGATCGCGTTCAAAGATGCGCTGGCGAAAGCGCTGATGCACTTTGCGGCGATTTTTCTTGTCGCGGGCGAGTCGTAGGCGGCGGCGCGGTATGCGCATAAAAGCTCCTTATGCTGCGGTGGTTGTCACCGCATGTCGGGTGTTTGGCTCGGGATAATGGTTCCCGATAATAGCGGCTGCGCATGACGGCTGCATGCCACAGACGCTGAAAATGTGCGCAGCCGCGAAGGCGGCTGCGTTTTTTATCATTACTGTCCGCTCAGTACGCGAGCCGGATCGATTCGACTGGCACGCCGCGCCGGATACCAGCTGGCAATCAGGCTGAGCAGGATGGCGGTCACCAGCACCGAAATCACATCAATCCAGTGCAGCTCCGATGGCAGGAAATCAATGAAGTAGATATCCCCCGCCAGCAACTGATGACCGGTAAGGTGCTCCAGCCCACGCACGATCGGCGTCAGGTTGAGCGCCACCAGCACGCCCACCACCACGCCGCTGATGCTGCCGAGCAATCCGGCCAGCAAGCCATACCAGATAAAAATGGCACGGATCAGGCCATCTTTAGCACCCAACGTGCGCAGCACCGCAATATCACTGCTCTTGTCTTTCACCGCCATCACTAACGTGGAGACGATATTGAAACAGGCCACGCCAATCACCAGCACCATCGCCAGATACATAATCGCGCGGATCATCTGGATATCGCGGTACATGTAACCGTAGGTGCCAATCCAGCTCTTGATATAGACATAGGAATGCGTGGCTTCACCCGCATCGCGCACCAGTTTTTGCGCCTGGAAGGGATCGCTCATCTTCAGCGCGATGCCACTGACGCTGTCGCCCATATCAAGATATTTTTGCGCATCCGCCAGCGGCACCAGCGCCAGGCTATGATCCAGCATGCCGCTGAGTTGCAGAATGCCTGATACCTGCAGACGAATACGTTTCGGTTGCAGCAGCTTATTTTCACCGTCATTGTTCGGGATCATGATGGTGATCCAATCGCCCTGTTTCACGTTGAGCGATTTGGCAATGCCACCACCGAGGATGATCTGCTGTTTATCTGCGCCGAACTGCTGCCACGCATCGGCATCGACAAAGCTCGGCAAAGCGCTCAGACGTGATTCCTGTTGCGGGTCGACACCTTTCACCTGCAGCGCCTGCATCTTCGCGCCGCTCTCAATCAAGCCGGTGAAGTTAACATAAGGCGCCGCTGCCGCGATACCCGGCACCTTTTCAATCGGTGCGATCATCGGCTGCCAGTTGCGGAAAGGCTGATTCACCGGCTCGATTTCACCGTGCGGCACCACGGCCAGAATGCGCTTGTTCAGCTCGCGTTCAAAACCGTTCATCGCGCTCAGGCCAATAATCAACACGGCAACACCCAGGGCGATGCCGATGGTCGAGATGATGGAGATCAGTGAGACCATGCCACCACGCCGCCGACCGCGACTGAAGCGCAGGCCAAGCAGCAGGGATAATGACGAACCCATCAGATGGCTCCCAGCGTCAGATGCTCGCTCAGCTGACCGTCGCGCATCTCCATCTGGCGATTCAGACGTTTAGCCAGATTCAGATCGTGCGTCACCACCAGAAATGCGGTGCCCTGCTGCTGATTCAGCTCGCCCAGCAGTTTGAAAATCGCATCGGCATTACGCGCGTCCAGGTTACCGGTCGGTTCATCCGCCATCACCAGGCGCGGACGGTTCACCAGCGCACGCGCGATTGCGACACGCTGACGCTCACCGCCCGACAGCTCAGAAGGACGATGCGCAGCGCGTTTTTCCAGTCCGACCGCTGCCAGCATTTCCAGCGCGCGCGAGGCGGCCTCCGCTTTTGCGGTTTTGCCGATCAGCAATGGCATCGCCACGTTCTCCAGTGCCGTGAAGTCTGGCAATAGATGGTGGAACTGATAGATAAAGCCCAGCTCGCGGTTGCGCAGTTCGGCTTTAGCGGCAGAAGACATCCCATTCAGTGATTTGCCGTCGAACACCACGTCACCCGAAGTGGGCGCATCGAGGCCGCCGAGAAGATGCAGTAAGGTACTTTTACCCGAGCCGGAGCTGCCAACGATGGCCGTCAGTTCGCCTGGCTGCAGGCTAAAAGCCACATTGCGCAGCACATCGGTCTGCACGCTGCCTTCCTGATAGCGTTTGCACAGGTCACGACACTGCAACAAGGGGATATTACTCATAACGTAAAGCCTCAGCGGGTTGAACGGCGGCAGCGCGCCATGACGGATAAAGGGTTGAGAGCAGCGCAACGATCATCGAGACCAGCGCAATCGTGACCACCTGCCAGACGTTGATATCAACCGGCAACGCCGCGCCATCCAGGAACAGGCCAATCACTGGCATCAAATTATTCAGCTGGCTGGCGAGCAGCACGCCGAGCAGCGTACCGAGCAAGGTGCCGATAATGCCGGCACTGGCGCCCTGGACCATAAACACCGCGACGATCTGTCGGCGGGTTAAGCCCTGCGTTTGCAGAATCGCCACTTCGCCCTGCTTTTCCATGATCAGCAGGCCGAGTGAAGTAATGATGTTAAACGCCGCCACCGCGATGATCAGACTCAGCAGCAGCCCCATCATGTTTTTTTCCATGCGTACCGCCTGGAACAGATCGCCTTTGCGCTCGCGCCAGTCTTTCAGCGTCAGGCCATCCGGCAGGTGCTGTTCACTGAAGGCATCCACATTCAGCGGTTTATCCAGCCACAAACGCCAGCCGGTGATATTACCCAGCGGATAGCGCATCACGCGGGAGGCATCCTGCTGATTCACCAGAATCTGATAGGCATCGACTTCGCTGTTGGCAGCATAGGTGCCTGCAACGGTGAAGATACGCTGGCTTGGCAAGCGGCCCACCGGCGTAAACTGGCTCACCGTCGGCACCATCAGACGCAGCTGGTCGCCACGTTTAACGCCCAACTGAGACGCCAACTGTTCACCGAGAATCACATTGTATTGGCCCGGTTGCAGCACGTTCTGTTGCGTGTTCACAAGATAAGGGGTGAGTGGGTCTTGTTCGTCCGGGTTGATGCCCAGCATCACGCCCACTGAGACATTGCGCGCGCTTTGCAGCACCACATCAGCGGTGGTCAGCGGGGCCACACGCGTGACGCCCTGCAGTTTGAGGCTCTCCGCCGTCACCTGTTGTGGATTGATGCTGCCTTTGTCGCTGGTGACCAACGCTTGCGGCATCAGGCCGAGGATATTGCCCTCCAGCTCACGCTCGAAGCCGTTCATCACCGACAGTACGGTGACCAGCGCCAGCACGCCCAGCGTGATACCGATGGTGGAAAGCCAGGAGACGAAGCGACCGAAGCGGTCTGAGGCACGTCCACGCATGTAGCGCAAACCGATGAATAACGCGACTGGTTGATACATGAGATCCGTCTTGGCAGTTGCCTGAAAATAAGTAGTGGGATGATAAAGGAGCAGCCCTGTTTATGAAACCTCTAACCCTCTGAGTCTGTGGCAAAGTTGCATCCAAATACGTCGCAATCTGCGTCAATGCATAAAATTGCGACAAAATAATGATACTTATTGTGCGTTTATTAGGCATACCCTGCGGTAGACTTCTCCATGTAGCACAAATTTATGTCCAGCCGGCACCGCAGTATGCCCGTTTAATCAGCACCGCAGTCAGCCCAAAGATTTCGTGCTGTGGCAAGGCGGCAAGCCTGCTAATCCCCAGGAGCTTACATCAGTAAGTGACTGGGGTTAGCAGGCGCAGCCAACGCCGCCACGGTGCGAAAGATGCCGGGCGAAAAGGAGTATACCCATGTTCAGATTTCCGAAGGGCAGTATCGTGAAACACAAATCGGGAGAAATCAGAGGCGAGATCGTCAACGTCTTTGAACAGGGAGATGCGGCAACCGGCTATTACGTGAAGTGGGACGACGGCAACCACAGCTATCATCTGGAAAAAGAGCTGTCCTGGGCTAACGTCGATCGTCCGCGCATGCACTACACACAGCAATCAAGTAAGTGACCGGGGTTCGCAGACGCAGCTAACGCGGCCACAGCGCGAAGTATGAAGGGCGATGAGAAATAGCACCGCGACAGATGATCCTGGGGGCAGATTATGGAATGATGACGCCCTGGAATCCAAGGAGAGAATGTCGAGTCCTTATGTCGGAACAGAGTCGTTATACCCTGCCTGCGAAAGCGGGCGATCATCGTCAGCTCGGCGAACTGATTGGTGCCGCGCAGGCGGTTGAGTGCGCCAGTATCACCGAACGCCACCCGGGTCCGGTGCTGATGATTACGCCGGATATGCAATCTGCCCTGCGTCTGCAGGAGGAGATTCGCCAGTTCACCGATCTGCCGGTCACCAATCTCGCCGACTGGGAAACGCTGCCTTACGACAGCTTCTCGCCGCATCAGGACATTATCTCTGCCCGTCTTTCCACCCTTTATCAACTGCCCAATCTGACGCGCGGCATGCTGATTATGCCGGTCAACACGCTGATGCAGCGCGTCTGTCCGCACAGCTTCCTGCATGGACATGCGCTGGTGATGAAGCAGGGGCAAAAACTCTCGCGCGATGCGCTGCGTGATCAGCTGGAGCAGGCTGGCTATCGCCATGTCGATCAGGTGATGGAGCACGGCGAGTACGCCACGCGCGGCGCGCTGCTGGATCTGTTCCCAATGGGCAGCGATCAGCCCTATCGTATCGACTTCTTTGATGACGAAATTGACAGCCTGCGCCTGTTCGATGCGGACAGCCAACGCACGCTGGAAGCGGTTGACGCCATCAATTTGCTGCCTGCGCACGAGTTTCCCACTGATAAAGCGGCGATTGAGCTGTTCCGCAGCCGCTGGCGCGAGCTATTTGATGTGCGCCGCGAGCCGGAGCATGTCTATCAGCAGGTGAGCAAAGGCACGCTGCCTGCCGGGATCGAATACTGGCAGCCGCTGTTCTTTGAGCAGGAGTTGCCTACCCTGTTCAGCTATCTGCCTGCTAACACGCTGGTACTCAACAGTGGCGATCTGCACGGCAGCGCCGATCGCTTCTGGCAGGATGCTGTCGCGCGTTTCGACAATCGCCGCATCGATCCTATGCGCCCGCTGCTGGAGCCTGCAACGTTGTGGCTGCGCCCGGACGCGTTGCTCGGCGAACTGAAAGCCTGGCCACGCATGCAGCTCAGCAGCGAAACGCTGCCAGAAAAAGCCGCCAATACCAATCTCGGCTATCAACCGCTGCCGGAACTGACGGTGCAGGCCCAGGCGAAAGCGCCACTCGATCTGCTGCGTCAGTTCATGGAGCAGTTTGATGGGCAGATCATTTTCTCAGTAGAAAGTGAAGGCCGTCGTGAAAGCCTGCAGGAATTGCTGGCGCGCATCAAACTGCGCCCACAGCCGATTGAACGCTTTGAAGAAGCCGCCAAACAGCCGCACAGTTTAATGATTGGTGCCAGCGAACGCGGCTTTATTGATAGCGCGGGCCATCGCGCGTTGATTTGTGAAAGCGACCTGCTGGGTGAGCGTGTCAGCCGTCGTCGCCAGGATAATCGCCGTACCATCAATCCCGATGTGTTGATCCGCAACCTCGCCGAGCTACATCCCGGCCAGCCGGTGGTGCATCTGGAACACGGTGTGGGCCGTTATATTGGCCTGACTACACTGGAAGCCGGCGGCATTGTCGCGGAATATCTGATGCTCTCCTATGCGGGCGACGCCAAGCTGTACGTGCCCGTTTCATCACTGCACCTGATCAGCCGTTATGCGGGTGGCGCGGATGAGAATGCCCCGCTGCACAAGCTGGGCAGCGATGCCTGGTCACGCGCACGCCAGAAAGCGGCGGAGAAAGTGCGTGATGTGGCGGCCGAACTGCTGGATATCTACGCCCAACGCGCGGCCAAAACCGGCTTCGCCTTTAAGCACGATCGCGATCAGTATCAACTGTTCTGCGAAGGCTTCCCGTTTGAGACTACGCCGGATCAGGGCCAGGCCATTAATGCGGTGCTGAGCGACATGTGCCAGCCGCTGGCAATGGATCGTCTGGTGTGCGGTGACGTAGGCTTTGGTAAAACTGAAGTGGCGATGCGCGCCGCCTTCCTCGCGGTGGAGAATGCCAAACAAATCGCCGTGCTGGTGCCCACCACCCTGCTGGCGCAGCAGCATTACGATAACTTCCGCGACCGTTTCGCCAACTGGCCAGTGCGCATTGAGATGCTGTCACGCTTCCGTAGCGCGAAAGAGCAGAGTCAGGTGCTGGAACAGGCACGTGAAGGCAAAGTGGATATTCTGATCGGCACGCATAAGTTGCTGTCAAACGACCTGAAATGGCACGATCTCGGTCTGTTGATTGTCGATGAAGAGCACCGTTTTGGCGTGCGTCATAAAGAGCGTATTAAAGCGATGCGCGCGGACGTTGATATCCTGACGCTCACTGCTACCCCCATCCCGCGTACGCTGAATATGGCGATGAGCGGCATGCGCGATCTGTCGATCATTGCAACACCGCCAGCCCGCCGTCTGGCAGTGAAAACCTTTGTGCGCGAGTACGACAGCCTGGTGGTGCGTGAAGCGCTGCTGCGTGAAATTTTACGCGGCGGTCAGGTTTACTATCTCTACAACGATGTTGAGAACATCGAAAAAGCCGCACAGCGGCTGGCGGAGCTGGTGCCGGAGGCCCGCATCGCCATCGGCCACGGCCAGATGCGCGAGCGCGAGCTGGAACGGGTGATGAATGATTTCCACCACCAGCGTTTTAACGTGCTGGTGTGTACCACCATCATCGAAACCGGTATTGATGTGCCGAGCGCCAACACCATCATCATTGAGCGTGCTGACCACTTTGGCCTGGCGCAGCTGCATCAGCTGCGTGGCCGCGTCGGGCGCTCACACCATCAGGCCTATGCCTGGCTGTTAACGCCGCATCCAAAAGCCATGACCACTGATGCGCAGAAGCGTCTGGAGGCGATTGCCTCGCTGGAAGACCTGGGCGCGGGCTTTGCGCTGGCGACGCACGATCTTGAGATTCGCGGTGCCGGCGAGCTGCTGGGCGAAGATCAAAGCGGCCAGATGGAAACGATCGGTTTCACGCTGTATATGGAACTGCTGGAAAACGCCGTGGATGCGCTGAAGGCCGGGCGCGAGCCATCGCTGGAAGATCTCACCAGCAACCAGACCGAAATCGAACTGCGCATGCCTGCGCTGCTGCCGGATGACTTTATCCCGGACGTGAACACGCGTTTGTCACTCTATAAACGCGTTGCCTCAGCCAGTGACGAGCAGGAACTGGCTGAACTGAAGGTTGAGATGATCGATCGTTTTGGCAAGTTGCCGGATGCGGCGCGCAACCTTCTGGATGTGGCGGCTTTACGTCTGGTGGCGCGAGAACTGGGCGTGCGTAAAATTGAAGCCAGTGAAAAAGGCGGATTCTTCGAGTTCGCGCCGCAGAATCATGTCGATCCTGGTTGGTTGATTGGCCTGCTGCAAAAAGATCCTAAACAGTGGAAGTTGGATGGTCCGACCCGTCTGAGATTCACTCGTGATTTGGAAGAGCGCAAAGTGCGGATGGAGTGGATTCAGGGCTTCATTGCCGAGCTGGCGAAGAACCGGATTTAGCGTCCTCAGCCGCATCTCGCCTGGCGAAGCGATACATTGCGCTTCTGCATGCAACATGGTGGCTATCGGGACGCGAGATGAATCTCGCCGCGCCGATAGCCACCATAAAAAAAGCGCCTTACGGCGCTTTTTTCGTTACTGCTGCTGTGACGTGTCTTTGCCCAATCAGGCCTGATTCGAATTCAGGATCAGCTGACCATTACGGTCAAGCGGAATGCGGGTGCCAGGGTCATTTTCCATGCGGATTTTGCCCTGCTGGTCGCCTATTTTATAGGTCACATCATAACCCAGCATTTTTTCCTGTTTATCATAAACGGTTTTGCAACGCTGCTCGTTGGTGGTGTAGGTATCACGATCCTGCAGTGCCCCCTGCACCTGGTTACCACCGTAACCGCCCGCCAGCGCGCCCGCTACCGTTGCGACATCGCGCCCACGACCGCCACCAAACTGGTGACCGAGCACGCCGCCCGCCACTGCACCCAGTACCGAACCGGCGATGCGGTTCTCATCCTGTACCGGACGACGATGCGTTAACGTCACGTTGCGACACTCCTGTCGCGGTTGTTTAATGCTCTCTTTAATCGGCGTAGCCGAGAGAACTTGTGCATACTGCGGGCCGCGATCAAAGACATCCATGCTGGCGACGGCGGCAACCCCTAACGCTGCTGCCACGCCGATACCGATACCCGCTAACATTGATTTATTCACAGGAATGTCCTCCTGAATGTTGTTACCGCGCATTCCTGCCGCTACGAAATCCTGTGTAGCCGAGGCATAACCGGCGTGCGCGACGCGCCGTGTTTGTGGATATAAGTTTTACAGATGGTCCGTAATTGCAACATCAGATTAATGGAGGAAACGCAGCGGAAAGCCGTCAGGGCCAGTTTTTCGGAGAGTTCTGAGAGAGGCTGAAATACCGCCGTAACCTTAAACTGAATTGTCGTTTTTCAGCGGGTTACGGCAGGCAGAGCGGCATCGGGCGGCAGAGGACCGCCCGAAAACATTAGTGCAACTTGAGGCGAGGACGCAGCACGCGGTTCAGGCTACCGACCAGCATCATCAGGCCGGTTTTGAAGTATCCATGGAGCGCAATCTGGTGCATGCGATATAGAGAAAGGTAGACGAAACGCGCAATGCGCCCTTCTACCATCATCGAGCCGCGCATCAGGTTACCCATCAGGCTACCCACGGTGGTGAAGCGCGACAGTGATACCAGAGAACCGTGATCTTTATAGACGTAGGCTTTGAGCGGTTTGCCTTTGCGTTGCGCCAGAATATTTTCCAGCGCGCGTGACGCCATCTGGTGTGCAGACTGCGCGCGCGGTGGCACAAAACCGCCGCCCGGCAGTGCGCAGGAGGCGCAGTCACCAATCGCGTAGATGTCATCATCCAGCGTGGTTTGCAGCGTGTCTTTCACCACCAACTGATTGATGCGGTTGGTTTCCAGCCCGCCAATCTCTTTCATAAAGTCCGGCGCTTTAATACCGGCAGCCCACACCATCAAGTCAGCATTAATAAATTCGCCGCCTTTGGTATTGAGCCCCTCTTCTGTCGCGCTGGTCACCATGGTTTGCGTCAGGACGCGCACGCCGAGCTTGGTCAGTTCCTGGTGTGCCGCAGCAGAAATGCGCGGTGGCAATGCTGGCAGAATACGCTCACCGGCTTCCACCAGCGTCACGTTCAGTGCAGAGCTATCAAGGCCTTTGTAGCCATAGCTGTGCAGCTGCTTCACGGCATTATAGAGTTCTGCTGACAGCTCAACGCCGGTGGCACCGCCGCCGACAATCGCAATGTTCACTTTTTCCAGGCTACCTTCACTGGCGGAGAAGCGCAGGAACAGGTTAAGCATCTCGTTGTGGAAACGACGAGCCTGATGCGGGTTATCGAGGAAGATGCAGTGATCTTTCACACCCGGAGTGCCGAAGTCATTGGAAGTGCTGCCCAGCGCCATCACCAGACGGTCATAAGCCATCTCGCGCTGCGGTACCAGTAATTCACCGTTAGCATCACGGATTTCCGCCAGCTCAATGGTTTTGTTTTCGCGGTTGATTTGCGTCAACGAACCCAGCTGGAACTGAAAACCGTGATTACGCGCGTGCGCCAGATAGCTCAGGGCATCGATCCCTTCGTCCATCGAACCGGTTGCCACTTCATGCAACAATGGCTTCCACAGATGGCTGTGGTTGCGATCGACGAGAATAATCTCGGCTTTCTTGTTCCTGCCCAGCTTGTGACCGAGCTGCGTTGCCAGCTCTAAGCCGCCGGCACCACCGCCAATAATGACGATTTTTTCCATAGATGTAGTCAACAAAGACCCCCTCAAAGTTGTAAACCAATAGTTAATTAATGGTTACTAAAAACCTTAATAAACATAGGGTTGGCGACGTTAAATCGCGAGCTGAGGGCAGAATATCACGGCGCTAACGACATATCATAAGAAAATTGATGTACATCAATCTTTCAAGCGCATTATCAGAATGTTAAACGTTTTGTGCGCCGCATCACACGGCGCGCGGAGGCTCAGGCAAGGGATTTAAAGGCCTTAATGCGGTGTAAATGCGGCGAGATGTTCTTGAATTTATGGCTGGCCTGTTCGTCCCACACGATTTCATAGAAAGGATGCAGTTGTGCGGCCGTGCGCTGATTATCCAGCGCCTCGTCATGGCGGGACAAAATGGTCAGGCAGCGATCGCGATTCTTTTCACGAAAATCACTGACGCACTTGGTGGCGATATCCAGATACTCTTCCGGACGATCAATCTTGCCTTCCATGTTCTCATACGGGAATAGGTTGGGATTGAAAATCACCTGACGCATACCGCAGAGAAAACCGATACGTTCGGCCCAGTAACCACCCAGCCCCACCCCGCAAATCAAGGGATACGCGTCACCGCCCTGCTGCTGCAATTTATCGCACTCTTTCAGCAGAAACTGCATGTCATGTTTGGGGTGTTGCGTGCTGTAACTGATGAGTCTGACGTCCGGGTCAATAAACTGCAGTTGCAGCACTTTTTCGTGGTTGCCCGGACTATTGGAATCAAAACCGTGCAGATAGATGATCATGATTATCCTCAGCGTGGAATGAAATCCGGGCAGCGACGCTTATCTGCCCGACGCTTTATGCTCCAGCCAGCGCTCCTGTAATGCGCTCAGCTGATGATGATTCTGCTTCCAGCGTTCACTGGATTGCAGTGATTCTCGAGTGTAACGTCCCTGATGGTATAACTGCGTGACACGCTCCGCCTGGATCGGCGTCAAGTTATCCAGCACACTTACCGCCCCGGCACGCTGATTGCACACCAGGATCATATCGCAGCCCGCATTGAGCGACTGCTGTGCGCGCTCAGCATAACTGCCCATTACCGCAGCACCTTCCATCGACAGATCGTCGGAGAAAATCACCCCGTTAAAACCGAGTTCTTTACGCAGCACGGTTTGCAGCCAATAAGGTGAGCCGCTGGCAGGTAATGGATCGATCTCAGTATAGATAACGTGCGCCGGCATCACGGCATCCAGCAGTTGCTCATCAATCAACTGCTTAAAGATCGCCATATCATGCTGGCGCAGTGTGGCGGCATCACGCGGGTCGCGCGGGGTCTCTTTGTGGGAGTCAGCGCTCACCGCACCGTGGCCGGGGAAATGTTTGCCGGTGGTTTTCATGCCCGCTTCGTGCATGCCGTTGATAAAACGGCGAGCAATTTGCAATGCAATCGTCGGATCTTCGTGGAAGGAACGGTCGCCAATCGCCGCGCTGATGTGGCCGATATCCAGCACCGGCGCAAAGCTGATATCGATATCCATGGCAATCATTTCCGCGGCCATCTGCCAGCCCGCCTGCTGTGCCACTTCACCCGCGGTGGCGATATCGTGCAAGGCGGCAAAAGATTGCATCGCCGGGAGTGTGGTAAAGCCTTCACGGAAGCGCTGCACCCGTCCGCCTTCCTGATCCACGGCGACCACTAAACGATTACGCGAAGCAGCGCGAATCTGGCGTACCAGTTCCGCCAGCTGATCCACATCGTGAAAGTTGCGGGCAAACAGAATCAGTCCGCCCACCAGCGGATGCTTCAGAATCTCGCGCTCTTCGGCGTCGAGTTCGTAGCTTTCAACATCCAGCATTAATGGGCCGGGGGTATTCATGGTCATGGTTACAATCCTGAGTTAGAGATCCTGCCAGCTGGCCTGCGCCAGCTGTTGCAAATGAGGGTCACCGCTCTGTTCAGCACGCAGCTGATACCAGCTCGCCATCAGCAGATGCAGCCACGGCTGCCAGCGCCGCATATGTCGCTTAAGTCGCGCTTCGTCAAGCTGGCTGCGTTGCGCGTAACCCGCAATCCAGTCGATTGGGTGTTCACCATCGATCGCGCAGAGCGCCGCGAGTTCCAATGCCACATCGCCATCGGCAGAATATTCCCAATCGATGAGACGTAAGCCGTCTGACGTGGCAATCACATTGCCCGCGTGAACATCCATATGAATCGGCACGAGGCGTAACGGCCGGGGTTCACCCTGCCTGATCAGGCGCTGCAGTTGATGTTGCCAGCGCCAGTGGCGTTGCTGACACAGCTGCCAGTAGTGTTGCAACAGCGGTGTCAGTCGCAAGCGATAGCCTGTCAGCGGCTGCTGATGCAGGCGATGTAGCAAGGCAAGCACCGCATCACGCTGTTGATTGAATTGCTCAGGAGTCAGCACCTCGCCGGGCAACCAGCTCTGTAATAACCAGGGATGATGCCAATCCAGTGGCGTCGGCCCGAGTTGCGCAGCACGCATTCGACGCAAGATGCGATATTCGCGTTGGCGATCAACAAACGGGAGCGGTTGCTGTGGCGCACGACGCGCCAGCAGCTCACCCTGCTCGGTTTTCACCCGCACACTGTTGCCACTCAATCCCGGCAGCGCGAAAAAATGACCGGCAGCTTGCGCCGTCGGCCATTGTTGCTGAATCCGTTGTTGCAGTATGGGATCAGGGTTGAGCAATACCATTGCCTGACCAGATAATTTCACCGGTCTGCACCAGCATCAGCTGCATCTGCAGCGTTGGCGCTTTCACATCGCCCTGAGCACTGCTGTAAAGCACATACTGCGCGTTGACATTGCGTGCCAGGCCAATGGCTTTGCTGCGCGAATTGAGGCTGTCATCGGCGGATAAGCCCAGCGTCTGTTTTGCCTGTGCCAGCTGTTCTGGCGTCACCAGCGTGAATTTGCCGTTGTTTGCCAGCGCATTCTGGATGGCGTCGGTGGCTTTATCACTCTGCAACGCTCCGTTGGTGCTGTTCTTGATGCGATCCACCAGCAGCACGCTGCCTGGATTCACACCAGCAGACTGCACCATATTCCCGACTAACGGCTGCACGCTGGCATTCCAGTTAATGGTTTTCAGTTTTGGCGGCTGCGGCACCGTTTCCGGCGGCGATACCGGCTGCACAGGTGGCTGCTCCGGTTGGGTTGGCGTCGTCGGCTGGGTCGGTTCAACCGGCGCTGGGGTTTGCTGTTTCACCACACAACCGGTGAGCATCAACGCAAATAACAGCGCGCTGGAACGTTTTACACTGCGAATCACAGGTTACTCCTCAGAGATAAAGATAGAGACGCACCTTACTGGCGGTCAGGTTACCGATTTGCGAGACAACTTCAGTGCTGCCATGCGCCGGGACGATTTGAGTTTGAGCCGGCTCTTCCGGTGTTATCTCCAGCCCCTTTTCGTCGTACCAATAGAAACGATAGTGAACGGTCACCGGCGTTTCCCGCTGATTATAGAGCACACTTGAGGCGCGCATCTGCCCATCACGGCTGGCCAGCGTGGGTTCGTCGGTAATGATGCCCGCAGAAAGCACGGAAGATTCCATTACCAGCGATTGCGAGGTGTTGATCATCGGTTTGTCACTGCTGCACCCGACAAGGGTCAGCAACAGCAGGCCACTCAGCCATTGACGCATCACAAGGTCCGCCTGAGGTTAAATAGACAGCATCGGACCCAGCGGCTGACCGCCGACCAGGTGCATATGAATATGATAAACCTCCTGACCACCATGCTGATTACAGTTCATGATCAGACGATAGCCATCCTCGGCAATCCCTTCCTGTTTCGCGATTTTCGCCGCCACGGTAATCATACGGCCTAACGCATGCTCGTGTGCTTCCTGCACGTCATTGGTGGTGGGGATCAATACATTAGGGATAATCAGAATGTGCGTTGGCGCTTTAGGCGCAATATCGCGGAAGGCGGTGACCAGTTCGTCCTGATAAACCACGTCGGCGGGGATTTCGCGACGAATGATCTTACTGAAAATGGTTTCTTCAGCCATGGTGCATTTCCTTAAGCCTGAGTTCAGTCAGGCAGTATGCGCGAGGAATTCGTTTGCTTTCAACCTCAGTACCACTTTTCTTCTGTTAAATGGCTGCCTTTACGCCATTTCATCCCCCAGACAGCATTGCTGTGCTCTCCCTCTCAAATTTACGCCATCGCAGATCACCAAAATGAAACGCTGTTTTATAAATTAGAGATATCACGCCAGTTTCTTTGTGTTTTTGCCACTCAACCGACAACCCTTGCCAAATCACGAAGGTTTGCCGTTGCGCGGCGCTCTACTTTCTATCCAATCCGGGCAAGCAGTACGGAGCAATGAGGGATGTGTCATCCGTCGATTTCAAGGAGAAGCTGCCATGCAGTCTCGTAAGATTGGTCTGGGCCATTATCTGGCTTACGGTTCCGGGGATTTCCTCGGCGCCGGCACCACGGCGCTTACCGCCGCCTGGTTGCTCTATTTCTACACTACCTTCTGTGGGCTTTCGCCGATTGAAGCCACCTTTATTTTTGCTGCAGCCCGCGTGCTGGATGCGGTCGTCAGCCCGTTAATGGGCTTTCTCACCGATAACTTCGGATCCACCTGGCTTGGCAAGCGCTTCGGTCGCCGCAAGTTCTTTATCCTGCTCGGTATCCCGTGCGTGTTCAGTTATAGCCTGATGTGGATCGGCGACATGAGTTTCTGGTGGTATCTGCTGACCTATCTGTTGTTCGATATGGTATACACCATGATTCTGGTGCCGTACGAAACGCTGGTGCCGGAGATGACCGACGACTTTAAACAAAAGACCCGCTTCTCCGGCGCACGTATCGCGCTGGCACAACTGTCATCGATTCTGGCCGCCTTCCTGCCAGGCATCCTGATTGGCTGGTTTGGCAAAGAGAATCCCATCTCCTTCTTTTATGCCAGCCTGGTGTTCTCGGTCATCTGTGCGCTGGTGCTATTCCTGGTGTGGCGCTTCACCTGGGAACGCGCGCCGGAGGATTTTTCCGCCGAGTCACGTCGGGCTGAAGAAGAAAAGGCGCAACTCTCGCTGTTCCAAAGCCTGAAACGACTGTATATCGAGCTGGCCTCCACGTTGCGCATTCGTATCTTCCGTCAACACCTCGGCATGTATCTGGGCGGTTACATCGCTCAGGACGTCTTTAATGCGGTATTTACCTGGTACGTGGTGTTTGTACTGATGCAGAGCGCGCAAATCGCTTCCAGCCTGATGGGAACGATGGCGGTGCTGCAATTTATAGCGGTGATGGCAATGATCCCGCTGTGTATACGCCTCGGACCGGCCCCAGCCTATCGTCTGGTGGTGATGCTGTTTGGCCTCAGCGCCCTCTCCTACGCTGGACTGTGGTACAGCGGGATGAACGATAACTTCGCGCTGTTAGTGCTGATCTCGGCCTTCGCCGGTTTAGGACGTGGCGGCATCAACTACGTGCCATGGAATACCTACACCTATATTGCCGATGTCGATGAAGTGATCACCGGACAGCGACGTGAAGGCATATTCGCCGGGATCATGACATTGACGCGTAAAGCCTCGCAGGCCGGTGCCGTGATGATCGTTGGCATCATGTTGCAGCTGGCGGGTTTCACCTCCGGTAAAACTGAACAGATTCCTGCGGTGGGCCATACCATTCTGCTGATCCTCAGCGTCGGCACCGTTGGGGTGCTGATCTGCGGCTTTATTGTGTCGCTGCGCTTCAAACTGAATCTGCATACCCACACTGTTTTGCGCGAAGAGACGCTGAAGATGCGTGAAGCGGGCCGTGTGGTCCCGGAACGTATAACACCGCAGGCGCGCACCATCGTCGAAACCCTGGCGGGTATGCCATATGAAAACTTATGGGGCAACAACAACGTCGGTTACCTCAACCGTAACAAGCCCGCAGCGCTCGCGCTATCCACGCATCGCGGCACGCTTCACTCTCTCCCTACCCTGATTAACGATAGGAATGAACCATGACTGTATTTCCTGTAAAACACAGCGCCTTGTTGTGCCAGCCTGAATACCTGTTGCCACGCAGTGAATTAGTGCAACTCATCCACAAACTCACTGACAATCTGGTCAATATCACCGATCACAGCGGCGAGTTTTTGCTGCGGCTGGATGATGGCCGCGTCATTGACACTAAGGGTTGGGCTGGCTGGGAATGGACGCACGGCATCGGGCTATATGGCATGCTGCATTACACCCAGCAGACGGGCGATCAGGCAACCCTGAAGATTATCGATGACTGGTTTAGCGCGCGCTTAGCAGAAGGCACACCGACAAAGAACGTGAACACGGTATGCCCATTCCTGACGCTGGCTTATCGTTATGAAGAGACCGGTCATGCAGCATGGCGGCCGGTGCTGGAACGCTGGGCTGAGTGGGTGATGTATGAAATGCCGCGCACTGAGCAAGGCGGTCTACAGCACATCGTTTACAACAACGAAAATACCCAGCAGCTGTGGGACGACACCTTAATGATGAGCGTGATGGCGCTGGCGAAGATTGGCCAGTTACTCGATCGCCCGGAGTTTGTTGAAGAAGCCAGCTATCAATTCCTGATCCACACTCAATACCTGATGGATCGTCAAACCGGTTTGTGGTTCCACGGCTGGACCTTCGATGGCCGACACAATTTTGCTAATGCCCGCTGGGCACGCGGCAACAGTTGGCTGACCATCGTGATCCCGGATTTCCTCGAAATGATGAACTGGCCGGAACAACATGCCACGCGTCGTTTCCTGCAGCAGGTATTGGCCAGTCAGGTCAAGGCATTAGCCGCTTGTCAGCACAGCAGCGGTCTCTGGCATACCCTACTCGACGACCCACAAAGCTATCCGGAAGCGTCTGCCACGGCGGGATTCGCTTATGGAATTCTCAAAGCGGTGCGTAAACGGTATTTGTCTGACGAGTATCGCCCAATGGCCGAAAAAGCCTTGCGTGGCGTGATCGCCAATATTGATGAAGACGGGGAGTTAAAACAGGTGTCGTTTGGCACCGCAATGGGCAGCGATTTGGAGTATTACCGCCAGGTACCGCTGACGTCGATGCCCTATGGTCAGGCGATGGCGCTGCTGTGTCTGACGGAGTATCTGCGGGTTTATCTGTAATCGCATTTACGTTGAAGTGGGAGATAGCGACGGCAGACATGTATAGCGACGCGTGACAGGAACCATAGGCCGTGAAACGTAGCATGACTACCAAATGCCGCTAACACCGATACCCTAATTTCTGGCGATGAGTCTGCTAAGTCCAGTGAGGAACGAGGGTTTTATCCCATACCGCACCTAAGGTGAGGTGCGAGGGAGCGGCGGCAGAGGAGTAAAGCGTCCCGCGACAGGGATGTCGCGGGCCGAGCCCCAGGGATGGTTTATGGCGTCTTTACGATCTGCCGCCGCTTCATCGCACAGGCTCGGCCTCTGCCTTGACCTTGACCTCAGGCCGAGCCCAATCCTTTACATATTACGAATATAATCATCCATCTCAGTTTTCAGGTTATCGGACTTGGTCCCGAAAATCGCCTGAACACCGGAACCGGCCACCACCACGCCACGCGCGCCGAGGTTTTTCAGTTCAGTTTGATTCACTTTTGCCACATCCGCGACACTCACACGCAGACGCGTAATACAGGCATCAAGATTGGTAATATTCTCTTTACCACCAAATGCAGTCACCAGTTTGCCTGCCATCTCGCTACCGGTAGCGCTGCTCTGCTCCATTGCAGTGTCCTCACGTCCAGGTGTTTTCAGATTCAATTTCACAATCAGCACACGGAAAACGGTGTAATAAATCAGGCCGTAAATGATACCGACAATCGGGAACAACCAGATCTTGCTGCTGTTACCGCTCAGCACCACAAAGTCAATCAGACCGTGTGAGAAGCTGGTGCCATCACGCATGCCCAGCAGAATACAGATTGGGAATGCCAGACCCGCCAGAATCGCATGGATCACATACAGAATCGGCGCCACAAACATAAACGAAAATTCAATCGGTTCGGTGATACCGGTCAGGAACGAGGTCAGCGCGGCGGAGATCATAATGCCGCCCACTTTAGCACGGTTTTCCGGCTTAGCCGAGTGCCAGATAGCAATCGCAGCCGCAGGCAGACCGTACATTTTGAACAGGAAGCCGCCAGAGAGTTTACCTGCGGTTGGATCGCCCGCCATATAGCGTGGGATATCACCGTGGAACACCTGACCTGCGGCGTTGGTGAACTCACCAATCTGCATCTGGAAAGGCACGTTCCAGATATGGTGCAGACCAAACGGCACCAGCGAACGCTCAACGACACCGTAAATGCCGAACGCCACCACCGGGTTCTGATAGGCTGCCCACTGGGAGAAATCCTGAATCGCGGTACCAATCGGTGGCCAGATAAAGGACAACACGATACCAGTGAAAATCGCGGTCAGACCGGAAATGATCGGCACAAAACGCTTACCGGCGAAGAAGCCAAGATATTCAGGCAGCTTGATGCGATAAAAACGGTTAAACATATACGCGGCGATGGAGCCGGCAATGATCCCGCCCAGCACCCCGGTATCGGCAAGGTGTTTGGCCTCAATTTCCGCTGGCGGTAAGTGCAACACCAGTGGTGCAACCACCGCCATGGTTTTCACCATGATGCCGTAAGCCACCACGGAAGCCAGCGCCGATACGCCATCGTTATTGGTAAAACCGAGCGCCACGCCAATCGCAAAGATCAGCGGCATGTTGGCGAACACGGAACCGCCCGCCTCCGCCATGACATGTGAAACGACAGCAGGCAACCAGCTGAAGTTAGCCGAACCAACACCTAATAAAATACCGGCAATCGGCAAAACCGATACCGGCAACATTAGCGATTTACCTACTTTTTGCAGGTTCGCAAATGCGTTCTTGAACATAAAAGCTCCTGAGTATGAGTGCATATTTGCGCAGTGCGCTGGCAAAGGGGGAGGATCCTTCACCGGGGTGACGCTGAGCGTCTTTTGATTTATTACGAAGGGTAAAATAAATCGATATTTGTTACTTTGACGGCTATCACGTTTCGCTCAAGACGAACGCTTGCTTTCTGTTGTTTTTGACTGAATTGCCTGGAGAAACAGCAATAAATCACTGCCCGTGCCGCGTTATATGCCGCACAGGTCAGTGATTATAGAATTAATACGGAGTTTAAAATAAAGCGGATTAGCCGCCGAGTCGGCTCATTGGGACATGGAACAGACGCGAGAAGTTTTCTGTGGTCGCTGCAGCCAGGGTTTCGATATCCACACCCTTCAGCACAGCCATATAATCCGCGACATCGCGCGTAAAAGCTGGCTGATTTTCTTTGCCACGATGCGGAACCGGCGCCAGATACGGCGAGTCAGTCTCGACCAGCATGCGATCCAGCGGCACATAACGCGCGGCATCACGAATCTGCTCAGCATTGCGGAAGGTCAAAATGCCGGAGAAGGAGATATAAAAGCCCATATCCAGCAACTGCGCCGCAGTCTCTTTATCTTCAGTAAAGCAGTGCAACACGCCACCACATTTTTCCACCTGCTCTTCACGCAGGATTGCCAGCGTGTCTTCACGTGCATCACGGGTATGTACGATGATCGGCTTATTCAGCGCGATGCCGGTACGGATGTGTTCACGGAACGAGGCTTGCTGCTGCGCTTTGGTCTCCTGCTGATAGAAATAATCCAGCCCGGTTTCGCCCAGTGCAATCACCTGCTCTTCAGCTGCCAGTCGACGAAACTCTTCGACATCGTACGGTGCTTCCTGATTTAACGGATGCACGCCGCACGCCAGGGCGATGTTTTCCCTGTCGCCGACCAGTTGCTTGATCTTGTAGTAATCCGGCAGCGTGGTGGCAATCGCCAGCATAAACTTCACGTCACGCGCGGCGGCTTTGGCGATCACATCGTCCAGATCGCGATGCTGCTTCTCATAATCCAGGCCATCAAGATGGCAGTGCGAATCAACAATAAACATACTTCTCTCTTTTACGCTTAGCCGACCGCCATGGGCGACATTAAGCGTCCCCAGGCTAACAGGCGATCGGTCAAAATCAGTTCACGGTTCAGGGCGGCGACATGCAACAGTTGCTCACGACACTGCATCCACTGCTGGGCGCTGGCGTTGAGAGCACTGCTGTTAAGCTGCTGAGCCAGTTGCGATACGACCTCAGGATGGTCGCCGTTGCTTAACCAGTTGCTGGCACCCTGCTGCACTTTCATGGCATCCACCAGTAATGAAATCAGCCAGCTGAGGCGCTCTGCCACATCGTCGCTGTTCAGCGCGGGCAGCAGTTGCAGTACATCGCGGTTCAACGCGCTGAGCAAGGTTTCACACAGCTTCTCACGTGCCTGCCAACGCTCAGGCTGCAGCAGGGTCAACGCCGCAGCAGGTGCGCCATTGCTCAAGCGCAGAGCGGCTCGCAGTACTGGCTCGGATTGCGGCAACTGTTTCTGCAGCCATTGCAAACTGGGCAACTCTTCTGGTGGGGAAAGATGCCATGTCATGCAGCGGCTGCGCAAGGTTGCCAGCAAACGTGATGGCTCACGGACGCTGAGGAAAAACCAGCAGTTGGCAGGAGGCTCTTCCAGCGTTTTCAACAACGCATTGGCGGCGGCTTCAGTGAGCTGCGCCGCATCCGGCAACCAGACAATCTTTGCTCCGCCCTGCTGAGCAAAATGGTAGAGCTTCTCGGTGACGTCACGAACCGCATCAATACCCAGTGAAGATTTGCCTTTTTCTGCTTCCAGACGATACCAGTCAGGATGCGTCTGCGCCTGCATCAGCTGGCAGCCGTGGCAATGGCCGCAGCTCTTCAAGCCTTCCGGATGTTGGCACATTAACCAGCGGCTAACACCCCACACTAACGCATGGTCACCCATGCCATTAATGGCCTGTATCAGCAAGGCATGGTGTGCCTGACCGCTCTGATGACGGCTGATAATCTGCCGATAGGGCTGATTCAGCCACGGATACCAGTTCATGCCGCCTGACCTGCCAGCCATTTTTGTAGCGCTGATTTAAGTGACGATGTCACTTCTGCAATATTTTGTGTGGCATCAATGGTTAAAATGGTGTCATCGCTGGCAGCCAACGCCAGATAGCGGTCACGTGTGCGTTCAAAGAAACGCAGTGATTCTTGCTCAATACGATCGAGTTCCCCGCGAGCACGCGCGCGTTGCAGGCCAATTTCCGGTGTCACATCCAGGTAGAGGGTCAAGTCCGGACGGAAGTCGCCCAATACCGCATCGCGCAGGGTGGCCATCAACTGCGTATCCAGGCCACGGCCACCGCCCTGGTAAGCCTGGGATGAGAGGTCGTGACGGTCACCAACCACCCAGGCGCCACGCGCTAACGCAGGCTTAATCACGTTCTCGACCAATTGAACACGGGCGGCATACAGCATCAGCAGTTCGGCTTTGTCAGTCACCTGTTCGCCATCAATTCCCTGCTTCACCAGCACGCGTAATTGTTCTGCCAGCGGCGTGCCGCCGGGCTCACGGGTGAACACCACATCGTCGATACCCTGCTCATGCAGCACCGCCACAATGGCATCACGCGCAGTGGTTTTGCCCGCGCCTTCAAGGCCTTCAATGACGATAAACTTACTTTTCATTTTTTTCCTTCATAGCCAGCCGATAGACCTGCACCGCTTTATTATGGCTGGCGAGATTGGTGGTAAAGGTATGTCCGCCTTTGCCATCCGCGACAAAATAGAGATAGTTGGTTTTTTCTGGATGCGCCGCCGCTTCCAGCGAGGCTCGGCCTGGCATCGCGATAGGACCAGGCGGCAAACCGCTAATCGTGTAGGTATTGTAATCGGTCGGCGTTTCGAGGTCTTTACGCGTAATCGTACCGGTGTAGTTATCACCCATACCGTAAATCACGGTAGGGTCGGTTTGCAGCTTCATGCCGGTGCGCAAGCGATTAATAAATACCGAGGCAACGCGCGCGCGCTCTTCCGTCACGCCGGTCTCTTTTTCGATAATCGAGGCCATGGTGACCAGATCTTGCTCATTTTTATAGGGCAGATTGTCCATCCGCCCCTGCCAGATCTCATCCACCAGTTTATTCATGCGCGTGTGTGCCCGCTCCAGCAGCGATATATCACTGGTGTTAGCTGTATACAAATAGGTGTCGGGATAGAAAGCGCCCTCAAGCTGATTTGCATCCATTTTCAGCGCAGCGGCGACAGTCGCAAACTGATCGTCAGTTAGCGTATGTTTGATATAGGGCGCTTGACGCAGTTCGGCCAACCACTCCTTCAGGCGCGAGCCCTCGACAAACCGTACCGGAAATTGCGCTTCTTTACCGCTGGCCAGCAACTGCAACAGCTGTCTTACCGTCATATTGCTTTCCAGTCGGTAGGTGCCGGCTTTGAACTTCGCGAGTTCAGGCTCAAGTTTCAAAAGCGGCCCAAACCAGATACTTTCCGGAATGATGTGTTGGCTTTCCAGTTGCGCTTCCAGCACGACCCGACCACTACCCGCGGGCAATGTGTAGATCGTTTCCTGATTAATGGTCAAAGGGGTATCGGCAAAACGTTCAATCTGCCAATAACTCAATGCCGCCGCGAGGCCGGCAATCGCCACAGCGCTGGCGAGTATTTTTTTCATTCGGGTCATGATGCTTCCATCTTCTGGCAACTGTTATACAGCTGCTGGTACAGCGTGCGTGCGGTGAACGAAACATCGTCAATTTTCCGCACAGGTAAAACCGGCATCAGGGCATTGCAGATCACCACTTCATCGGCGTTCAGCACATCCTCCCTGCTTCCTTCAATCAACTGACAAGCCTGGCCTTCCGACGCTATCTGCGCCATCAGATAACGGCGCATAATGCCATCGACACCCGCTTGCTCAAGACGCGGCGTGAAAACCTGATCACCTTTGCGCCAGAATAAATTGGCCGCACAGCATTCCACCACCGTCCCTGCAGTGTCAAGCACCAGCGCCTCATCAGCATCGGTGTAGTCAAGCTGCTGACGGATCAGCACCTGTTCCAGTCGGTTAAGATGTTTGAGGCCGGCGAGCAGTGGATTGCGCGCCAGTCTCACTGGGCTGGTTATGAGCGCTGCGCCCTGCTGCTGCAAAGTGGTGTAGTGTTGCGGCCACGGAGAAAGGGAGAGGATGCGCGTCGGGGTTGTGCAACCGGTTCGGCTATATCCCCGTCCACCGACGCCTGGCGTCAGAATCACTTTTAAAACGGACTGGGTTTGACCATTGGCGGCATGCTGCATCTCCTCGGCCAGCTGCGCCATATCCGGTAAGGGAATGAATAAACGCTCACAGCCTTCCTGCAATCGCTGCAAATGGGCGTTCAGCAGTTGTATCTTGCCTGCCACTACCGCAGCAGTGGTAAAACAGCCATCACCAAACTGCACCGCGCGATCGCGCGCAGAAAGTTCGAACTGCTCTACGCCGTTTATCCACATACCGCTCACCTTTGGCTACCCTGCCAGTCTGAATACCACTGACAGCGGTAAGAATCCACGCCACTGCGTGACAAAATATAAAAAAGGCCCGCATTGCGGGCCTCTGTTTGGCTGGGTAAAACTTAGACCTTGCGGAAGATCAGCGAGCCGTTGGTGCCGCCAAATCCGAAGGAGTTACACAGCGTGTACTCCAGTCCGCTCACCTGACGTGCTGTATGCGGCACGAAGTCGAGGTCACAACCTTCATCTGGGTTATCCAGGTTGATGGTTGGCGGAACTGCCTGGTCGCGCAGCGCCAGAATCGAATAAATCGCTTCTACCGCGCCTGCTGCACCCAACAGGTGCCCAGTCATGGATTTGGTAGAACTCACCATCACGCTGTGAGCCGCTGCACCAAATACAGACTTGACCGCCTGAGCTTCAGCTTTGTCACCCGCTGGCGTTGAGGTGCCATGCGCGTTGACGTAGCCAATCTGTTCAGCATTCAGCTGCGCGTCACGCAATGCATTCACCATCGCTGCTGCAGCACCTGAACCATCCTCCGGCGGGGACGTCATGTGGTAAGCATCGCTGCTCATGCCGAAACCGACGATTTCAGCATAAATTTTCGCACCGCGCTTTTTCGCATGCTCGTACTCTTCCAGCACCACAATGCCTGCACCATCGCCCAATACGAAACCATCACGGTCTTTATCCCACGGACGGCTTGCCGCCTGCGGATTATTGTTATTGGTTGAGAGCGCACGTGCAGCACCAAAGCCACCCACACCCAGCGGGGTACTGGCTTTTTCAGCACCACCGGCCAGCATGACATCGGCGTCGTTGTACGCAATGATACGCGCAGCATGACCAATGTTATGCACGCCTGAAGTACAAGCGGTTGCAATAGAAATGCTTGGACCTTTCAGACCGTACATGATGGTCAGGTGACCTGCCACCATGTTAACAATGGTAGAAGGAACAAAGAACGGGCTGATTTTGCGCGGACCGCCGTTAACCAGTGAACTGTGGTTGTCTTCAATTAAACCCAGTCCGCCGATGCCGGAACCGATAGCTGCGCCGATGCGACCGGCATTCTCATCAGTCACGACCAGACCGGAGTCCGCCATAGCCTGAATACCAGCCACAATGCCGTATTGGATGAAGTCATCCATCTTGCGCTGATCTTTGCGCGAGATGAATTCATCGCAATTAAAATCTCTTACTAAGCCCGCAAAGCGTGTTGCGTAGGCACTAGTATCAAAATGGTCGATCAGGCTGATGCCGCTCTGACCGGCAAGGAGAGCACTCCAGGTAGACTCTACGGTATTGCCGACAGGAGACAACATGCCAAGACCAGTCACAACTACACGACGCTTAGACACGTACGTCCTCCAGGGAGGGAAAAAATAACGCTATGTGGGGCAAACATAAAACTCAGGCGGTCGAGGTGACCGCCTGAAGATATTCATTAGCCTTGGTGGCTATTGATGTAATCGATCGCTGCCTGAACGGTAGTGATTTTCTCAGCTTCTTCGTCTGGAATTTCAGTATCAAACTCTTCTTCCAGAGCCATTACCAGCTCAACGGTGTCAAGAGAATCTGCACCCAGGTCTTCAACGAAAGAAGCAGTGTTAATCACTTCGTCTTCTTTAACACCCAGCTGCTCAGCTACGATTTTCTTAACGCGTTGTTCGATATCGCTCATACTATTTAATTTCCTATCAAAACTCGCTTTCGCGATGGTTTTCGTAGTGTATAAAATGTTGAAAAAGATGCAACAAAATCCCGGCTGGTCGAACCACGATTTTGCGCTATTCTGCGGTGTTTACCGCAGATAATGCAAATGTTTTCGTGATTATCAGACCATGTACATGCCGCCATTGACGTGGAGCGTCTCACCCGTGATGTAAGAGGCTTCGTCAGAGGCTAAGAATGCAACAGCATTGGCAATCTCCTGCGGGTCGCCTAAACGACCTGCCGGCACTTCTGCCAAAATGCCCGAGCGCTGATCTTCGTTCAGTGCACGCGTCATGTCCGTTTCAATAAAGCCCGGAGCCACGACGTTTACGGTAATGCCACGTGACGCGACTTCTCGCGCCAGTGATTTGCTAAAGCCAATCAAACCTGCTTTTGCTGCCGCATAGTTTGTTTGACCCGCGTTACCCATGGTTCCAACTACAGAACCGATGGTAATGATACGGCCCACGCG
Organism: Pantoea sp. GL120224-02; assembly: GCF_900215395.1. Lineage (NCBI taxonomy): Bacteria > Pseudomonadati > Pseudomonadota > Gammaproteobacteria > Enterobacterales > Erwiniaceae > Pantoea > Pantoea sp. GL120224-02. The sequence goes on along the minus strand of NZ_OBEC01000015.1, from coordinate 92,099 downwards.
TTTTTTCATCATGGCACGCATAACCGCCTTAGAAAGACGGAAGACTGATGTCAGGTTGGTATCGAGGATATCCGCCCACTCATCGTCCTTCATGCGCATCAACAGATTATCACGCGTAATGCCTGCATTATTGACTAAAATGTCCACTTCGCCAAATTCAGCGCGAACTTTCTCGAGCACGCTCTCAATAGAGGCCGCATCGGTCACGTTCAACAGCAGACCTTTGCCGTTATCGCCGAGGTAAGCACTGATTGCTTCCGCACCGCTTTCGCTGGTGGCGGTTCCCACCACTTTCGCACCGCGCGCAACCAACGTTTCCGCGATTGCACGGCCAATGCCGCGGCTTGCGCCAGTCACCAGCGCTACTTTACCTTCAAAGCTCATGTTTTTCCTCTTATTCCTGTGTAAGCGCCGCAGAGAGTGAAGCAGAATCGTTCACGGCTGCAGCGGTCAGGCTATCCACAATACGTTTGGTCAGACCGGTCAGGACTGTACCTGGACCGATTTCCAGCAACTGGCCAACGCCTTGGGTGGCAATAAATTCAACAGCTTCGGTCCAGCGCACCGGGCTATACAGCTGGCGAACCAGTGCACTGCGGATTGCCACGGCATCGGTTTCACACTTGACGTCAACGTTATTGACGACAGGCACAGATGGTGCGTTGAAAGTGATGCTTTCCAGTGCCACAGCCAGTTTATCTGCTGCAGGCTTCATCAACGCGCAATGCGATGGCACGCTCACAGGTAATGGCAACGCACGCTTGGCACCGGCCGCTTTACAGGCAGCACCTGCACGCTCAACCGCTTCTTTGTTACCCGCGATAACCACCTGGCCTGGCGAATTGAAGTTCACCGGCGAAACCACCTGACCTTGCGCGCTTTCTTCGCACGCTTTACGGATAGACTCATCATCAAGCCCGATGATTGCCTGCATGGCACCGGTCCCTTCAGGAACCGCTTCCTGCATCAGTTTGCCGCGTAATTCGACTAACTTGATTGCGTCCGCAAAGTTCAATACGCCAGCACAGACCAGCGCAGAGTATTCACCCAGGCTATGGCCGGCCATCAGCGTAGGCTGCGGGCCATTTTTGCTCTGCCAGACGCGATAAATCGCGACGGAGGCCGCCAGCAACGCAGGTTGCGTCTGCCAGGTCTTATTCAATTCTTCAGCTGGACCTTGTTGTACCAACTGCCATAAGTCATATCCCAGTGCGTCAGAAGCTTCACGGAAAGTGGCTTCAACCTGCGGGTTTTCCACAGCCAGATCGGCCAGCATGCCGACGGTCTGTGAGCCCTGTCCTGGGAAAACAAAAGCAAATTGTGTCATCTGTCGTTCCTGTCAATCAAAAGCGAACCAGCGCAGAACCCCAGGTGAAACCGCCACCAAAGGCTTCCAGCAAAATCAGTTGGCCAGGCTTGATACGGCCATCTCGCACCGCTTCATCCAGTGCACTTGGCACCGAAGCCGCTGAAGTGTTGCCATGACGATCCAGCGTCACCACCACTTTTTCCATGCCCATGCCGAGCTTTCTGGCCGTTGCGCTGATAATGCGCAGGTTGGCCTGATGTGGCACCAGCCAGTCGAGCATTTCGCGATCAAGGTTGTTGGCTTGCAGCGTCTCGTCCACGATATGGGCAAGCTCGGTCACAGCGACTTTAAAGACTTCATTACCGGCCATCGTGAGATAGGCTGGCTCATCCTGATGTTCACGATCCTGATACGGCAGCGTCAACAGCTTGCCATAACGACCGTCAGCATGCAGATGCGTTGACAGGATACCGGGCTCTTCACTTTGCCCCAGCACCACAGCGCCAGCGCCGTCACCAAACAGGATGAGGGTGCCACGATCGTTAGGATCGAGGGTGCGGGCTAAGACGTCCGCACCGATCACCAGCGCGTGCTTGACCACACCGTTTTTGATGTACTGATCGGCAACGCTAAGTGCATAGGTGAAACCTGCACATGCAGCGGCCAGATCGAAAGAAGCGCAGTCATTGATCTCCAGCATCTGCTGGATCATGCACGCTGAACTTGGGAAGGCATGGCTGGAAGAGGTGGTCGCCACGATAATCAGGCCAACATCGCTGGCCGCAACGCCTGCCATTTCCAGCGCGCGCTGTGCAGCAGCAAAGCCCATAGTGGCAACCGTTTCATCTGGCGCGGCAATACGGCGCTCACGGATACCGGTACGCGTGACAATCCACTCGTCCGAAGTCTCCACCATTTTTTCCAGATCCGCATTGGAGCGAACCTGCTCAGGCAAATAGCTACCCGTACCGATAATTTTGGTAAACATCTACGCTTTGTCACTCCTGGCTAATACAGCGTCAAGGCGCGCCGCAATCCTCTCTGGGACTTGCCTGCGCACCGCCTGCTCTGCCTGCTCTATCGCCACGGCAAACGCACGTTGGTTCGCCGCACCGTGGCTTTTGATCACTGTTCCGCGCAATCCTAACAGACAAGCGCCATTGTACTGGTCGGGGTTGAGATGGCCGAAACGTTTAGCCAGACGCTTTTGCAGCCAGCGCCCGACCCATTTCAACCACCACGCCCGTTTTTTCCCATCCTCTGACGACTTGAGCAGAGAAAGAAACATTCTTACCACGCCTTCCATGGTTTTAAGCGTGACGTTTCCCACGAAGCCATCACAGACCAGCACATCCGTCTTGCCGGTGAGGAGATCATTCCCCTCAAGATAACCAATATAGTTGATTTGCGGCGTATCCCGCAGAACCGCAGATGCTGTGCGAATCGTTTCCAGCCCCTTGGTCTCTTCCTGCCCAATGTTGAGCAGCGCGACACGCGGTCTGTCGATTTCCAGCACTTCCTCGGCCATGACAGCGCCCATGATGGCAAACTGCACCAACATATCGCTATCCGATTCCACATTTGCGCCGAGATCCAGCACCACCGTTTTACCCTGCTGCTGATGCGGCAGAACGGTCATCAGCGCCGGACGCTCAATGCCATCCAGCGGCTTCAATAACATCTTAGCCAGACCCATTAACGCGCCGGTATTGCCTGCACTGATGCAGGCTTGCGCGTTACCCTCTTTCACCAGCTCGAGTGCCACACGCATCGAGCTGCCGCGGCTGTTTCGAATGGCTTGTGAAGGCTTGGCATCACTTGCAATAACCGATTCGGCAGGGATCACCTGCACACGCCCCAGTAACGAGGAATCCGCTTTGGCAAGAAATGACGAGATGATGTCGGGATCACCGACTAGAAGAAGAACCAGATTCGTATGAGAGGCCAGTGCCTGCAAGGATGCAGGCACTGTCACGCAGGGACCGAAATCCCCGCCCATGGCATCAACTGCCAGGGTCAAACGTGTCAAGGTATCGCCTTGCGTAACCGCAAAGAATTACTTGGTGATAACCTTGCGACCGCGGTAGTAACCATCCGCAGTGATATGGTGACGCAGATGAGTTTCACCAGAAACTTTATCTACTGACAGAGCTGCGGTGGTCAGCGCATCGTGCGAACGACGCATACCACGCTTAGAACGGGTTGGTTTATTCTGTTGTACGGCCATGGACCTTACTCCTATTACTTACGCTTTAAACTGGCTAATACGGCAAAGGGATTTGGTTTTTCTGCCTCTTCAGGCAACTTGCCAAATACCATGTCCGCGTCGGACACTTCACAGTGTTCAGAATCATGCACCGGAACTACAGGCAGCGCGAGGATGAGTTCATCTTCGATAACTGCCAGCAAGTCGATTTCGCCGAAATCATTGATATCAACTGGCTCGTAAGCTTCCGGCAGTGCCTCGGCCTGCTCATCAGAAGAGACAGGACTGAAGCAATAGCTTACGTGGACAGCATGCGGGAATGACTGGTTGCAGCGTTGACACGACAATGTCACCTGCACATCAGCTGTTCCTTGCAGAACCGCTAAGCGCTGGTTGTCAATCGCAAACGACATGGTGCATTCCACATCACTGTCCACACTCACGACCGTTTCGGCCAGGCGCGCCACCAATTCAGGTGCATACACACCTTGGTAATCAAGGCGCTTTTGCGCGGCGCGGGCCAGATCGATCGTCAGGGGTAATTTTACCTTTTGCATAGGGCGCGCATATTAACTTTGTAACGTCATAGAGTCAAAGAAAAAGGCCGGTTTACAGCATCTTTCACCCGTTAGTCGCATCCAGTGCGGCGCATAGTTTAAAATGCCTGTCATCTTTACGCTATCTATTCTGAAAAAAAATCATGACACCGTTAATTCTGGCCTCCACTTCCCCATTCCGTCAGGCCTTGCTGAGCAAGCTTGGCCTGCCTTTTATTGCCGTTGCGCCCGATTGCGACGAGACGCCGCAACCGAACGAAACCGCACCGCAGTTAGTGCAACGCTTAGCACTGGCAAAAGCCCAGGCGCTAGCCGCTCGGTTTCCACAAAACTGGATTATTGGTTCCGATCAGGTCTGCGTGCTTGATGGCAACATCACCGGAAAACCGCATACGGTGGAGAATGCCTGCCGGCAACTGGCTGCGGCCAGTGGCAAAGTGATTACGTTTTATACCGGGCTCGCCTTGATTCAGCCACAAACGGCACAACAGCAGGTGGTTTGTGAACCGTTCAACGTACATTTCCGTCATTTAAGTCAGGCAGAAATTCGTCACTATGTGGAAAAAGAGCAGCCGTTGAATTGTGCGGGCAGCTTTAAAAGCGAAGGTATGGGGATTTGCTTGTTTGAGCGGCTGGAGGGGCGCGATCCCAATACGCTGATTGGATTACCACTGATAGCGTTAAATAAGATGCTGATCAAAGTGGGCATCAACGCGCTGGATTGATGCCCGGAAATTCAGGCTTTTTTCTGACGCAACTGCGCCAGGCAGTGTTTCAGCGCATTATCCAGCGGCGCTTCCATTCGCAGAACTTCCCCGGTATTCGGATGGGTAAAGGTCAGCGCTGCAGCATGCAGGAACAACCGCGCCAGGCCCGTTGACGCGAGCTGACGATCAAAGTCCCGATCGCCATAGCGATCGTCAAAAGCGATAGGATGGCCACCATGCAGCGTGTGCACACGGATCTGGTGCGTGCGCCCGGTCACCGGACTGGCTTTTACCAGAGTGGCGAAACCAAAACGCTCTTCCACTTTGAAACGGGTCTCGGAGGGCTTGCCTTCCGCACTGACACGCACCACGCGCTCACCGCTTTGCAAAATATTTTTCAGCAACGGTGCCTGCACCGCTTTCAAATGTGAAGGCCAGTCACCGCGCACCAGTGCCAGATAATCTTTTTGCATGCCCTTTTCACGTAACTGCTCATGCAGCGAACGCAGCGCAGAACGTTTTTTTGCCACCAGCAAAATACCGGAAGTGTCGCGGTCAAGACGATGTACCAGTTCGAGGAAACGGGCTTCAGGACGCAGCGCGCGCAGACCTTCAATCACACCAAAGCTAAGACCGCTACCCCCGTGTACGGCGGTACCTGATGGCTTGTTCAGCACCAGTAGATGATCGTCCTCATACAGGATGGCATTCGCCAGCGCGGCAACCTTATCGAGTTTCGGTGATACCGCCTGCTCTTCACGCTCGGCCACACGCACTGGCGGAATGCGCACTTCATCCCCCACCTGCAGCTTATACTCGGGTTTCACGCGTCCTTTATTCACGCGCACCTCGCCCTTACGCAAGATGCGATAAATCATACTTTTAGGCACGCCCTTGAGCTGAGTGCGCAAAAAGTTATCAATACGTTGTTCGGCATTTTCAGCCGTAATGGCGACATAAAGTACGCCGGGATTCTCTGTTTTCATGGCGGCGATTCTAAATAGTGTCCCTGGATAGCGCCACCCCTTTTTCTGTGCTTAACTCTCTCTTTGTCGCGCGGACAAAAGGTCATAATGATGACTTTTTCACCGATGCGATGTTAAGCCCTGCAAATGAACAGGTTAAGGATGCACAAACTTCACAGCTCGGCAAAAGTCGCCTTGCTATATGTGAGTGAGCAATGGAATAATGCAGGGGTTTCTGCCCTGGAAAAATTCAGGCAGGAAAAAAGAGCGAAATAAGTCATTTTGCCGGATTGAACGGACACGCAGCAATGGCGTAAGACGTAATGTTAAATCAGGCACTTAGCGGGCTGCGGGTTGCAGCCTGGACGACAGACTGGGATGTGTGGATTTCTGAATTTTCTATAGCTATTCCACCTTCAGGCGCTGTTTTTCCTTATGAAAAACAGGCCACCGACAAGATTTGCGCCCCTTTAGCCGACGACAGCCGTGAGGTTGACGTCAGTGCATTAAGACACGGGGCCATCGGTTGATTCTCGTCCAGGGTAACGATGCCCGCAGCTACATCACTCATGTGAGAATAACGAGTAAGTCACGATGAAAAGAATGTTAATTAACGCATCTCAGCAGGAAGAGTTGCGCGTTGCCCTTGTTGACGGCCAACGTCTGTACGATCTGGATATCGAAAGCCCCGGACACGAGCAGAAAAAAGCCAATATCTACAAAGGTAAAATCACCCGTGTTGAACCCAGCCTCGAAGCGGCATTTGTCGATTACGGTGCTGAACGTCACGGTTTCCTCCCTCTGAAAGAAATTTCCCGCGAATACTTCCCTGCTAATTACAACGCACATGGCCGTCCTAACATCAAAGAGGTGTTGCGTGAAGGTCAGGAAGTTATCGTGCAAATCGATAAAGAGGAGCGTGGAAATAAAGGTGCAGCCTTAACCACCTTCATTTCTCTGGCCGGTAGCTATTTAGTCCTGATGCCGAATAACCCGCGTGCCGGGGGTATTTCCCGCCGTATTGAAGGTGACGATCGCACCGAACTGAAGGAAGCGCTGTCCGCACTGGAACTGCCAGACGGTATGGGTTTGATCGTGCGTACCGCAGGCGTTGGCAAATCTGCCGAATCGCTGCAGTGGGACCTGAGTTTCCGACTGAAGCACTGGGAAGCGATCAAAAAAGCCGCTGATAGCCGCCCTGCCCCCTTCCTGATCCACCAGGAAAGCAACGTCATTGTACGTGCCTTCCGCGACTATCTGCGTCAGGATATTGGTGAGATTCTGATCGATAACCCGAAAGTGCTGGAGCTGGCCCGTCAGCATATTGCTGCGCTCGGACGCCCGGACTTCAGCAGCAAAATCAAACTGTACACCGGTGAAATTCCACTGTTCAGCCACTACCAAATTGAGTCGCAGATTGAATCGGCATTCCAGCGCGAAGTGCGCTTGCCTTCCGGTGGCTCAATTGTTATCGATAGCACCGAAGCGCTGACCGCCATCGATATCAACTCCGCCCGTGCAACACGCGGTGGCGACATCGAAGAGACGGCATTCAATACTAACCTCGAAGCGGCTGATGAAATCGCTCGTCAGCTGCGCCTGCGCGACCTCGGCGGCCTGATTGTCATCGACTTCATCGACATGACACCGGTTCGACACCAGCGCGCGGTTGAAAACCGTCTGCGTGAAGCGGTTCGTCAGGATCGTGCACGCATTCAAATCAGTCACATTTCGCGTTTCGGTCTGCTGGAAATGTCGCGTCAGCGTCTTAGCCCATCATTGGGTGAATCCAGCCATCACGTCTGCCCACGCTGTAGCGGCACCGGCACCATCCGTGATAACGAATCGCTCTCGCTGTCTATCTTGCGTCTGATTGAAGAAGAAGCGCTGAAAGACAACACCAAAGAAGTGCATGCGATTGTACCGGTGCCCGTCGCCTCTTACCTGCTGAACGAAAAGCGTGATGCAGTCAGTGCGATCGAGAAACGCCAGGGTGGCGTGCGTGCCATCATCGTGCCAAACGATCAGATGGAAACGCCACATTACTCTGTGCTGCGCGTGCGCAAAGGCGAAGAGACGCAGACACTGTCTTACCACCTGCCGAAACTGCATGAAGCCGAAATGGCGCTGCCTTCGGAAGAAGAGCATGCCGAACGTCGTCGTCCTGAGCAGCCAGCCCTGGCCGCCTTTGTGATGCCTGATGCGCCGCCTGCGCCGGTTGAAGTGGAAAAAGAGAGCCGTAGTGCGGTTAAAGCGGATGCAAAACCGGCAGCTGCCGCCGCGGCACCTGCCGTTGCCAGCACTGGCTTTGTCGCTCGCCTGTTAGGCGGTTTGAAAAAACTGTTTGCTGGCGATGCGCCTGCTGCTGCACCTGTTGAAGCTAAACCAGAAGAGAAAGCCGCTGAAAGTGAGAATAATCAGCAGCGTGGCGACCGCCGTAACAACCGTCGTAGCAATAATCGTCGCGATCGCACTCCGCGCAACGGTGAAAATGCTCAGGGTCGCGAAGGCCGTGAAGCGCGTGAGCCACGCGAATCGCGTGAACCACGTGAAGCCCGCGAGCCGCGTGACAATCAGGACAATCGCCGTAACAAACGTCAGAACGAGCCTCGTGGTGAACGTCCAGCGCTGACCGATGAGCAGCTGCAGCAGCGTGATGAGCAGCAGCAACAGCGTCGTGAGCAGCGAGCTGAACGCCAGCGTCGTCGTCAGGATGAGAAACGTAATCAGCAGCAGGATCAAAAAGCCGCTGAAACCATTGCTCAGACCGAAATCACTGATGAAAACGTTGCGCAGGAAGAAGAACGTGTGCAGGTCATGCCACGCCGTAAACAGCGTCAACTGACCCAGCGCGTGCGCGTGGATGATACTGGCGAAGTGGCGGCAGCCATCTCAGCACCAGCAGCCACGGAAGCGGTTGTGGAAAATGCACAGCGCACTGCATTCAATGAGCAATCTGAAGTCGCTCAGGATGAACAGGATGATAACGAGAACCGTGATAGCGCCAACATGCCGCGTCGCTCACGTCGTTCACCACGTCATCTGCGCGTGAGCGGCCAACGTCGTCGTCGCTACCGTGATGAGCGTTACCCAACCCAATCTGCCATGCCGCTGGAATCGGCTGCCTCTTCTCCAGAGATGGCATCCGGCAAAGTCTGGATTACCTACCCGGTTGCTCAGGCCCACGATCAGTTCTCCTCTCAGGAAGCGCTGAACGAAATGCCTGATTACAGCTATCAACATACCGGTGAAGCGGACGCACTGCCGGTTGCGGCAGCAGCAGAACAGGTTACTCAGCCAGCAGCGCAAGAGGCTGTTCATCAGTCTGAGCCACAGGCACACACTGAAGTGCCGGTGGTGAACACCGATGACCTGACCCCAGTCGCTGCGCCTGTTAATGAAGAGCCTGCCGTGATTTCTGCCGCTGTTGAGCAGATTGCACAACAAACCGCTGCTGAAGCCGTACCGGCCGATGAAGTGACAACGGCACCGGCTGACACAGTCATCGCTGATGAAGTTGAAGATATTCAGGCTGAAGTTGCACCCGCTGCGGAAGTTGCTGCTGCATCGTTTGAAGTGGCACCGGCTGCGGCGCCTGCATCGACTGAGACAGTTTCTGCTACTGAAGTGACACCAGCTGAAGAAGTCCCTGCTGCGGAAATTACCGCACCACAGGTCAGCGAAGCCGTGGCTGAGCAAGCGCCTGCTGACGTTGAGCCTGCTGTTGCGGCGCAAGTGGAAGAAGCACTGGCTGCACCCGTGGCTGCTGAAGCGCCTGCTGCACCGGTTACTGAACCGCATGCTCCTGTTGCTGCACGTGATACCGCAGTGAGCAACGCTGATACCCGCTGGAAGCACCACGCCACGGCGCCAATGACCAAAGCACCTGCTCCGGCATGGGAGCCAGAAGTCGTTCGTCACAGCGATTGGGTTCGCCCACCGTTTGACTTCGAAGGCCGTGGCTCTGCGGGCGGCCATAGCGCCACGCATCAGGCGACGGCACCGGCTACACGTCCGGAAAGCGTTTAAGTCTTAGTTGCTAATCAGCGTTAACAAAACCCCGACTGGTTCGGGGTTTTTTATTGCCTGTCGATCCTGCTCTGCCGCAATGACTGGTGATGATCTGGCAGAGTAAACAAACAGACCGCTGCGCCGCAGGAGGCAGGTGCGAAGAGGTGATGATCTGGCAGAGTACACAAACAGACCGCGGCTCCGCAGGTGCCAGGTGCGATGAACGGTGCGACGAAATGACAGGCAAAAAAAATCCCACGGCCCCAAAAGGCGGTGGGAGAAACTAAGCGCGCCCGGTTTAAGCACGCTCAAATTTTCAAGTCAGATCTTATGAATTCAGCTGGAACAGTGACATCTGCGACATATCAGTAAATGTCTTGTAAGACGCTTGCAGAGCAGCTTGTTTCATGGTGTAACTTGAAATTGCTGAGGTGTAATCAACATCGACCAAATCAGTCATCTGGGAGCTCATGATCAAATCGCGGTCATCCCCCTGAGTGTCCAGCGAGTCGAGCTCAGCCATCTGAGTACCCACCTTTGAACGCACCGTAAGCACGTTATTCAGTGAATTGTTCAGACCACGGTTCGTTTTGTTCATGGTATCGGCAAAATCTTGTTTGGTGGCATCATCAGCGTCCTGCTGTGGTACCTTTAGTGCGGCAATGGCTGAATCGAGCATAGTGAACAGGTTAGTTTCACTAGGGGTTCCATCAGGTTCAGGTGTCGCATTACTGCTTATCGACATAAATGCTGTAATACCGGTATCGCCGACAGTGATGCTGCGGCTTTCATCAACCTTTTGCGTGATCGGGTCAGTGCCTCCTACGTAACTGACGGTACCGCTTGTATCGGTAAAAGGCGCGGAATCCGTTTTATATCCGGCAAAAATATAACGACCATTTCCATCTTTACTGTTTGCCTGGCTAAGAATGTCATCGCGTATGCCCTGCAGCTGAGTAGCGTACGCCAAACGGTCATCATCGCTAAGCGTCCCCGTGGAGGATGCAACGATAATTTCCTGCGCTTTGGTGACACTCGTTGTGACGCTCGACAGCACATTCTCCTCCATCGACAAACTTTGGTTAGCAAAACTGCGCGCGGTAGCGTACTGACTACTTTTAGCTTGTGATTGGGCTAATACTACGGCACGTGATGCCGCGATGGGATCGTCTGACGGATTGGTGACTCGACGACCGCTCGAGAGTTGAGCTCCCACTTTTAACCATGAAGATTGCGATTCAGTGATACCTCGCACCTGCTGGTTAAAAATCATCGTGGTACTAAGACGCATAATTGTTATCCTCTATGCTTAGCCGCGAATACCGAGCAGCGCGTTAAAGATGGTACTAGCGGTTTGCAGTACCTGTGCATTGGCCATGTAAAATTGCTGATATTTCGTCAGATTAGCGTATTCTTCATCCAGGTTTACACCCGAAACTGATTGTTGACGGTCGCTCAATTGCGTCACGACATTTTGCTGTGTTGTGCTTGCCGTCTCCAGGGTACTTGTTTTGTTTCCCACAGAACTCACAATACTGGCGTAAGCCTGTGCAATAGTCGCGTTGCCATTGATCAGTTTGGCATCCTGCAAATCCAGTAGTTTCTGTGCATTCGTGTTATCACTTTCACCACTATTCGCGCTTGCAGCTGCGGCTATCTGCGACTCATCTGTTATCGCTACCGACATCCCACTGATGACGTTTTGTACCGGTTTTATCAGGAAACTATCTTTGGCATTAGCGCTACCACTCACGGTCAATTCAACGCCATCGAAGCTGAGCGTCGTATTGCCACTGCCATCCGTATCCTGGGTTGGTGTGACTTTGACATTGTCAGAAAGACGCGTGACTGACCAATCGGTGCCGTCGAAAGTCACTGTATAATTTGAGGCTTTAAGGGCGCTGGAATCTGTCCATGCCGCGGAAATACTGGCAGTGGAGGTGTTTTTACTATTACTGGTGACGGTTGGCGAGCCGATAGTGAAGAAGTCAGTGCCCGCATCACCATTAGTGTCATAACCTTGTTTATGCACCGTGTTGAAACTGGTACTAAAAGCAGCTGCTAGCTGGCCTAGCTGGTTTTGTGCAGCATCCAGATCCTGAGAACGGAAGCTGAGTAATCCGCCTAACGAACCTGTGGTGAGGGTTTTCTCTGGAATCTCTACATTACCAGCCTGTTTATCGACATAGCCTACGGTCAGACGCGAGCTATCAGCACTTGAAGGCATTGCCACCAAACTCGTAGCATTTCTGCCGTTAACCAGCGTGGTGCTGCCCATTGCGACTATATAACTACCATCCTGCTGTGAAACCGTCACACCGACAATATCATTAAGGTTGTTAACTAACTGATCACGCTGATCCAGCAAGTTATTAGGCGCAGCACCACCACCAGTGGTGAGTTTGGCAATCTGTGTGTTAAGGTCCGCGATCTGACTGGTATATGTGTTTATTTGGTCAACGCTTGACGTGATATCAGTGTTGACACTGTTTTGCATATTGGTCAGGTACTGTGCAGTCGTCTGGAACTGATTCACTAAGCCCTGTGCATAGCTCAGCATTGACTGACGCGCTGAGGGATCGTTAGCGTTACTGACCACGTTCGAGACGTTGGTGAAAAAGCTTTGAATCGACGTGGACAAGCTAGTCGTCGACGTTGACAGCAAGTCATCGATGTTAGAAATCTGGTTATATTGAGTATTCACCGCGCTATAGTTAGCACTTGAACTCCGCAACTGAGCGGTAATGAAATCATCATATTCACGCTGTACACCGGAAAGCGTCACACCATTACCATAGTAACTGTTTCCCTGCAGAGTGCTGTTTGCCTGAGCCAAAATAGCTGTCTGACGTGAGTAACCCGCTACCGTGTAGTTGCTGATGTTGTTACTGGTGGTGCTTAATGCGGCCTGTGCGGCGCTCAGCCCACTCATCGCTGAGTTAATTATGCTGGACATCTCGGTTCCTTTATTTCCCGTTAACCGGGCTGGCAGTCATCAGTGCGATTGGGCGGGCTAAAACGCCCGCAGCTTATGATGGTTATCGGCGTGCTTAAGTGAAACTTGAGGTAAAAAATCAGAACAAATCGGTGATATCCTGGCTGTACGCCTTCACGACTTTCTCGCCCATGTTTTTGAATTGCTGGATCATTCCCACCAATTTCTGCGCATATTTCGGATCGGTGGCGTAGCCCGCTGCCTGCAGGGCTCGTGCGCCCTGCTCCGGCGTTGCGGCATTGGCAACGGCGGCATAGCGCGGGTTATTGGACAGCAGTTTGACGTAGTCGCTGAGTGCTTCCATATAGGAACCATACACACGGAAGGTGGCACGCACTTTCTTCGCCACGCCACCTTCATATTCGGTGGTCATGATGTCGGTGGTTGCGCCCTTCCAGTCACCACCGGCCTTGATGCCAAACACGTTGTAGCTCGGCTTGCCGTCACGCGTCAGGATCTGGCGCTGACCCCAGCCCGATTCCAGCGCCGCCTGGGCAAGGATCAAGTGATGAGGAATACCACTCTGCTGACTCGCGGCCTGCGCGGGTTGGGATAACTGGGCAATAAAGTCGTTGCTATCCGCTGGGAAACTGGACGGCGAGACCGGCAGACGCGGCACCGCTTTGCGTACCATCTGCTCCAGTTGGTTGGAAGGCAGATTGCTATAAATGAAGCTGTTATCCAGCTTCATCGGTACCGTGCCAGCGGTTTCATCAGGCTCTTGCGCGGGCTGCATCTGTTTGACGATCAAATCCGCCATACCCAGCCCGCGTTTACCGATTTCCTGCGCAATCTGCTGATCGTACATTGAGGTGTACATCTTCGTTGAGTCGCTGCTAAAGATGCCATCCTGCGGCAACGCTTCACGCATGCTCTTCAACATCATCTGTACGAACATTCCCTCAACCTGTTTTGCCACCTGCAGCGCCTTCCCTTTCGGGTCGGCGGCTGCTTCGCGTTTCAGGTTGTTCAGTGAGCGGCTGTCATAGGCCGCACTCATCAGCGATTGCGTATCGGTCATCAGATGATTTCCAGTTTGGCGCGCAGACAGCCTGCACTTTGCATCGACTGCAGAATCGACATCAGCTCAATCGGCGTTGCGCCCAGGGCGTTAAGTGCACGGACCACGTTATTAAGGTTGGCGCTGGCGTTAACACGCTGCAAGGCTCCGCCGCTCTGGCGCAAGTCGATCTGCGTCTGCGTCGTCGCCACGGTTTGTCCACCGGCGAACGGCGTGTTCGGCTGGCTGACGTTCTGCTGCTGATTCACTGTCACCGACAAGTTGCCTTGCGCCACAGCACAGGTATTGAGCGTCACCTCGCGGTTCATGACCACCGAACCGGTACGCGAGTTGATGATGACTTTGGCATCTTCAACCGGCACGGAAACGTCTATATTCTGGATTTCTGACAGCAGGCGCACCTGTGAACTGTTGTTGGGTGAAACGCGAATCTGCACGGTACGCGCATCAAGTGGCTGCGCTGAACCCACGCCACGGCTATTAATCGCATCGGCAATACGCTGCGCCATGGTGAAATCTTCAGTATTCAGTTGGAGATTGATGGTGTTTTGGCTGCCAAAGTTACTTTGCAGCTCGCGCTCTACCGTTGCACCATTAGTAATGCGGCCACCGTTTAGCTGGTTAACCTGCACACTGCTGCCGCCTGCAGATGCACCTGCACCGCCCACCAGAATATTTCCCTGCGCCAGCGCGTACACCTGGTTATCGACCCCTTTCATCGGCGTCATTAACAGCGTGCCACCGCGCAGGCTTTTGGCGTTACCCAGCGAAGAGACCACCACGTCAATATTCTGCCCCTGCCGCGCAAACGACGGCAGCTTCGCCGTGACCATCACCGCCGCCACGTTTTTCAGCTGCATATTGGTGCCGGTAGGCACGGTGATACCGAGCTGCGACAGCATGTTGCTTACCGTCTGGGTGGTAAACGGGGTTTGCGTTGTCTGGTCACCTGTCCCATCAAGCCCCACCACCAGGCCGTAACCGATCAGCTGGTTTTCGCGCACGCCCTGTACGGATGTCAGATCGCGAATGCGGTCAGCCTGGGCCATCAGACTGACACCGAGCAGCAGGCTCAGGCTCAGACGCAGCAGAGTGTTCATTTTCATCATTACCTCGATTACATCGGCGACACGTTCAGGAAGAAACGCTGGAACCAGCCCATGGTTTGCGCCTCATTGATATACCCGTTTCCGACATACTCAATACGTGCATCGGCCACCTGCGTTGACAACACGGCGTTGCTGGCGCTGATGGTGCGTGGGTTAACCACACCGGAGAAGCGAATAAATTCGGTTCCCTGGTTAATTTCGATCTGTTTCTCACCGACCACGCGCAGGTTGCCATTCGACAACACCTGATTCACGGTGACGGTGATGGTGCCGGTAAAGGTGTTATTGGCCGTTGCGCCACCTTTGCCAGCGAAGTCATTTTTGCCATTGGCATCCAGTCCGGCTTTCTCACCGGCGGCGCCGACCAGACCGCTCAGGCCGGTTGGCACAGTGCTCACGCCAAAGCTGTTGCTGCCATCGCGGCTCGCATTGGCTGAAGAACTTTTGCTGGCGCTGACATTTTCTTGCAGCGTAATCGTCAGAGTATCGCCAATGTTACGTGGACGGCGGTCTTCGAACAGCGGCTGATAGCCATAGTTCAGTGGCGCAACGCCCTGGAAAATGGAACCGTTTACCACTGGCGGTGCGGAAGGCGTGGGTTCTGCCGTTGTGGCACCCTGCACCAGAGGCGTACGCGGGACTAACGCACAACCGTTTAATGTCAGTAGCAGCGTGGCTACTAACCAATGCCCAGGCTTGAGAATCACTTGCTTCGCCACGGAGTTCTGACCTTATTCATGTTCTTAATCGGGCCAGCCAGGCTGGCCCAACGGCCCCAGATTAAACCTGGGTTAATTTCTGCAGCATCTGATCAGAGGTGGTGATCGCTTTGCTGTTGATTTCATAAGCACGCTGCGTCTGAATCATGGTGACCAACTCTTCCGCCACGTTGACGTTAGAGGTTTCAACATAACCCTGATACAGCAAACCAGCGCCGTTCTGCCCTGGCGTACTCTGCGTCGCCGCACCGGATGCCTGCGTTTCCTGATAGAGGTTTTCACCCAGGCTATCGAGGCCCGCATCGTTCATAAAGGTGCTCAGCGTCAACTGTCCCACCTGCGCTGGGTTGGTCTGCCCCTGCTGCGTCACGCTCACCACACCGTCACGCGAGATGGTGATGCTGGTGGCGTTCGCCGGAATAGTGATCCCAGGCTGAACCGGATAGCCGGCGTTGGTCACCAGCTGACCGTTCTGATCTACCTGGAATGAACCGTCACGCGTATATGAAGAGGTACCGTCTGGCATCTGCACTTCGAAATAACCCTGACCGTTGATCGCCACGTCTTTTGAGTTGCTGGTCTGCGACAGGTTGCCCTGGGTATGCAGACGCTCGGTGGTCACTGGGCGCACACCGGTACCAATCTGCAAGCCTGAAGGCAATGTGGTCTGTTCCGATGACTGCGTGCCCGGCTGACGCAGCGTCTGATACATCAGATCTTCGAACACGGCACGCGAACGTTTAAACCCGTTGGTTGAAACGTTCGCAAGGTTGTTCGAAATGACGTCCATATTGGTTTGCTGGGCGTCAAGGCCGGTTTTAGCGATCCATAAAGAACGAATCATGTTGTTTTCCTTACGCCTTAGCTGCTCATGTTGAGCAGTTGATTGGCTTTTTGTTCGTTTTCATCGACGTTAGTGATGACTTTCATCTGCATCTCGAAACGTCGGGCGTTGGCGATCATGTCGACCATGGTTTCCACTGGCTTAACGTTGCTGCCTTCCAGCACGCCTGGCATAACGGCGACAGTTGCATCAGGGGCTAAAGCCGCACCGCGTGTCGCCTGCGTCGCCTGGGTTGGACGGAACATACCGTCGTCACCGCGCTGTAACTCTTTGCCCGTGGCCTTAACCAGCTTCAGCTTGCCAATCTGTACCGTGGCGTTTGGCGCATCACCCGCATTACGCGAGGTGATGGTACCGTCAGCCGCGATAGTCAGCTCGGAGCCTTGTGGAATGGCGATTGGACCGCCATCGCCCATCACGGGATTGCCCTGAATGGTCAAAATACCGGTCGAGCTGATCTGCATGTTGCCGTTGCGGGTATAGGCTTCAGAACCGTCAGCGGTACGCACCGCCAGCCAGCCATCTTGCTGTACCGCCACATCGAGCGGGCGTCCGGTGTTGTCCATGGCGCCTGGCGTCATATCGGCACCCGGCGTTGAGGCAGCCACTAAGGTGCGCGTCGGCAGCGACCAGCCGTTGACCGGCACCGCGCGCAACGCGTTGAGCTGGGCGCGGAAGCCCGGCGTTGAGGCGTTGGCGAGGTTGCTGGCGGTCACCGATTGTTGTTCCATCGTCTGACTGGCGGCGCCCATCGCGGTATATATTGCGTGATCCATAATGCAATCCCGTTAGCGAATTAACGTAAGTTGATCAGGGTGTTGAGGATCTGATCCTGCGTTTTAATCGTCTGGCTGTTCGCCTGATAGTTACGTTGTGCAACGATCATGTTGACCAGCTCTTTACTCAGATCGACGTTGGAGGCTTCCAGTGCACCTGAAGTCAGTGAACCGTAAGTGCCGGTGTTAGCCAAACCGATAGCTGCCTGACCCGAAGAGTTGGTCGCAGACCAGACGTTATCGCCTTCTGACTGCAGGCCTTCCGGGTTAGAGAAGCTGGCCAGAACGATTTGACCCAGCAGCTGAGTTTTCTGGTTCGAATAGGTACCGGTAATGGTGCCGTCATCGTTGATGGCGTAGCTGGTCAGGTCGCCCGGCGCATAACCATCCTGCGTTGGGTTTCCGAATGACGTGGTGCCGGTGTTTTGTTGCTGGCTTCCAAGTACGCTCAACGTGATGGCCTGATTAGCCGCAGCACCATTAGATCCCTGAATAGTCAAGCCAACAGTGGTTGCGCCTGCGGTGGTTGTCCCGCCGCTTGTGATAGATTGCAGCTTACCGTTGGAGTCAAAGGTCATGGAGAAATCACCTGCTGACGTTCCAGTCGTGGAATCAATCGCGTGCACATCCCAGTTGTTATCACTGGTTTTCACATAATAGAGGTCGAGAGCATGATCGTTACCCTGTGAGTCATACACAGTGACGGTGCTTTTGGCGTTGTAGCTATCGACGTCTGACGAGCTGAAGGTTGCCACTGTTGGCACGCTATCTGTGGAGTTCAGGTTAGACACCAAACCGGCGGTCGTGGTCGCGCGCGCCGACATCTGCGTCGTCGGTACGCTCAATGCCACCGGGTTTGCACCCGTCTGAATGGTCGGCGGGGTACCGGTTGCCGGATAGCCGGTCACGCTCATGCCCTGAGTGTTCACCAGGTTACGGTTGGCATCCAGCGTGAACTGACCATTACGAGAGTAGTACACGCTACCCGCGGCATCGGTCATTCGGAAGAAACCGTTACCGCTCAGTGCCACGTCCAGACCACGGCTGGTTGAGGTCGTGGTACCGTCGTTGAAGTTCTGAATAACCGCAGCGACCTTGGTACCCATACCGATATTTGAACCAGCAAACATATCCGCGAACGAAATGGTGCTGGATTTGAAACCCGCGGTCGCGGAGTTGGCGATGTTGTTACCAATGACATCCAGGTTACTGGAGGCCGCATTCATACCACTGACAGCTTGAGAAAAAGACATAACGTGTCTCCTGCTAAAATTGAATTAGAGAATCTGACGAACTTCATCAAGAGTGGCGGAGCCCATGGTGCCGAGGTCCAGTTTTGAGGTGTTATCCACCGTACTCACGCCATTCACGTAAGCGTAATTAAGCGGTTGTGCCACCAATTGTGTGCTGCCATTACTGGCGGCAATTGATACAGAATATTTACCATCAGCCACTGTCGTGCCATTCGCATCTTTGCCGTCCCAGGAGAAGGCGTGAACGCCGGACGTCAATGCGCCCAAATCGACAGTGCGAACCACAGTGCCGTTCGAATCTTTGATGGTCGCGGTGGTGGCGGTAGAGGCTGTACTCAACTCCACACCGAAAGGTGTCGTGGTACCACTGCCCACCAGGATCTGGCTGCCATCAATCATCACACCATGCCCAATCAGCGTCGTACTCTGCAGTGACTGGCTGGTGGTGAGCTGACCAGAGATAGAACCCAATGTGGTATTCAGCTTCTCAATGCCGCTCAGGGTGTTAATCTGCGCCAGCTGAGTGGTGAGCTGGCTGTTGTCCATTGGGTTGGTGGGATCCTGGTTCTGCAACTGCGTCACCAGCATGGTCAGGAACTGGTTCTGCAAGTCCTGAGCACTGTTTCCCGTCCCTGTTGAACTGGACGAACTCAGTACCGTTGGGTCAAGATTGGCATTAACGCCGACTGCTACGCTCATGTTCGTGCTCCGTTATTGACCCATCGTCAGGGTTTTCATCATCATTGATTTCACCGTGTTCAACACTTCGACGTTGGCCTGATAACTGCGGGACGCTGACATGGTGTTGACGGTTTCTGATACGACATCGACGTTTGGCATCTTGACGTAACCCTTCTCATCCGCCATCGGATTACCGGGGTCATACACCAATTTGGCCGGGGTAGGATCGTTCACCACGCCCGCGACTTTGACGCCACCGGTCGCCGCGCCAGGAGCGGCATCGGTCTGGAATATCACCTGTTTTGCCACATAAGGCTGGCCATCCGGCCCGGTGACGCTGTCGGCGTTGGCCAGGTTACTGGCACTGACGTTGAGGCGCTGTGATTGCGCGGTCATCGCAGAACCGGCGATATCAAAAATATTCAGCAATGCCATGGTTATTGCCCCTGCAGAACGCTCATCATGCCTTTGATTTGGCTACTGATGAGGGTGAGATCGGTTTGGTATTTCAGGCTGTTATCAGCAAACTGGGTACGTTCACGATCCATATCCACGGTGTTGCCATCCGCGGCAGGTTGATCGGGAATGCGGTACATCAGGCCCATGGATGGCTGAGAGTTGGTTTCAGCAGCGATGTGGCGTGAAGAGGTGACTTTCAGCGCCATGCTGCTCCCCTCCGCGCGACCATTTTCCATCACCTTGCTCAGCTGGCTGGCAAAGTCGATATCCCGCGCCTGGTAGCCCGGGGTATCGGCGTTGGCAATATTGGACGCCAGGATTTCCTGGCGCTGAGCACGCAGATTTAACGCTTCTGTACCAAATCGCAGCGCGGCATCGAGTTTGTCGAGCATGCTTCCTCCGCGAATGAGAATTTCGAGCTGACAGCTTAAGTGGACAAATGCAAGGGCGATCGTCTGAATAGCAGCAAAAATCACGGCTATTTTTGACATTGAATTTTTCGCGCGAAGAGTAGACTCAGGCCATCTTCTCGACAGGAGGCGTTTATGCGCAGTTCTTTATCTTTGCTGGCCACGTTGTTGTTGGCCTTCGCGCTGCCCGGCCATGCGGCGGACCTGACCGCACAGTTAACGCAGTTTTTTAAAGCGCGCGATCCGCAACATGCCGCGGGGATGACCGTGGTGGTGCGCACACCCAAAGAGCAGTGGCCGACCTGCGAGGCACCGGCGTTACAACTGCCGGGCAACAGCCGCCAGTGGGGTAATCTCAGCATTGCCGCCAGTTGCGATCAGAATCGTCGTTTCCTGCAAGTTCAGGTACAGGTGACCGGTCAGTATTTAGTTGCCAGCCGTCAGGTCGCCCGTGGCAGTACCCTCGACCCGAATGATTTCCGTCTCGAGACCGGGCGTCTGGATGAACTGCCTCCGCGAGCCCTGTTCGATAACAACAGCGTGACCGATGCGATTGCGCTGCGCGATATCCCGCCTGGACAGCCGGTGACCGCAATGATGCTGCGTCAGCCCTGGCGGGTCAAAGCAGGACAAAATGTGATGGTGGTAGCCAGCGGAAACGGGTTTAATGCCAGTAGCGAAGGACGTGCGCTGAACAACGCCAGCGCGGCACAAATGGTGCGCGTGCGCATGGGAAATGGTCAGGTTGTCAGTGGGCGCGTCGACGCGGATGGGAATATTCTGATATCGCTATAAAGCGTTAAAGAACCTTGTTGTTCTGCCGATAGAGATATCAACACAGACATTACCCTATGCTGACTCAGTTGACTGACCCTCAGCTGACCTTACAGGAGCACGACCATGAGCATCGACAGAACGCAGCCTTTAATTCCGGTGAGCACTGTACAATCCCGCGACACCAACGATAACAACGGCAAGGTGCGCCAAAACGTGACTGCTTCAACCAACGCCAGCACCAGCGAAAGCGGTGCCGAAGTGAAGTTGAGCACGGCTCAGGCGCAGTTAATGCAGCCGGGCAGCAAAGACATCAACACTGCACGTGTTGAACAACTGAAAACCGCTATTCGTAATGGCGAACTGAAAATGGATACCGGTAAGATCGCCGACGCGCTGATCGCCGATACCAAGGCGTATTTAGAGGGTAACTAATCCCAATGGACAATCTGCTGACCACCTTAGATAAAATGCAGGACGTGCTGGCTTCACTCACTGTGGTGATGGATGAAGAGCAACAGCAACTGTCTGCCGGCCAGGTTAATGGCAACCTGTTGCAGCGCATATCAGAAGATAAAAGCGCGCTGCTGACGACGTTGAATTATCTGGACGACATGCGCCGAAATACCGAAAAATCACTCGGTACTCAGGCGCCCTATGATGGTCACAGCGATCGTGAACGCCGCTGGCAGAGCATTCAGCAGCATACCCGCCGTTTGCGCGATACCAACACTCATAACGGTATTCTGCTGCAGCATCAAATCAGCTTCACTAATGATGCGCTCTCGGTACTGAAACCGCACCAGACTCAGGCGTTTTACGGTCCCGATGGATTAGGCAAAGGTCAGTCGACGCTCAGCCGCAAAGGCTAATAAAGAAAAATCCCGCCGAGGCGGGATTTTTTTATGCCAGCGTGCGGCGGGCAAAATCTCTCGGGCGGAAGCCCAACAGACCCAGCATGACAAAGTAAGCACCACCGCCAATAGCACAGACTGCAGCCAGACGCAGTAACCGCCACCACATCTGCCCTTCTTCCCAGGCCGGCATCACATGCAGAATGCCCAGCAGCGCTGCTGCCATGACCACAACCGCAATCATCAGACGCACCAGGAAGCTAAACCAACCCGGCTGCGGCTGGAAGATATCCTGTTTACGTAATTGCCAGTACAGCAGCGCGGCATTCAAACAAGCCGCTAATCCAATCGACAACGACAATCCGGCATGTTTGAGCGGGCCGATAAACGCCAGGTTCATCACCTGCGTCATGATCAGCGTCACAATCGCAATCTTCACCGGGGTCTTAATGTCCTGACGCGAATAGAATCCGGGCGCCAGCACTTTGACCACAATCAGCCCCATCAATCCTACCGAATACGCCACCAGCGCACGCTGCGTCATGGCGGCATCGAACGCGGTGAATTTACCGTACTGGAACAGCGCCACGGTCAGTGGGCCAGAGAGGATGCCGAGGGCAACAGCGCTCGGTAGGGCCAACAGGAAGCAGAGGCGCAGGCCCCAATCCATCAGACGCGAGTACTCATCATGATTGCCGCTGGCGAAACTCTTCGCTAACGATGGCAGCAAAATCGTGCCCAGTGCGACACCCAATACGCCCGACGGGAACTCCATCAAACGGTCAGCATAGTACATCCACGACACTGAACCCGAGACGAGGAATGAGGCGAAAATGGTGTTGATGATCAGGGATATTTGGCTCACCGATACGCCAAGAATCGCCGGTCCCATTTGGCGCATGACGCGCCATACGCCGGCGTCACGCAGGTTGAGGCGCGGCAACACCAGCATGCCGATTTTCTTCAAGTGCGGCAGTTGGTAGAACAGTTGCAACACCCCACCGACCACCACAGCCCATGCCAGCGCCATCACCGGTGGATGGAAATGCGGGGCAGCAAACACCGCAAAGCCAATCATGCTGATGTTTAATAACGTCGGCGCAAATGCCGGAACCGAGAAACGATTCCAGGTGTTGAGTATCGCACCGGCCAGCGACGCCAGGGAGATCAGCAGAATATAAGGAAAGGTAACGCGTAGTAGCGAACTGGTCAGCGCGAATTTATCGGCGGTATCAGCAAATCCGGGCGCAGTGACCATAATCACCCAGGGCGCGGCAATCATGCCGAGCACCGTCACCACCGCCAGCACCAGCGTCAGCAAACCGGAAACGTAGGCCACAAATACGCGTGTGGCCTCTTCTCCCTGCTTGCTTTTGTATTCGGCAAGAATGGGCACAAACGCCTGAGAAAAGGCGCCTTCCGCAAAGATACGGCGCAGCAGATTGGGCAGTTTAAAGGCCACGAAGAAGGCATCGGTGGCCATACCGGCACCGAAAACGCGTGCCACTATGGCATCACGGGCAAAGCCCAGCACGCGGGAAAAAAGGGTCATCGAACTGACCGCAGCCAGCGATTTCAACAAATTCATTTTGAGTGGCGCATCCTGAAAAGTGTCGGATAAATGAGCAACTTAGCGCGGACATCTGCTGATGTCCGGCGATAGTCTACTGCCACGGCGGGAAATGACCAGCATTGAGTGTTACAAGGGGTTATTCCTGTTCGGCATCGCGCCACAGTTTTTCCACCAGACGCTGCGCTGCCAGCGCCTGTTCACCGCTGGTTTCAGGCATCGTCTGATTTTGTACGCACTGGATAAAATGCTGTGCCGCACCGCTGAAACCACGCTGAGCAAGATGGCTTTGCCAGGAGGCTACCGGATCGGTGCGTAAGCCGCCGAGGTTCTCCTGCTGCCAGTCACGCATCTCATTAATTTCGATGTAGTCACCGTCGCAGATGGCGCTCACCACCTCGCGCTGCGTGCCCGCGCGACGATGCATGCTGGTGGTGATTTGCAGTGCCCCCGCCGAGAAGTGATGCTCGGCATACAGCATCGCCCCCTCCTCGTTAGTTTCAATAAAGCCCTGCTCACGCGTCAGTTTGCTCCCTGCCAGCCACAGCGCTGTATCCACCACGTGCAGGTAGTCATCCAACAAAGTGAAACGCAGATCCTGTGGACCCACGCTATCCGCACGATGCTTCTCAATACGCAGTGAAGCCGCTCGCGGCATTTCCGCTTTCAACTGTTGATAGCGTGGCGCAAAGCGACGATTAAACGCCACCATCAGTTTGCGTTTGCGCTTCTCCGCTAAAGCCACCAGCGCTTCCGCCTGCTGCAGGGTTTCGGCTAATGGTTTATCCACGCAAACATCTTTGCCCGCCAGCAGCAACGCCTGCACCACTTCAAAATGACTGGCGGTGCTACTGTGCACAAAGACCGCATCACTGGCGGCTGCCAGCGCGTCCAGCTGACTGAAATATGGCATGCGGTAGCTGTCGCAAATCGGCTGGGCTTTAGCCTGATTCGGCGAAAACGCCCCTGCCAGCTGCCAGTCGGTGGCGTGCGACAACACGGGCAACCAGGCTTTTTGCGCGATGCCGCCTAATCCAACAATACCGATACGTAGCGTCATGTTATTGCTCCTTCTGCAACAGGTGCTCCAGCTGGGATTGCAGCTGAGCCACCTGTTGTTCCAACTGCGCAACCCGGCTGACCAAATCTTCACTGTCCATCTCATCCGTGCTCGCGGCGGGTGCTTCAGCCACATCGCCGCCGAACAGATGCATATAACGGCTTTCGCGTTTACCCGGCTCACGTGCCAGACGCACCACCATCGGGCCGTCATCACGGGTGATTAAGCCGTTCAACGTTTGCTCGACCTCATTCATATCGCTGAACTCATGCAAACGTCCACTGCGGGTACGCAGCTCACCCGGCGTCTGTGCGCCGCGTAAGAACAGTAGCGTCAGCACCGCCACTTCTGCGCTGTTAAGCTGCAAATTACCGAATGCAGAGTTACAGAATCGCTGTTCATACTTACTGACGCGTTGACCGAACCCGTTATTGGAGGTGGCAAGATGCTTTTTCACCAGCTCATCAAGCTGAGATTGCACCTCCATTTCACTCAGGTTCATCACCGGTTCACGGTTGGATTTTTGATTACAGGCGGTGACCACGCCGTTAAGGGAAAGCGGATATTGATCCGGAGTGGTGACCTGTTTCTCTAACAGGCAACCGATCACACGCAGCGCCTGCGCGGATAAAGCCATCTTCATGCGGTTTTCCTTTTATTGTCCACGCCGATCCGCGGTCCACTCCTGCCACGTCAGCGCGGTCAGCACGTGATCCTGCCAGCGTCCATCAATCAGCAGGTAATCTTTGGCATAACCCTCTTTCTCGAATCCGAGACGCGCCAGCAAATCACCGCTGCGCTGATTATGCGGCATATAGTTAGCCATAATGCGGTGAATGCGTTGCTGTCGTTGCATATAGCGAATCGCTGACTGCAACGCTTCAAACATCATGCCTTGCCCCTGCCACTTCTCGCCTAATGAATAACCGAGGTAACAGGCGTGAAATGAACCGCGCAGCACGTTGCTAAAATTGGCCACTCCGCGCACTTCATGCTCTTCCGGGTCCATCAGCACAAAATAGTAGGCAGAGCCCTGTTTATGCATATCCGCGATCAGTCCAAGGCGTGCCTGCCAGCCCGAGGGATAGCAGTGGCTCTCGTCGCGCACCGGCTCCCAGGGTTTAAGAAAGACGCGGTTCTCTGCATAATAATCTGCCAATCGCCAGGCATCGCGCTCGTGAACTAAACGGACCACCAAACGATCGGTAGTCAGGCGCACGCGGGGTCCAGCAGAACGATAGCCAAACATCATGACTCCTGAAATCCATAACTTTAAGAAAGATGTACGCCTGAGGCGATACTTCTCACTATAACCGTCCCTTTCACTACGGTAAAACCCTCAAGCCCCTGCCACGCAATTCATCCTTATCCAGGATTAATTTTTCTGCGGATTCGATGAAAAAATATCATCCTGGATACGCTGTCTTTCCCGTCAGCGCAGGCGGAAAATAGACCAACTGGTCACTTTTCTCTTCTATTGCTCAGGATTAAGCATGTCTCGGGTAGCGCGGGCACGACGCCTCGGTAAAACATTCCTCTTAGTCGATAACATGTTGGTAGTGTTAGGCTTTTTCGTGGTATTTCCACTGATTTCTATCCATTTCGTTGAGCAACTGGGCTGGGCGGCGTTAATGGTGGGTATCGCGCTGGGTTTGCGTCAATTTGTACAGCAGGGGCTAGGCATTTTCGGCGGCGCGATTGCGGACCGTTTTGGCGCACGTCCGCTGATTGTGACGGGCATGCTGATGCGCGCAGCCGGATTTGCCTGCATGGCGCTGGCGCATCAACCCTGGATGCTGTGGCTGGCCTGTTTGCTTTCCGGCCTCGGTGGCACCTTGTTTGACCCGCCCCGCAGCGCCATGGTGGTAAAACTGGTGCGCGCTCGTGAACGCGGTCGCTTCTTCTCGCTGCTGATGATGCAGGACAGCGCGGGAGCGGTGCTAGGGGCGCTGATTGGCAGTTGGTTGCTGGCGTGGGATTTCCGCCTGGTGTGCTGGGTGGGTGCAGCGGTGTTTGTCGCTGCGGCGATATTTAACGCCGTGTGGCTACCGGCGTGGCGCATCTCAACGGAACGCATTGCGATGCGCGAAGGTATGCAGCGTGTCTGGCAGGATAAACGTTTTCGCCTCTATGTGCTGACGTTGACCGGCTACTACATTCTGGCCGTGCAGGTCATGCTGATGCTGCCGGTGATGGTGAATCAGGTGGCTGGTGCGCCCGCCGCCGTGAAATGGATGTACGCCATCGAAGCCATGCTGTCGCTCAGCCTGCTCTATCCGCTGGCCCGCTGGAGCGAAAAACGCTTCCGCCTGGAAACCCGGCTTATGGCGGGTTTATTCCTGATGACCTTTAGCCTGCTGCCTGTCGGCATGACCCAATCTCTCCCTTCGCTGTTTTTGTTAATCGGCGTGTTCTACCTGGGGTCCATCATCGCCGAACCGGCACGCGAGACGCTCAGCGCATCGTTGGCCAGTTCACGCGCGCGGGGCAGTTACATGGGATTCAGTCGTTTAGGTCTGGCTATCGGCGGTCTGATTGGTTACTCCGGTGGTGGGTGGATGTTCGACATGGGCCAGCAATTGGCTCTGCCTGAACTGCCCTGGATGTTGCTGAGCAGCGTTGGCATCATCACTCTGCTGGCATTGTGGTGGCAGTTCCAGCCGCGCCCGGTGGCACCGATCATCTTCAGCAGCTAGTTTGCCCCTTCGGAGGATCTCTTCCATACTTCCCGCACGTCCGGAAAAAGGGTGACCTTTGTCACCCTTAGATTTACACAGGAGAAACGGGATGAAACTCTACATCTACGATCACTGCCCTTTCTGCGTGAAAGCACGCATGATTTTTGGCTTAAAGAACCTGCCGGTTGAATTGATCGTTATGCTCAATGACGATGAGCAGATGCCAAAAAAACTCATCGGGCAGAAGATGGCGCCCATTCTGCAAAAAGCCGATGGCAGTGCGATGCCAGAGAGTATGGACATTGTCCGATTGGTGGATAAGCAGGATCGCGAGCCGCTGCTTAATGGCAAAAACAACCCCGCCATCAGCGAATGGCTGCGCCGCGTTAACGGCTATATCAATAAGCTGCTGATTCCGCGCATCGCTGATGCCTCGTTTGCGGAATTTGCCACGCCGGAAGCGCGGAGTTACTTCCGTGAGAAAAAACAGGCCAGCGTCGGAGATTTCACTGAGCTGCGTAAACACGCGCCCGGGCTGATAAAAAACATCAGTGATGACCTGCGCCAACTCGATAAGCTCATCGTCAAACCCAATGCCGTGAATGGCGAACTGTCTGAAGACGATATCAATCTGTTTCCGCTCCTGCGTTCGCTCACCTTAGTGGCTGGCATCGAATGGCCGAGTCGCGTAGCGGATTACCGCGACAATATGGCGAAGCAAACCCAGATTAACCTGCTCTCTTCCATCGCGGCATAGCCCCGTCCGATGAGAAACGCTGCGGCGTTTCTCATCCCTCTCCTGGTGACACCTGGCCCGGTTTCAGGCAGGCTATGGCTGTTTTGCCGTATCGTTCAGGATGAGGATCTATGAAAAAGGCGATGTCTGGGCTATTAGCCCTGTTTTTAGCCGTGCTGTTGAGCGGCTGTAATCAATTGACGCAATACACCATTAGCGAACAGGAAGTGAATCAAGCGCTGCAGAAGCGCAATAACTTCGAAAAAGACGTCGGCGTATCCGGGCTGGTTAATGCACACATCGTGCTCAGCGATCTCACCAGTCAGATTGGTCGTGAAGAACCCGGTAAGATTACCCTCTCCGGCAAAGCAAACATCAATGTCAGCTCGCTGTTTGGTCCACAGCAGGCTGAGATGCAGCTGAAGATGAAAGCGCAGCCGATTTTCAATGCGCAGGAAGGCGCAATTTATCTGCATGATATTGAAATTGTCGACGCGCAAGTACAACCAGAAAAGATGGCGTCCATCATGAAAACACTGACGCCTTATCTTAATGAGTCTCTCAAACGCTACTTCAATGAGAAGCCTGCCTATGTGCTGAGCGAAGACCGTAGTAAAGGGGAAGCACTGGCGAAGAAATTTGCCAAGGGTATTGAAGTGAAGCCGGGACAATTGGTGATTCCGTTTACGGATTAACCTCAACCACCGCACCTTCGGGTGCGGTTTTTGTTTCCGGCAGTAAAATCCCGTGCAAACGGTTGCTCACACCCTTATGATTACTCCCCGGCCTAAACGTGCCCATTCGTTTTTTCTCAGCCGGAGCCTTTTTGAATGACAGCCCAACCCCAGCAAATCACGATTCGCCGCCCTGACGATTGGCATATCCATCTGCGCGATGGCGCGATGCTTAATGCAGTTCTGCCTTATACCAGTGCGGTCAATGGTCGTGCGATTGTCATGCCAAACCTGGTTCCACCGGTGACCAGCGTCGAGGCCGCCATTGCCTATCGCGAGCGCATTATGGCTGCGCTGCCCGCTGAACACGCTTTTACGCCACTGATGACCTGCTACCTCACCGATTCATTAGATGCGGATGAAATTGAGCGTGGCTTCCGCGACGGGACCTTCACGGCAGCAAAACTCTATCCCGCGCATGCCACCACTAACTCCAGCCACGGCGTCACCAATGTTGATTCCATCGCCAGCGTGCTGGATCGTATGCAGCAGATCGGTATGCCGATGCTGGTACACGGTGAAGTCACGGATTCGCACATCGATATATTTGACCGTGAAGCACGCTTTATCGAAACCGTGCTGGAACCGCTGCGTCAGCGCTTCCCAGCCCTGAAAGTGGTGATGGAACACATCACCACTAAAGAAGCGGCAGAATATCTGGCTGCGGGCAACGACCTGCTGGGTGCCACCATTACACCACAGCATTTGATGTTTAACCGTAACCACATGCTGGTGGGCGGTGTTCGCCCTCATCTCTATTGCCTGCCGATCCTGAAACGCAATATTCATCAGGAAGCGCTGCGCGCCCTGGTGGCGAGTGGCAATCGTCGCGTGTTCCTCGGCACGGACACGGCACCGCATCTGCGTCATCTGAAAGAAGCCAGCTGCGGCTGTGCCGGCGTGTTTAACGCACCGACCTCTCTGCCTGCCTATGCCGCGGTATTCGAAGAGTTGAATGCGCTGGAACATTTTGAAGCGTTCTGTTCAGAAAACGGCCCGAACTTCTATGGCCTGCCACTGAATGAAGGCACGCTGACGCTGGTCCGCGAGTCATGGACAGTGCAGGACACCATCAATGTGACCGATGACACACTGGTGCCGTTCCTTGCAGGTGAGACGCTGAACTGGCGCATCAAAGAATAATAATGCATGGCTTGCCTTTGGGATAATTTTACTGTACAAATAACCAGTATATTATCCCGGAGGCTTTTATGCGTGTTGAAATTACCGTAGCGAAAACTCAGCCCCTTCCCGCAGGTGCACTGGATGCACTCAGTGCCGAACTCACCCGTCGTATTTCCCGTGATTTTCCCGAAGATAATCACCATGTCAAAGTCCGTTATGCGGGCGGCAATCAATTGAGCGTATTTGGTGGCTGTAAAGCGTCACGCGAACGCATTAGCGATATTTTACAAGAAACGTGGGAAAGCGCAGACGACTGGTTTATTACTGATTAACTGCCACTGTGCCGTTTTTGCCGGGTTTCGCCACCCGGTTTTTTTGTTTTAATTTCCCTCTCGCCAGATAAAGTCGCTGCATCTAGACTCATGTTTAACGATCCCCTATCCTTGCCTCGTCATGCTTACGGGAGGTGTTTTACATGACTACTGAAAAACCAGAAGAGGCGATGACCTTCGGTGAATTGCTGGCATTAATTGCTGAACAGCAGCGACGTTTAACGGTGCTGGAAAATGCCTTTGCCAGTTTGACGTTCTGCCTCGACGATCGCGCCAGTCAGTTACTGGTGCATAATCTGTCGCTCGAAGCGCAAAATCAGAACCACGACGCACAGTTACAGCAGCACTTTACTCGGTTGGCTGAAGAGATTCAGCGGCGTAATGGCCAGCTGCCTCCAGAAGCGCAGGCCTGAAACTGGCCTTTTTTTACTTGTCGCTGCAGCGTAAAGTTTTCTCCTAACGCCGCCGATAACTAAGGTGTAGCCACTGTCACGATTATCGAATAAAGGCCCGAAGCAGCGGGCACTTTATTATTCGACAAAAGTCGCATTCTGAACGCATTTATTATCGTTCTCTTTTTAATCGCCACACGTTTTAACTATTGTACCGCCTGTTTCATGTTATAATTGTTCCGCTAGTGCAAGAAAAGCCGCATTGAACCTCAAGAAGCACTTCGTTTAACGAGTAATAAGGAGGTTATAATGGACAGAAATAAAGACGTCATTCAGACTCATCCGCTGGTTGGATGGGACATCAGTACCGTAGACAGTTATGACGCCATGATGATCCGCCTGCACTCGCTATCATCGCAGGATCAGAAAGAAGAAGAAGCTGACGTGGGACCCACCTACTGGCTGACTACCGACGTAGCCAGACAGTTCATCTCGATACTCGAAGCTGGCATTGCAAAGATTGAGTCCACAGAGCAATACCTACGCGATAATCAAAAGCACTAATTTCTTACTTCGCGTGAAAGGGCACCCAATAGGGTGCCTTTTTCATGGACACGATTTTTTTGCTATGCTGTTGAAAAATTTCGTCGTTTGGCAGGAGTGATGTGGTTATGGTTTATGATCTGATTGTGGTGGGCAGCGGATCGGTGGGAGCCGCCGCCGGTTTTTACGCAACCCAGGCAGGCTTATCGGTATTGATGATTGATAGTGCCCATCCTCCGCACAGCCAGGGCACACACCACGGTGAAACACGCCTGATCCGCCATGCCTATGGCGAAGGTGAACGCTATGTCCCGCTGGTGCTGCGCGCACAAACCTTGTGGGAGGAGCTGGAACGTCAGAGCGGTGAACGCATTATGCATCGAAGCGGCATCCTCAATCTGGCCCCCCTCACTTCCTCATTTATCCAAAATGTCATCGACAGCGCCAAAACGTATCAACTGGAAGTAAAAATCCTGCAGGCAGACGAAGTGCGCAAGCGCTGGCCGCAGATCTCTGTGCCCGACGGCTACGTTGGGGTATTCGAACCTCACTCCGGCTTCCTGAAATGTGAGCAGGCGGTTCGTAGCTGGATACAGCTGGCTGAACAGGCGGGCTGCGCACAACTGTTTAATTGCCCGGTGAGTGAGATCGCACGCGATGGTGACTTGCAGCAAGTCACTACCCGCGACGGCGTGTTTCGCGCGCGTAAATTATTGGTCAGTGCCGGAACCTGGGTGAGTGAGCTGGTAAAAGATTTGCCAGTACAACCGGTGCGTAAAGTCTTTGCCTGGTATCAGGCAGATGGACGTTATAGCGAGAACAACCAATTTCCTGGCTTCACGGTGGAGATGCCTGATGGCAGTCACTTTTATGGCTTCCCTGCCGACAACAATGCATTAAAAGTGGGACGTCACGATGGCGGGCAGCTGATGCAGAAACCCGAAGATCGTAAACCTTTCGGCAGTATCGCTGCAGACGGCAGTGAAGCCTTCAGTTTCCTGCGTCAGTTCTTACCGGGGGTTGGCGTTTGCTTACACGGTGAGGCCTGCAGTTATGACAACACACCTGACGAAGACTTTATTATAGATACCCTTCCAGGCGAGCCAAATCGATTAATTATTACCGGCTTGAGTGGACACGGATTTAAATTTGCCAGCGTATTAGGTGAACTTGCCAGTGAATTTGCCCAGGATAAGCCCTTCTCCTTTGACCTGAAGCCGTTTTCACTTTCGCGCTTTGCTTAACGTTGTCTCGCTGGCGCCTCAGGCGCCAGCCTTATATTGACGCAAACTTACATTAATAGTTCTTTCCTGACATTTAAGCGTTAAGATTGCCGCATTAGGTGTAGCAATATTCAATTCAATTATATTTCCCCGCCACCTATACAACCATCTTCAATATTTCTGACGCAGACATCGATATAAACGCACAATTTCCGAATGTCTTTTTAAATTTTATAGAAAGGTAAGCTTAATTGCTTTCATATTTCAAAGTATGGATGCTTATTACCACCTATTTCCAGATATGGATTCACTTTTATGTGGCGTAACTCCAGACAACATTTCGGGCTAATGACCATTATGTTGCATTGGCTAATGGCGCTGGTCATTTACGGCATGTTTGCGCTGGGTCTGTGGATGGTCGGATTGGGATATTACGATGGCTGGTATCACAGCGCCCCGGAAATCCACAAAGGCATTGGCATGCTCCTATTTGCCACATTACTGCTGCGCCTTGGCTGGCGTGTTATTTCTCCCCCACCCGCACTCTTACCACACTATTCTCCCTTAATTCGCCGCTCCGCCAGCCTGGCTCACGGGCTGTTGTATGGCTTGTTGTTGCTGCTACTGGTAAGCGGCTACCTGATATCGACCGCCGATGGCAAAGCTATCTCGGTGTTCGGATGGTTCGAAGTGCCCGCCCTGTTAAGTGGAGCAGGTGAACAGGCTGATTTGGCTGGCGATCTGCATTTGTGGCTGGCCTGGGGATTAGTGCTGTTTTCCGCGCTGCATGGGCTGGCGGCATTAAAACACCATTTTATTGATCGAGACGTCACATTGAAAAGGATGCTGGGTTACCGCATCCCGTTAACCTCTGAAAAGGAGAAGTAAAATGCTCAAGAAGACGCTACTGACACTGAGTGCCGCCAGCCTGTTAGGCACCAGTTTGCTGGCCAGCGCAGCAGACTATAAATTTGATAAAGAAGGCCAGCACGCCTTTGTTCAGTTCCGCATTCAGCACCTGGGTTACAGCTGGCTATACGGGACGTTCAAAGATTTTGACGGCACTTTTACTTTTGACGAAGCCAACCCAGCGGCCGATAAGGTTAACGTGACCCTGAACACCGCCAGCCTCGATACTAACCATGCCGAACGTGACAAGCATATTCGCAGCGCGGATTTCCTTAACACCGCCAAATTCCCACAAGCCACCTTTGCCTCAACCGCAGTGAAAAAAGAGGGCAAAGAGTACAAGATCACGGGTGACCTGACGCTCAACGGCGTGACAAAGCCGATCACGCTGGACGCCCGACTGCTGGGCGAAGGCAAGGATCCCTGGGGCGGCTATCGTGCCGGATTTGAAGCTAACGGTGAGATCGTGCTGAAGGATTTTAATATCACTAAAGATCTTGGACCGGCATCGCAGAAAGCTGAGCTGATTATCTCAGTGGAAGGCGTGCGGCAGTAAGGCAGAACCAGCCTGAGGTCATGCGGCCTAAGGCTGGATGCAGTTTACTTCTTCTCTGGCGCGGGGATCGCCATCGTCATGTTGAGTAAACCGCGTGACTTATTGAACACCTTATTACCGTTTTCACGGCCTGCGCGGCGTGAACGCTGCTCTTCCGGTGTTAATGTCGCCTCTTCCATGCACAGCGGGCTGCAGCAGTTGTGGTATTTCTCCGCACAGCTCGGGCACTGAATGAACAGCAGATGGCATCCGTCATTGACGCAGTTAGTGTGACTATCGCACGGCACGCCGCACTGGTGGCAACTCGAGAGAATATCGTCAGAAATACGTTCGCCCATACGTTCATCAAACACAAAGTTTTTACCTTTGAAACGGACAGGCAAACCTTGCTCACGCGCACGGCGGGTATATTCAATGATGCCGCCTTCAATGTGGTAAACATCATTGAAGCCTTTGTGTTTCATCCACGCACTGGCTTTTTCGCAGCGGATCCCGCCGGTGCAGTACATGACAATCTTTTTGTCTTTATGCTCCTGCAGCATATCCACGGCCATCGGCAGCTGATCGCGGAAGGTGTCGGCCGGGACTTCCATCGCCTGATCGAAATGGCCCACTTCGAATTCGTAGTGATTACGCATGTCGACAAACACCGCATCGGGATCATCCAGCATCGCATTGACGTCTGCGGCTTTTAAATAGGCACCGACATCGCTGGCATCAAAGCTTTCATCTTCAATGCCATCGGCCACAATGCGCTCACGAACTTTCAGGCGCAGTACCCAGAAAGATTTGCCATCATCGTCCAGCGCAATGTTCATTCGCAGGTTATTTAACGCCGGGTCAAACGCATACAGTGCAGTTTTCATGGCTTCGTACTGGCTGGCAGGAACGCTGATTTGCGCGTTGATCCCCTCTTTTGCCACGTAGACGCGTCCAAAGACCTTGAGCTTTGTTAGCGCAATGTACAGGGCATCACGGAAGACTTTCGGGTCGGCAATCTGGAAGTACTTGTAAAAAGAGACTGTGGTA
The DNA here is from genome assembly GCF_900215395.1 of Pantoea sp. GL120224-02. NCBI lineage: Bacteria > Pseudomonadati > Pseudomonadota > Gammaproteobacteria > Enterobacterales > Erwiniaceae > Pantoea > Pantoea sp. GL120224-02. Next base: position 57,562 of record NZ_OBEC01000015.1, on the reverse strand, counting down.
CGCGGCTCGTTTTCAGCCAGCATACGTTCTTTCAGCTCTTTATTGGAAACAAGGTTATGTAACACTGGCATGGTGTTCGATCCTGTTAGCAATCAGAGAAATTCAGCGCGCACATGATACCTGAATTCCGCTCGATGCAAAGCCCCTGGTCAGATAATCCTGAATGGCGTGATTACCGACGCAATTCTCCGCCGCAGTGGTAGATTAATGCGCAATCTGACTGCCTTACACCCGCCTGCAGGCTATGCTTGATTTCAGTCAGCACGAAAAAATGGCATAATCACGACAAATAACAGAAACCGGATTCTCTGGCACAAGACGTAGGATACTGACATTTCCATGACTCAACTTCCCCAATTTTCCCGTGAACTTCTTCACCCGCGTTACTGGCTGACCTGGATAGGTATCGGCTTTCTTTATCTGCTGGTGTTACTTCCTTACCCGGTGCTGCATACGACTGGCTGTGGCCTGGGCCGCATTGCCATGCGCTTCTTAAAACGTCGTGTGGAAGTCGCGCAACGTAACCTGGAACTCTGTTTTCCGGATATGCCTACTAGCGAACGTGAAGCCATGGTGAAGCACAACTTTGAATCGGTTGGCATGGGGCTGATTGAAACCGGTATGGCTTGGTTCTGGCCTGACTGGCGTATTCAAAAATGGGTGGCCACTTCCGGGCTCGAACATGTCAGCCATGCGCTTGCGGAAAAACGCGGCATTTTATTGATTGGCATGCATTTCCTGACGCTGGAGCTGGGTGCTCGCGTGTTTGGCATGCACAACCCAGGCATTGGCGTTTACCGGCCGAATGACAATAAGCTCATCGACTGGCTGCAAACCTGGGGACGCATGCGCTCAAATAAGAGCATGCTGGATCGCAAAGATCTCAAAGGCATGATTCGCGCCATGAAGAACAACGACATCATCTGGTACGCGCCTGATCATGATTATGGCCCGCGCAGTAGCGTGTTTGCCCCGTTCTTTGCCGTGCAGGATGCGGCAACCACCACGGGCACGCATATGTTGATTCGATTGGGCAATCCCAGCGTGATCCCGTTTCTCGCCCGCCGCCTGCCCAACGGACGCGGTTATGAGCTTAAAATGATGCCTGACATTCGCCATAAGTTCTCGCTCGAGAATGAACTTGATACCGCTATCGTGATGAATAAAGTGGTTGAAGAAACCGTTCTGTTGGCACCAGAGCAGTACATGTGGTTGCACCGCCGTTTTAAAACCCGCCCTGAAGGTCAACCATCGCTGTATTAATGTGATGTGGAGCACAGTCTGTGCTCCACGCTTTCCTGAAGAAATTTGCGTTATTTCACGACGATAGTCTGTCAATTTTAGTCAAACCGGACCAGTCTGAATTCAGGCTGATGGCATTGTTCGGTCCAGCTTTAACTTAATCCATGGAGCAGAATAACCTGTAGAAATGTAGAATATTCATCTTTGTTAACGAAATGTAAACAACAAAATGCGCATCTCTTTGAATTCTCATCCAGCAGCATCAAAAAGCTTCATCAATTGAAACAGGTGGTCACGGATCTAATTTTCACGCATTCCAGGCCTATTCCTATTTAATATTGCTGAATGCTTTTGCTCCGCTTATCAATCCAGTAAAATTAACTTACATAACAAGGTATTGTCTTAGTCCACCCCCTTTATATTCTGTTTCTACAAAAGGAGAGCTATGCTTATTCCTTTCTGGAATTTGTTAGCGAAATCGATTCCAGTTAATTTCAACCGTGACAGTTAGCCAAATAACTGCCCTTCTAAAAATATAAAAAGATTACACACAGCAAATATATCGCAGGAACCTATAATATGAATAAAGGCATCTATTACTACGTGACAATCAGTACCGATCAAGAGGGCTACCACCTCTTGCATCGGAAAGAGTGTAAACGTCTACCCGTTAAGGAGGATATGGTTTTTATCGGTACGCTCTATAATTTAAATCAGGCTTTATCAACCGCTCGTATTAATTTTAAAAAGGTGAAACCCTGTATTAAATGCTGCATTCGTTACTCTGCTCCTATTATTCGCGAGTCAGTACGTCCTGTACTGCATTTCCCGCAAAAGATGATCTAAACGGTTTGGGCGGTTGAATTGCATTCATCCGCCCGCCGTTATTCTATGCCTGCCCTGCACACTTCCATTTTTCGTCTATTCTTCTGTGAAATCCCTTTCAACAGACATGGAGTTCATTATGAGCTTGTACAGCACGCTTGAAGAAGCTATCGACGCCGCACGCGAGGAGTTTCTCGCCAGCCAGACGGATGTGCACGAGGACGATGCCAGCGTGAGCCAGTTCTCGCTACAAAAGTACGTGATGCAGGATGGTGACATCATGTGGCAGGCAGAATTCTTTGACGGTGAAGATGAGCAAGGTGAATGCCTGCCGATCTGCAGCGGCGAAGCAGCCCAGGCGATATTTGACGGCGATTTCGACGAGGTGGAACTGCGTCAGGAGTGGCAGTCGGAAAACACCCTGCACGAGTGGGATGAAGGGGAATTCCAGCTGGAGCCACCACGCGATCTCGAAGAGGGTGAAGCTGCGGCAGAGGAATGGGAAGATGACGATAGCCCATCGGATAAATGGGCGTAAGCGTTACTCGTAAGGGCCGTGGCTGGCATCGACGGGCAGCAACAGCGTGTCCATCACCAGCGAGAGTGGCAGATCAAGGATGGTCAGCACGCGCCATGGCCCGTCACGCACATCCCATTGCACACCGGGATAATACTGGCTGCCATGTCCCTGTCCTGGGATGGTTCGGCTGATAATACTGCCGCAGCCGCTCAACACGAGTGTGGTGGCACACAATAGGGTTAATTTAAGGAAATAATTCACAACATTTACTCACAATGAACTGGCGTTAGTTTAACCGGGTCACGGGTGGAATAACTACACCTGTGCGCGTAAAGATTGTGTTAGTCAGAATGTTGGCAAAAAAAAAGCGGCATCGCTGCCGCTTTTAAGTTTTCGAGGTTAGCGCTGTGGAAGCGCCTCAGGATTGAGTGTCAATTTCTGATAACTCTCCACCCATTGATGATATTTCTCTGCACTTTCCCACAGGCGTGAGTGCACGCGCGCCAGCACTACCGGGTCACTGATGAGCTGCAAACGCTGCTCGCGGTTCAGTTTCTCAGGCGCATCGCTCAGTGCCTGATCGACACGGCGGTCGCGTGCATGATCCAGCAACGCACTCTGTTTGTGACGCGACGTGGCCATTGCGGTTGCCAGTGCATTGAATGCCGGGTTGAATAAGGCATGCATAAAGCCATTCTTCAACGCCCGCTCGCGGTTCAACTGCAGGTAGTGATCGGTATCAACCAGCTCTTTTGGTGGTTCATACTCTTCCGGGATCAGGAACAGCTTCGCATTCTTACTCTTCTGTCCCACCGTTGCACGGCTCGACATCACCGACACAAACGGTGACAGAATCAGTGAGAACACAATCGGCGCCAGCCACCATAAGAAGTTCAGATCGAGCACACCCATACCGGCCGCCCAAACGATACCTAACAGCATCTGAGAACCATGACGACGGAAAGCTTCGCCCCATGGTGTAGCATCGTCATCACGCTGCGGTGAGTTCCACACCACTTCCCAGCCGAGGAACGCGCTGACCACGAATACCGTGTGGAAAAGCATACGCACCGGTGCCAGCAACACCGAGAACAGCATTTCCAGAATCAGCGAGCAGAACAGACGAATGGCACCACCATACGGTTTGGCACCTTTGAACCAGATCAACACCACACTGAGCAGCTTCGGCAGGAACAGCAGTACCAACGTGGTAGAGAACAGCGCGATCGCCAGATCAGGACGCCACTGCGGCCACACCGGGAACAGCTGGCGGGGTTGCAGGAAGTAGGTCGGTTCCATCAGCGTATGTACCACCTGCAACGCGGTGGACAAGGCGAGGAACATAAACCACAACGGTGCTGACAGATAAGACATCACACCGGTCAGGAACACCGCACGGTGAACCGGGTGCATCCCCTTCACCAGGAACAGTCGGAAATTCATCAGGTTACCGTGGCACCAGCGACGGTCTCGCTTCAGTTCATCCAGCAGGTTCGGCGGCAGCTCCTCGTAAGAGCCCGGCAGATCATAGGCGATCCACACCCCCCAACCGGCACGGCGCATCAGCGCGGCTTCAACGAAGTCATGTGACAGAATTGAACCGGCAAAAGAACCTTCACCAGGCAGCGGTGCTAACGCACAGTGCTCGATGAACGGCTGAACACGGATGATGGCGTTATGGCCCCAGTAGTGCGATTCACCCAACTGCCAGAAGTGCAGACCGGCGGTAAACAGCGGGCCATAGACGCGGGTCGCGAACTGCTGACAACGCGCATACAGGGTGTCCATGCCTGACGCTTTTGGCGACGACTGGATAATACCGGCGTTCGGATTGGCTTCCATCATGCGCACCAGTCCGGTGAGACACTCACCGCTCATCACGCTGTCAGCATCCAGCACCACCATGTAGCTGTAATTGCTGCCCCAGCGACGGCAGAAGTCATCGATGTTACCGCTTTTACGCTTCACACGACGACGGCGACGGCGATAGAAAATCTTGCCTGCGCCTCCGACATCACGCACCAGCTCCATCCAGGCTTTCTGCTCAGCGATGGCGATATCGGCATCGTAGCTGTCGCTCAGGATATAGACATCGAAGTGCTCGGCATTACCTGTGCGCTGCACCGATTCCCAGGTGGCACGCAGACCGGCGAATACGCGTTCAACGTCTTCGTTACAGATCGGCATGATCAGCGCAGTACGATGCTCCGGATTGAGCGGCTCATCACCCGTGGTCGAATACGAAATGCTGTATTTGTCGCGACCCATCATCAACTGCAGGAAGCCCATCAACGCGGTCCAGAAACCAGCGGACACCCAGCAGAACAGAATGGCAAACAGGAACAATATCCCGGTTTGCAAAATGTAAGGCAGGATCAGCTCTACCGACTGCAGCCAGTTCTGGTTAAACAACTCGATAGGATCGAGCAGCGTCCAGCCCTGATATGGCAGAATGGTTTTCATGTACCAGGTCGCCACTACCGTCTGTAAAATCGTCAGAATCAGCAGGACATAACGGCGCATAGAACCGACATGACGCCACTTATCTTCGGTCTTTTGCTCTTCCGCTGTGGCATAACGCGGCGTGGATTTTTTCCCACGCACAGAATCCCATGCACGCGCGATCGGGTTGGTGCGCCAGATCTCAGGGAACATCAGCGAGCGCTTCACTTTAGGCATCGCCTTCAGCGTGGTGCGGTCGAGATAATCCTTACTGAGTTGTTGACCCTCGGCCAGTGAATCCGGCCAGGCCATCTGTACGCGTGATGACACCGATTTTAGCGGCGCATCATCCGGGCGATCGCTGGCGGCAACATCTTGCCCCAGCGCCGTATGAATAGCGTGGAACGCCTGGGCATTCTGTAACGAATCACTCAGACGAGCGCGCCCCGCCGCATCAAGCGGCAGGGCCTCCACGTAAGATTGAGGTAAAAAAGTCGATTTATTCATTGGCAGGTAGCTGATAGCTCCAGGTTTCCGTCAATGTCTTGTCGCCGCTCACCAGCGCCGCACGCATTTCGGTCGGCTGCTTGTTATCTTTCACGCGCAGACGCAATACCAAACGCCAGCCTTTGGTCACCGGGTTGTAGCGCACACTCTGCTCAACCACGTCGGCGTTGTTGCCCACACTGACCTGAGGCGCGACCTGGGTATTGTCCGGTAATTTGCTCATCGCTTTACCGACGAAGTCGATGGTAAAGGCAATGGAGCCATCCGGCTGACGTACCAGGTTAGACTGCTTCACATCACCCGCAGAACGCAGCGTGTTTTTCACCCACGCCACATCATCCTGATGCAGTTGGTTTTCATCACGCGTGAAGTGCAGACGATACTGGAAGTTCATCTCTTTGCCCGGCTCAGGCAATGACTCTGGCGTCCAGAAGGCCACGATGTTGTCGTTGGTTTCATCGGCCGTTGGGATTTCGACCAGTTCAACTCGGCCCTTACCCCAGTCGCCCTGTGGCTCAACCCAACCGCTTGGACGCAGGTCGTAGCGATCGTCGAGATCCTGATAATGGCTGAAATCACGGCCACGCTGCAGCAAACCGAACCCTTTAGGGTTTTCCACGGTGAACGTGCTCACCGCCAGATGTTTCGGGTTGTTCAGCGGACGCCAGATCCACTCGCCGTTGCCAGCATGAATCGACAATCCGTTAGAATCGTGCAATTCGTTACGGAAGTTGGTCACCGGTGAAGGCTGGTTAGCACCAAACAGGAACATGCTGGTGAGTGGCGCAACACCCAGCTTGCCGACGTTATCACGCAGGTAAACCTTAGACTGCACATCCACCGTCGACTCTTTGCCCGGCTTGATAATGAAGCGATAAGCACCGGACGCACGTGGTGAATCCAGCAGTGCATAGATCACCAGCTGCTTGTCCTGAGGTTTTGGACGTTCAATCCAGAACTCTTTAAAGCGCGGGAACTCTTCACCTGATGGCAGTGCAGTATCAATCGCTAAGCCGCGCGCTGAAAGACCATACACCTGACCTTCGCCAATCACGCGGAAATAGCTGGCGCCCAGGAAACTGGTGATTTCGTCGTCTTTACCCTTTTTGTTTAAAGGATACAGTACTTTGAATCCGGCAAACCCGAGGTTCTTGACGGAATCAGCATCGTGTTTCACGTTGCCGAAGTTGAAATAGTCAGGGTTATATTTGATTTCACGTACTGATGAGGCGGTGACTTCATTAATTTTCACCGGCGTATCAAAATACATGCCCTGATGGTAAAACTCGAGCTTAAACGGCGTGCGCAGTTTGCCCCAGTATGCTTTGTCGTGGTTAAACTGGATCTGCTGATAATCCGCAAATTTCATATCACGAAACTGAGAGGGTAAATTGCTCTTCGGCGCTTCGTAACCCTTCCCTGCCAGCGCCTTGGCTTGTTTTGCTACATCATCAATGTTGAACGCCCAGCTATTGTTGGCGTACAACGCCAGCAGAACTGCCGCGCCTACCCAGCGCATTTTTACCAGTCCCACTTTTTTATTCACTTTATTTAGCACATCCCCCCCTTTCGTGTGCTCAGATCAAACCCGTTTATCTTAAAGGATTATTCGGTTTTCCGACAGCTTATGCACAAGATTGTTCCGCTGATTTGTAAGCTGAAAGTGTGCTTTTCGGATAATTAAACCCTTCAGGTTAAGATACAGAATCACCTGATAGTATACGCTGTTTACAGGCGGTAGAATTTTCATCCAGCATAATCCGGTTTCAGGGTGAAACCGGCAAGTAAACTGACAAATTGGAAGCTTATGAGTTCAGCAAAACCCGAACGCGAATATTTTCTCGACTCCATTCGAGCGTACTTAATGTTATTAGGCGTGCCCTTTCACGTCTCGTTGATTTACTCCACACAGCGCTGGGCCGTGAATAGCCACGATGCCTCAATGTGGTTAACCGTTTTGAATGACTTCATCCACGCCTTCCGCATGCAGGTGTTCTTTGTTATTTCTGGTTATTTTTCCTACATGCTTTACCTGCGCTATCAGCCACAACACTGGCTGAAGGTCCGCATGGAGCGTGTAGGTATCCCGCTGTTAACCGCCATTCCGCTCATTACCCTGCCGCAGTTTTTTATGCTTAAAAATCTGACCGACAAAGTGGGTCATTGGGATAGCTTTTCTTGGTATGACAAGTACAACACGCTGGCGTGGGAACTGATTTCTCACCTGTGGTTTTTACTGGTTTTAGTGATTCTGACGGCATTCGGCATGCTGACCTTCCGCTGGCTGAGCACTCAGCAGCGGAAGATTGATTATCAGCAGGTAGGCTGGGGGAAACTGACGCTGGCACTTCTGGCTTATGCATTGGTCTGGTGTCTGCTCCGCCGCGCGCTGTTTTATGCCGTACCGGCCGTGTTCGCCGACGGTCTGTTCAGCGTGGCCGTGATGCAAACCCTGACGTTCCTGCCGTTCTTTATGCTCGGTGCGCTGGCATGGAAACATCAGGCGCTGAAAGCCTTGTTTGTGCGCTTCAATCCGGTGATGTGCTTTGGCGCCATTGCGGTGTTTATCGCCTATAGCCTGAATCAACGCTACAGCAGCGGCGATGGCTGGCTGTATGAAATCGATGAGGTGATCTCAACCCTGATGGGACTTTGTATGCTGAATGTCTGCTTTAGCTTTGGCCACAAGCTGCTGAACAGCCACTCACCGCGCATCATGTATTTAGTGAATGCCTCACTGTTTATCTATCTGGTGCACCATCCGCTGACCATTTTGTATGGCATCTACGTCACCCCACACATTAGCAGCAACACGCTGGGCTTTTTTGTGGGCTTGCTGATGGTGTTTGGGATTGCTTTTACGCTGTACGAAATCCATCTGCGCATTCCGCTGTTGCGTTTCCTGTTCTCAGGTAAACCACAGCGCAATGAAGTTAAAACGCCCTCTGCTACACGGTAATCGGCATCAGCCCCCACAATGTGGGGGCGATTGTTGTCCGGTGCGCCAGCATGTCCTGCGGCATTTACAACAACCACTCCACCGGTAAGCGCCACACCAATCGCACCAACAGTCGTTGTATCCACGTACACTGCGGCTCATGCTTGTGCACCACCTCACCTGCTTCACCGGGATATTCAACCCAGTTCACCCGCCCCCAGTTGTCCAGACGCAGTGCCCAGGCGCGATCGCGCATCCCGGCAATAAAGCGCTGATGGGTTTGCTGCGCCAAAGCTTCACTCTCAATCACCAGTCCCATTTCGGTATTCAGCACCGCAGAGCGGGGATCAAAATTAAACGAGCCGATAAACACCTTTCGGTTATCGACGGTGAAGGTTTTCGCATGCAAGCTTGAGCCGGAATTACCGGTTAACCCACGGTCATGTGGGGCTTCACTGGCATTCGCTTGTGGCTTCATCTCATACAGCGCAATTCCATGACGCAGCAGCTTTTTACGCCAGCGCGCATAACCTGCGTGCACCACGGACACATCATTGGCCGCCAGTGAATTGGTGAGTATGGCGATTTTGACACCCCGCCGCTTCAGTGCGACCAGATGAGCCACGCCGGCACGCGTGGGCACAAAATACGCCGAAATGATATCGAACTGCTGTTGCGGTGTGCCAATCACCTCCAGCATGCGTTGCGGCAACAGGCTGGAACGTTTCGCTTTGCCAAGTCCCTTGCGCGGATCATCACTCAGCAGACGCGATTCGGCCCACGTCATCTGCATTGATCCCTGTTCCATTTGGCTGACAAAAGAAGAGTGCTCCAGCCGCGCCAGATAACGCTGAACGGCTTCACTCTGCTGCCACTCTGCCGGTAAACGCACTGCCTGATGGGCATCGCCCGAGACATCTACCACCGCGCGCAAGGGGGAAACCGCTTTGCTCTGCCAGTAGCGCTCGAAATCGTGCGCGACTTGGTGTACCACCGGACCAATCGCCAGCACATCCAAATCGGTAAACAGCGGCTCATCGCCAGTCCCGAAATATTCGTCGCCGATATTGCGCCCACCGACCAGTGTCACGGCCCCATCCACCGTCAGGCTCTTGTTGTGCATGCGTCGATTAAGTCGTGCGAAATCAGTCAGATAACCGAGCGCGCGCAGGGTGCGAAAGGAAAAGGGATTGAATAAGCGCACCGCAATATTGGGATGACGATCGAGTTCGGCCAGCGTGTCATCCAGGCCCGGCGTATTATTGTCATCTAATAGCAAGCGAACTTTGACGCCCCGTTCGGCGGCATCCAGCAATGCGCTAAATAACAGACGGCCAGACATGTCGTTGTGCCAGATGTAGTACTGCACATCAATAGTGTGTTGCGCCATGCCCATCAGCAGGTAGCGCGCGGCAAAGGCGTCTAAACCATCGTTGAGGGGATGGATGCCACTCATCTCGGGATGCAGCGCACAACGTGCATCAACAATCTCTCGTAACCCTTCGCCCGCTGGCGGCTGCTGAACGGATGCTGCTTCACTCATACCGAATCCCTGAATTCACTGGATCTATTATTGTTAGTCTTACCGCATCGGATGGCCATCAGAGATATCTGCTACCGCTCGCTGACGCGTCTTTAGTTTACAGTCTAGACTTAGGCGTGCGTTCTGCATCCGACGTTTACCGTGAGGAGAGGATGATGACTCAGCAATCCCCGCGCCATCACCCGCAGCTTTTCCGCAGTTTCTTCCAGGGTAGCTTCCCCTGCTCCACCGCCTGCCGCAGCGGGGGCCGTCGTATGGATATGGTGATCAGTAGTGGTCACGATATGTTACTGGAGAAAGATTACGCTGCGCTGGCGCAGGAAGGATTACACACTGCCCGCGACGGTGCACGCTGGCACTTAATCGAAGCCACGCCTGGTGAATATGACTGGCGCAGCTTTTTACCGATGGTCCATGCCGCCGCACGTCACGATATGCAAATCATCTGGGAGCTGGTGCATTTTGGCTACCCGGAACATCTCGATATCTGGCGTAGCGCCTTTGTCGATCATTTTGAGCGTTTCGCACGTGCCATGGCGCAGTTGATGCGTGATGAAGGCGTTGAACACCCTTTTTTCACCCCAATCAACCAAATCTCCTTTTGGTCATGGGCCGGGGCAGATGTTTCCTGGCTTGATCCCTATGCCAGCGAGCGCGGCCGCGAGCTAAAACGTCAGCTGGTACGCGCCTCGCTGGCGGCGATGCATGCGGTTCGCGAGGTTTATCCTGATGCGCGCTTTGTACTCACCGATCCGCTAGTGCAAATCGCCGCCGACCCCGACAACCCCGACAGCAAACCCTACGCAGATGCACAGCATCAGGCCCAGTTTGAAGCCTGGGACTGGATTGCCGGGCGTGATGCGCCAGAGCTGGGCGGGCGTGAAGACTTCCTCGATATTCTCGGCCTGAATTACTATCCCGATAACCACTGGTTCTTTTCCGGCGACACCATCCCTGCTGAACACGCCACTTATCAACCGCTGCATCGCCTGTTGTTGCAATGCTGGCAGCGCTATCAACGTCCATTGCTGCTGGCAGAAACCGGTGCCGAAGGAGACACGCGCGCGCCCTGGCTGCGGCATGTCACGGAACAGGCGCTGTTAGCGCTGGACGAAGGGGTGGCGCTGGAAGGCATTTCGCTCTATCCGGTAGTCGAATATCCGGCCTGGGCAGACGATCGACGTTCACCTGGCGCGCTGTTTGGCCTGGGCGATCCCAATGGCAATCGCACGCTACACGAAGCCCTGGCGTTAGAGCTACGCAGTCAGCAAATTAAGTGGCACAACCGGGAAAAACTGAATTAAGAGTGTTGCGTCGGATGAACTTTTGGCGGACAGGTTTGTACATCAAGCGTGGGATCGGCGGGATGGCGCACATCGGTCAGCCATGTCATGGTGAACAGGAACACCACGCCAATTAAACAGGCGGAGAGCAGGCCAATTATGGCAATCAGTTTGTCATCTCGGGCTTCCATCGACATCTCCTTGCAGGCTTCCATGAACTGTTGCTGACCTTAGCTCATCCATAACGTCACCATCAGGACGAAGATTATAAGGGTAACAGAGGTCACTGCAAGTACCACAATAGCGAAGTGCGCATCATCCAGAGATTGTCGTAAAGGCTCGTCGTGATCGTCAGGTGGCGCGGGTGAACTCATGTCGACTCAATAACAAAAGACTTTTGTGCGCGGGATTGCCGCACTGAGTGTAATGGAATGCGTGGCAAGGTACAGAATTATTTCAGTATGAAATGACAACAGGGACGCAATGGCGTCCCTGTTAAGAGCCGGATTAGAAATCGTAGCTCATGGAGACTTTCAAGGTGCGAGGGTCGCCCTGCACCAGATAGGTGCCAGTACCATCTACGTTGGCCCAGTATTTCTCATTGGTCACGTTATCCACACCCACGCGCCAGACCAGATCGTTCTGGCTGACCTTCATGCGGTAACGCACACCCAAATCGAGCGTGGTATAGCTACCCAGTTTCAACGTATTGGCTGAGTTAGCATACTGCGAACCGGAGTGATTCAGCATGGCTGTCGCGGTCAAACCATCAACAGGCTTGATGTCGTACTCAGCACCCAGCACATAGTTGTAACGAGGCACACCGATAGCCTGTTTGCCATCATAGGTGCCGCCGGAGGTTTTCGTCATCACTGGATCGATCCAGGTCGCACTGGCATTCAAGCGCAGACCCAGAACCGGCTCACCAAAGACGTTGGCTTCCAGCCCACGGTGACGCTGCTCGCCATCCATCACATAAGCGCCGTCGCTGTTTAACAGGCCTGATGGTTTCTTGATTTCAAAAAGACCTAACGATCCGCCCATACGACCGAAGTCGGTTTTCACCCCGATTTCGTTTTGCTTGGAGTGTGCAACACCCGTTACGCTGCCATAGTTAGTCGCGGTGTTAGGTGCCACGCTGCCTGGCTGTAACGCTTCGGTGTGGTTCGCGTAGAAGGACACCTGTTTCCACGGCTTATAAACCACGCCGTAAGTTGGCATCCAGCGATCATTGGTATAACGAGAACTGACATCTTCCGCGCCTGTTCCGTAAGCATAATTACGCACCACCACTTTCTGATGACGCGCACCCACGGTGAACAGCAGCGTATCGTCAAACACGCCTAATGTGTCACTCAGCAGATAACCTTGCGTACGTGTGCGGGCTGTCGTCAGCGGATCTGAGAATTTACCACCGGCGAAGGTCGCTGCCGGCTCTGCAACATCACCGCTGTTGTATATGTTGAACGGCGTGCCGACCAGCGACATGTTGTAGGCGTTTTTGGCATTGGTGGTTAATGCTGAATAGCCCACATTGACTTTATGACTGACGAAACCGGTGTGGAAATCACCGCGCAGACCCACCATACCGCTCATGTTGTCCTGTATGCGGTTGGAGTAGAAGCTGCTGATAGTGCCATCACCATTAGTGTCGGTAACCGTTGGCGAACCATAGTTACCGGTTTCGTGGGCGTGCTGCGCACCCAGTCCGGCATAGGCCGTCCAGCTATCGGTGATATCGTATTCCGCTTTCGCCATTCCGAATTCGGATTCCATATCGCTATACACCCATTTCTGGCTGTAGTTATGCGAATTGGAGGGAACTTCTGGAATGAAGTCGCCGAATTTCACGCCTTGCAGCGCATCATGATAGGTCTTTTTCTGATAGCCCACGTCCAGTGAGGTGCGCAGACGATCGCCACGATAATCCAGGCCCAATGATGCTGCCGTGGTGCGTTTCTTTTCGCCATCGACGCCAGTCTCACCTTCGCGATGAACTGCATTGAAACGTACGCCAAACTGGTTGTTATCACCGAAACGACGACCCACGTCCAGCGTTCCGCCGACCTGAGAAGAAGAGGTGTAATCCACGCCAACGCGGGTAATCGGCGTATCTTCCGCGTGCTTCGGCTCAAGGTTGATCATGCCACCGACGCCAGATGACGCCGCGCCGTTAACCAGGCTGTTAGCGCCTTTGAAAATTTCGACGCGATCAATCAGGGAAGCGTCCATCACCTGACGCGGCACCACGCCTGCCAGACCACCGAAGGTCATGTCGTCGCCATCCAATTCAAAGCCACGGATGCGATAAGCCTCGGCAAAGTTACCGTAGCCTTTAACATTTTGAACGCCTGCGTCATTACGCACCACGTCAGCGATGGTTTTCGCCTGCTGATCCTGAATCATTTTCGAGGTGAAGCCGATGACGTTAAACGGCACGTCCATGGCATTCTGCTCACCCAGCATGCCGAGGCGGCCGCCGTGGGCGATTTGCCCGTCGAGGTACGCGGGTACTAAATCATTGCCGCCGGATTTGAAGTCAGCTTGTGGCGTTGCGGTCACAGTCAGCGTCTGCTGCTCGTTTTTGGCCGCGGTTGAAGACGTTGTGGTGTTGGTGGTAGCAGCCATCACTGGCAAACAACCGGCACTGACCAGAACAGCAAGCAGCGTCGGTTTCAGTCCGGGATTGAAAGGCGAAGTACGCATGGATATCCCCTGATACGAAATATATTGATAATCATTTTTATTACGGTTTGCGATTATGCGGAGTGTTATTACGAAAGCAAGCAAAATCGCTGAACTTCCTCAACTCAGCGTGGTCAGATGCGCTTATTTGTTAAGAAAACGAAAACACCCTGCGCTAATTGCCCTGACCACTGTAATTTCACTCAGAAAATGTGGGGATTTAAGGCCGGTAAAAATAAGAGTACCGCGGCTTCGTTTATTGAAACCGCCGTCAGTCTGGGGGATTTAGGCGTTGTGACTTCGTTGATTGAAACCGCTGACTGTGTGGGAATTTAGGCTTCGCGGCTTCACTTATTGAAGCCGCTGACAGACGGGAATTCAGGCGTCGCGCCAACGTTTAAACACCAGTGAGGTGTTGATACCCCCGAAGGCAAAGTTGTTGGATTGAATATAATCGGTATCGATCGAGCGTGATTCGCCGATGATATAGTCCAGATCGCCACACTCTGCGGCGGGCTGCGTTAGATTCAGCGTGGGCGCAAACCACCCTTCTCGCATCATCTCAATGCTCATCCAGGCTTCCAGTGCACCACAAGCACCGAGCGTGTGACCAAAATAGCTTTTCAGCGAGGAGATTGGCGTGTCATTGCCAAAAATCGCCGCGGTGGCCTGACTTTCAGCGATGTCGCCGCGATCGGTGGCCGTGCCATGGGCGTTGATATAGCCAATCTGCTCCGGCGTCACACCCGCCGTTTTCAGCGCGCGTTCGATGCAGATCTGCATGGTTTCACGCTGCGGCTGGGTAATATGCGCCGCATCACAGTTGGTGTGGAAACCCACCAGTTCGGCGTAAATGGTGGCGCCGCGTGCCTGGGCATGCTCCAGTGATTCGAGGATCAAGGTTCCCGCGCCTTCGCCAATCACCAACCCATCGCGATGCTGATCAAAAGGTGACGGTGAAGAATGCGGTGCATCGTTGCGTTGGCTGGTGGCAAACAACGTGTCAAACACCGCCGCTTCGGAAGGACACAACTCTTCCGCACCGCCCGCCACCATCACGGCTTGATATCCATGGCGGATCGCTTCCCACGCATAGCCAATCGCCTGGCTGCCCGAGGTGCAGGCGCTGGAAGTCGGGATCACCCGGCCGCGCAGGCCAAAGAACAGCCCGGCGTTCACCGCCGTGGTATGCGGCATCATCTGCACATAGGTGGTGCCGGTAATGTTGTTGGTATGTTTTTCTGTCAGCATAGTGGCAAATTCACTGACCGGGCCGGTGCTGCCAGTAGATGAACCATAGGCAATACCGGTTTCCCCGCTGGTCAGCACCGGGTGATCGATCAAGCCGGCCTGTTCCAGCGCCAACTCGGTGGCGCGCGTCGCCATTAGCGACACTCGCCCCATCGAACGAATGCGTTTGCGCGTGTAGTGCGCAGGCAGTTCGAAGTTATCGACCGGGGCACCGAGCAAGGTGTGTAAGCCGTCGTAAATCTGCCATTCCGGCATTTTACGCACTGCATTTTGCCCCTGCTTAATGCGCGCAGCCACCGCTGGCCAGTTTTCACCAAAGGCAGTGACGCCCCCCATTCCGGTTACCACGACCCGCTGCATCACAGCATACCTCCATTAATTGAAATCACCTGACGCGTTACGTAGCCCGCAATATCCGACATCAAATAGCTGGCGAGCCCGGCGACTTCCTCAGCCGCGCCCATCCGTTTCATCGGGATGATTTTCAGCGCTTCGTCGATCACCATCGGCTCCAGATCCGTCATGCCGGTGTCAATCAAACCTGGCGCGATACAGTTCACGGTGATTTTGCGTTTTGCTAACTCGATGGCCAGCGCTTTGGTGGCACCAATAATCCCTGCCTTGGCCGCGCTGTAATTCACCTGACCGCGATTGCCCATGATACCGGACACCGAGGATAGGGTGACGATTCGGCCGCCTTTACGCAGACCAATCATCGGCATCACACAGGGATGAATCACGTTGTAGAAGCTGTCGAGGTTGGTGTGGATCACGCTGTCCCACTCATCTTCGGTCAGGGCCGGGAAAGCGCCGTCACGCGTAATACCGGCATTGTTCACTACGCCGTAATAGGCGCCGTGTTCGGCGATATCGTTTTCAATTGCCGTGCGTGTGGCTTCGCGATCGGCCACGTCAAACTGCAGAGTGCGCCCCACTCCGCCCGCATTCGTGATGTCCGCCAGCGTCTGTTGTGCACCCGCTGCATCACGGTGGTAATGCACCACCACGTTGAAACCATCCTGCGCCAGGCGAAGCGCAATGGCGCGGCCAATCCCTTTACTGGCGCCGGTCACTAATACGCTGCGCGTCATGCCTGCATCCCTTGTTGTAATTGGTTAAGTTCCTGTTCATCCGGCTGATAGGTATTCAGCCGACCGCTGGCAAGGACCGTATCCTGACTGCGGATCTCGCCTTCAAAGCTACCGAGCTTGTCGTCACGCATCAGCAGATGCATTTCCACCCGCAGCGTGCTGTCTGCGGCAAAGGTGGCAGCAGCGGCACGATAGCCGCGTCCCCCCAGTAACATGCCGGGGCGGATATTCCGATCGCCGCGCTGTCGGGCATGAAAGCCAGACCAGACGCCAACGGTCTGCGCCATGATCTCGACGCCAAACCACGCGGGCAGCTCGCCCTGCGCATTAAGAAACGGCGCGAGTACGCCCTGGTGGTTGATGGTCACTTCACACACCACACGCTCGTCGCTGACCTGAATCACGCGATCCAGCAGCAGCATCGGTGCACGGTGCGGCAGATAGTCGCCCACCGGCAGAAAATCAGTCATGAGGCTTTCCTACAATCAGGCAGGTGTTGTTCCCGCCAAAGGCAAAAGAGTTTGAGGCGATGATGGGACGCGCCAGCGGCTGTGGCAAAGTCAGCAGTCCGCAAACCGGCAGCGTGCTATCCAGGGTAGTGGCGCTAAAATCCTGCGCCGGTAACGCCAGATTCTGCTGCACGATGAGTGCCGCCAGCGCCGCCTCGGTCGCACCCGCCGCGCCGAGCGTGTGGCCCGTTAGGTGCTTAGTGGAACTACAGGGCACGCTATCGCCAAACAAACGATGAACCACGCCCGACTCGACCTGATCGTTGAGTGGTGTCGCGGTGCCGTGCAAATTAATGTAGCCGATATCCTGCGGCTGCAATTGGGCCTGCTTCAGCGCCATCTTCATCGCTTGCTCGGCGCCAATGCCTTCTGGATGCGGAGCCGACATATGCCATGCGTCTGATGACTCACCCGCACCAAGCAGCGCCAGCGACTGCGGCTCACGCGTCAGCAGCAGCAGCGCCCCCGCTTCACCGATAGAAATACCGTCACGTTCTGCGCTGAACGGTGCACACTGGCGTTCGGATAACGAATCCAGGCTGGCAAAACCGTTTATTGGCATGCGGCTCAATGAATCCGCACCGCCCACCAGCGCCACATCCACCAGACCGGCCTCAATCAAGCGCTGTCCACTGATCAACGCGCGTGCACTGGAGGAACAGGCAGTAGAAATCGTGTACGCCGGGCCGTCCAGTTCAAGGTAGTGCGCCAGGAAACGCGACGGATCGCCCAACTCCTGCATGCGGTAATCGTAACCCGGTAAGCCTCTGTCAACCTGACGATCGCCTTCGTCCACGCCCGAGGTACTGGTGCCCAGCACCACCGCGACACGTTCACCACCAAAGCGGGCAATCGCCGCATCCACGGCCGGACGGATCTGCGCCAGCACCGCCAGCAGCAGCTGATTATTGCGCGTGTTATGCGTGGCAAGTGCGGCGGGCACAGCTGGCAGTTCGCCCGGCACCTCGCCCAGCCAGCAGGTTTTACCTTGCTGCAACCAGCCTTCGCGCGGCTGCATGCCGGGTGCGTGGCCTGAGGTTAACTGCGCGGCAATCTGCTCCAATGAGTTGCCAAGCGCATTCACCATGCCAAACGCCGAAATGTAGATCATGACGATGCGTCCAGATGCTGGATTTGAATTTGATAACCGAAGGCGCGCTGATCGATGCTGATCGGTTCACGTACGGTTCCCCGTTGCAGGTAGCGAATCAACGTCACCACGTTACCGGCAGGATCGCGCAACTCACGACGATCGCCCTTGTCGATCAACTGCCAGCCTGGCGGCAACTGCGGCTGCCACGCACTCAGCGGCCAGTGGCTCAGCATGACATCTGCCAGCACCTGGCTGGCTGGCGGCATTTCGGGCAGCGCCATCATCTGCTGCGTATGAATCCCGTTTTTATCATAGGTCACACGGAACAAGCGAATGCCCAGCGAGGACAAACCCGCCAGGCTGATTTGCTGTGAATCGGCGCTTAACAGCACCAGCAGTGACTGGGTTTTACCTTTGGCGTGGCCGGTCAGCAGTTGCTGCTGCTGAAACGCGGGTGAAATGCCCGGCGCAGGCAACGTGACGCGCACGCCCGGTTTCAGCCACGCGGTGGGCCGTTCGGATGGGCTGTCATGCTGCGCACAACCGCTTAACAGCAGGCTCAGCATCAACAACAAAGCACCTGTTTTCATCGTTGCTTCCTTTTCCCTGGTGCCAGCGCCAGCGGCGCTAACAAGAATGCACAAAAGATCCCGCTGCACAGCACCGTACCAAAACCACTGATCGCCGCTGTGCTGCTGAACACCAGCATGCCCAGCGTCAGCAGTGTGGTCATCATCGCCAGCGTGACGGCCAGCATAGAGGTCAGCGGCGTACCGCGCGGATTACTGAAGAACAGCGTGTAATTGATGCCGATGCCCAGCACCAGAATCAGCGCCAGCAAGGCAAATAAGTTCAGGCTGGCGCCAATCCAGCCTAATGTTGCCAGCGCTGCCGCCAGCGACAGCCAGGAAGGCAAGGCGCTGCGTAAACCCGCTTGCAGGCCAAGGCGCACGATGTAACTGACGGTGATCAGCAACAACGCCAGCGCCAACAGGCCACTCAGCAGCGTACGCCAGAAACGGAACAGTTCATCGTAGCTGGCTTTGCGATCGACCCAGCTCACGCCCGCCTGCTGCGTTGCTAAATCGAGTAACGCCGCACTGTTTTTCACGCCATTGACCGGCACCAGCACGCTGCTGCGTCCATCCGGCAGCGACAACCACAGCAAACGCCAGCCCTCGCTCAGCGGACTTGCCAGCCAGTCATCGGCATTGACTGGCATCGCCGCAAGATCGGCATTGGCTAACGTGATTCCCGCCTGTTTTAACCGCGTCAGGATATTCGGCGCAGCCTGCTGCAACAGCTGCAGATCCTGCTGTTGCTGATCCAGCGAATTAAGCGGCAATACGCGATAACCTGCCATCCAGCCCTGCTGCTGCGCCAGTTGTAGCTTGGGTGTCAGTGCGCTGAGACGTTGCAATGCCTGCTGCTCGTTATCCCCCCACACCACGAACCAGGTTTGGTCGGCCTGTTGTCCCGTGAGCTGTGCCAGTTGCCGATCCTGAGCCAGCAATTTAGCCGGAGCGCTCTGCAGATGAGCAATATCGTCATCGACGCGCAGCTGAATCATGCCGCTCAATGCATAGAGCGCCACCAGCAGTGGCAATCCGACTTTTAACAGCGTGTTGCGGCGCCATGCCGCTAACCAGCGCGCCAGCCACACCATACCGGGAATCGGTCGCACCGGCAGGCCACGCACCAGCCATGGATAAAAACAGATCACCGTCAGGCAAGATGCACTTAACCCGCTGGCGGCGAACACCGCCAGTTGGCGCAAACCGGGGAACGGTGCCAGCAGCATCAGCAACCAGGCAATCGCCGTGGTGCCCAGTGCCAGCAGTAACGTGGCGCGCACTTTATGCAGGCTTTGCCACGGCGTGTTTTGTTCGCCGTGTACCATGCGTTCCGTCAGATAGTACAAGGTATAATCGGCAGAGATGCCGACAATGCTGAGGCTCATCACTAAAGTCGTGAGATGCAGCTCACCAAAAAAGATCAAGGTCAGCACCGTACCCGCCATCGCGCCTATCGCCACCGAGAGCGCACACAGCGCCAGGGGCCGCAGCGAGCGGAACACCAGCCACACCAGCAGCAGCAAGCCGGCCAGTGTGACGCTGCCGAGCGTCTCGACATCATGCTGCGCGCGCTGGCTGGCATCATCGCTAAACAGCACTGTGCC
This sequence comes from Pantoea sp. GL120224-02, assembly GCF_900215395.1. Classification (NCBI taxonomy): domain Bacteria; kingdom Pseudomonadati; phylum Pseudomonadota; class Gammaproteobacteria; order Enterobacterales; family Erwiniaceae; genus Pantoea; species Pantoea sp. GL120224-02. The sequence continues at coordinate 37,454 of NZ_OBEC01000015.1, read as the reverse complement.
ACGCGTTAACAGCTGCGCATCTGGCCAGCGCGTTTTTAACTGCTGTTCAAGCTGGTTGAGGGCGGTCACCAACTGATGACTTTGCTGAATGCTAAAGGCATTGCTCGCCAGTTCACCGTGCAGGAAATACCAGCGGCGCTGCTGGGCGTCATTCACGGTTAACCAGCCGTTATGCAGTACCATTTTGCTGGCATTCTGCTGCAGTGCCAGCTGCGCGCCACGCACCAGCATCAGCGGATCGTTTTGAATTTCTTTACTGCTCACACCGGCAAACGCTGAAAACAGTTGCGCCAGAATCCAGTCGGCTTGTGCCGTACCGCCGTTTTGCAGACGGGCGCGCGTTAACGGATCGATCAGGCCGTTACGATGCTGGAAGGCGTAGGTGCCCCAACGCTGCATCTGGTCATCATCCAGCGCACCGCTCACCTGTTTCAGCATCGGCAGCGCCTGCAGCTGCGCTTGCCACCACTCTGCCGCTTCATCGCCGTGATCGTTATCGGCGCTCACCAGCCACACCAGCTGACGATCCAGCCGCTGCATAAAGCCTTGCTGGATTTCAGCGGGTGCCTGCCCCAGATTTTGTTGCGGCAGTAAAGCCAGCACGCTGCTGTTCAGCTGGCTGCGCGGCAACAGGATGGCCAGGGCCACCGCCAATGCCAGACAAACCGCCAGCCACAGCAGCGCAGCGGTTTTCTCACTGCGCTGGGGCAAAACGCGCTCGCTCTTCATCAGTCAGTTGTTTCGGCTTGGTGCGGGTATCACTTAAGGTGATGGCGGTTTTATCGCCCTGCTTATCATCCAGCGTAATGCTGTTAAGGAAGGCTGCACCTTGTAGATCGATGCGATTGAAGATTTTGTTCAGCGGTGCCGCCTTAGGCGTCAGGCTGAGCTGCCACTGGTCATTCCCTTTATCATGGAAATCGAGTTCAAAATTCTCGCGCAGCACCTTTTCGTCGGCCTGAAACAAGGCGCGCAGCAGATGATTGAACTGAAACATCTGCGGATTGCTGTCGGCGGTGATCACCTGCGGCAGCTGACCGCTCATGCTCTGCACCATGCGCTTATCATCGAGAATCAAGGTCATCACAAACGGCGTGGCCTGATGCCACCACAAACCTTGTTGCTGGGCGATTAATAACTGGCCACGCGACACCAGCGGCTGCGACATACCAGAAATGGTACGCACCTGCTCGAAGTTGGCGCGGATCACCGGCTGGCTGGCAAAACGCTGCTGCAGCTGATCCAACGTGATGGCCTGTGCGCTGGCACACAGCAACGTCAGCATCAGACAAAGAGTTCTGATCACGGTTTGACTCCCAGGCGTTCAAATAAAATATCGGGTGAAACGAAATTCATTTCCTGACTTGCCGCATCAACCGCCACCTGCAGCGTGTGTGCTTTGGTGGTGATCTGGCCCGCCACATTGCGGATGACATAATCGATACGCAGGCGGTTTTCGTATTCGGTAATGCGGGCTTCCACGCGGATCACCTCTTCACAGCGTAACGGCTGGCGATATTTGACACGCGTATCTACCACTGGCCAGACAAAACCGCTGGCGGTCATCTCACCGTAGCTGTAGTTGATGCTGCGCAGCAGCGCTTCACGCGCCACTTCAAAAAAGCGGAAATAGTTGCCGTGCCACACCACGCCCATCGGGTCGCAGTCGTGGAACGACACGGTTAATTCAACCTCAGCGCGCCAGATATGTTCACTCATCGCGGCTCTTCTCCTCTGGTAACGTCCAGAAATCGTAAAAGTTAAACCAGTCCAGCGGCGCCATCAGCGCATGCTGCTGCAGTCGTTCGGCATAGCGATCCACCGTGGCCTGCAGCGCCGCCTGTCGTTGGGCGCGCGGCAGCAGGATCGGATCGGCAAAGGGTTCACAATGCACTCGCAGTCTGCCCTGTTCCCGTAAGGCAAACATCAACAGCACCGGACAGCGTAAGGCGGCGGCCAGGACAAAAGGCCCCTGCGGAAACGGTGCCGGACGGCCCATAAATGCACTCCACACCACGCGGCGTTCGCCCCCGCGCTGACGATGCACGGCGGTACGATCGCCGACAATCGCCACCCATTCCCCGGCATCCAGTTTTTGCTGCAGCAGGATGGCCGTATCCGGGCCGATATCGGTGACCGGCATCAGATTCACCCCGGCCTGCGGTGCAATGCTCTCCAGCACCTCGCGAAAGCGCTGGGCGTTATCGGTAAACACCAGCGCATTGATCACCAGCCCACTGACCTGCTTTGCCATGGCGCGGCAGGCCTCGATATCACCCAGATGCGACGCGAGGATCAAATGTCCTTTGCCCTCCGCAGCACGGATGACCGCTTCGGCACCCGGCGCAAAATCAATATCGCGTCCCCACTGCACCTCTCCGCGCCAGCTGGCGACTTTGTCCAGCATGCTGTAACCAAAGCGCAGAAAGTGGCGATAGCTATTGATCGGCGTCCGCAGGGCAATCTGCTGTTTACTGGCTTCTGCCTGCACCCGCGTCAGCCATTGCTGAGAAGCGGTACGCGCCTCACGTCCGCTCAACCAGTAAACCGCCACCACCGGCCATAGCAACAGCACAAACGGCAGCCGCCCGGCGCGACGATACAACCACAGCATAAAACGCAACCCGCTCTGACCCCGACGTTCGGGCGTGGCGGCCCAGTGCTGCGCCGTTTTACCCCGGCTCAGTAACTGTGGGATGCGCAGCACCATGCCAAAGAACAGGCGCGTGTGCATCCATGAGATACGCAGGTTGTCGTGCAAGGCATCAAAATGTGACAGGCCACTTTCCGGATAGGTGACGCGCGTGCTGATAAAGCGGCTCGGCGTGCCCTGCCAGTAGAGTCGCACCATGATTTCGGTGTCGAAATCCATGCGCTGGCCAATCGGGTGGCGATCGCAGAGTGCCAATGAAGGTTGCAGCGGGTAGACGCGAAAACCGCACATGCTGTCTTTTAGCGAGAAGGAGAGCGTTTCAATCCACACCCAAAAATGGGTGATGTAACGGCCATACAAGCGGGATTTCGGAATGGAATCATCGTAAACAGGCTGGCCGGAGATCAGGCAATCGGGATGGCTTTCCGCTTCCGCCAGCATGCGCGGCGTGTCTTCCACCTGATGCTGACCATCCGCGTCGAGTTGTAGCGCGTGGCTGTATCCTGCTGCGGCGGCCCGGCGCATCCCGGCGATTACCGCCGCACCTTTGCCCTGATTAACCGGTAAGGTGAGGATATCCAGCTGTGGAGCCTCAAGGTCAGCGATCTGCTGCTGAGTCTGCGTATCACTGCCGTCATCGACGATAATCACCGGCAGATTAAAGGGAGCCAGCCGCGCCAGCACCGAGGCCAGCATGGCGCCGTGGTTGTAGCAGGGAATCAGCACACAGGGTTTGAAAGGCGCATTCAGCACAGGCGAATCTTCCCGCTGCTGGCAATCTCAGTGCTGTCCGCGTAAATCAGGCTGTAGCTGAAGCTCAGCAGTGATTTGTCTTCCTGCCAGCTCAGCTGCAGCTCTAGCTTCGCATCAGGCGGCACCGGCTGCTGAAACTTGATGTTCTCAATTGAACGGAAGTGTTTACCGATGGCCAGGCGTGACAGGCCGTAATGTAAAGCCCAGTCGAGCTGCGCCACGCCGGGTAAAATCGGTAAGGTCGGGAAGTGGCCGCGGAACCAAAACAGATCCGCGGCAGCATGCAGGCGCAGCGTCATTGTTGCGCCCTGCTGCAGGGCGTTGAGTTCAACCGGCAACATCAAACAGTTCCTCAATTTGGGGCCAGGCGCGTTTACTCTGCGCCGTAACCGGAATCGCGTTGACGACACGCCAGTAACGCGGCATGGCGACTGGCTCCAGCCAGGGTTGTAGCGCGATTTTCCATTGTTTCTTGCGTTGGGTCAGCGTTGCGGCATCCAGCGTGTCCGGCAAAGCCAGCACCACGCCAATCGCCTGGCGTCCGTGACGCTGAATCGCCAGAGCGGCCGCGTCTTCTACGCCGGGTAAGGCCAGCAGTCTTCGCTCGATCTCACTGAGTGAAACGCGCTTATCTTCTATCTTCACCACCCGATCCTGACGCCCCGCCAGCTGAAATACGCCGGAGGGCTGTTGCACGATGCGATCGTCGAGCGGCCAACCTTCAGGGGTTTCCAGCAGAGCTGAAAACACCCGCCAGCCGGCTTCCTGCTGTACCAGCTTAACTTGGGGGAAACAGTGCCACGGGGCGTTTTCCGCCTGCACACAGCGCCAGCCGATCACGCCAGTTTCGGTGCTGCCGTAAATCTCATCCACCGCACACTCAAAGGCGCGCTGAGCGTGCTGTGCATCAGCCCAGGGCAATGCCCCGCCAGCCGAAACAATCAGCGCACATGAAGGTGCATCCAGGGCAGAATCCAGGCGACGCAAAAAAGCCGGGCTACTGATAAAGGCATAGCGACGATCGCGACGCTGATCGGCGAGCTGTTCACCGTAAAAAATTTGCTGAGCGGCAAGTGGCAAGCTCAGCGCCATCGGCAACACAATGCGAAACGTCAGGCCATACAGATGTTGATGGCTCACTGACGCAATCACGTGGCATTGCTGCAGACGGTCGGCCCATAACGCTGCCAGCCATTGCGCTTCAAGATCGAGTGCACGCAGTGATTTCACCACGCGACGCGGCGTCCCGGTGGAACCGGAGGTGAATAGCACCAGTTCGGCATCTTCGGCGATGGCAGGCAGTTCGCCCAGCGCCAGTGCACCGTCCCAGCGCAATTGTGGCAGGGACACCGCCAGCGGCATATCGCTGATCACGCCATCCAATTGTTCTGCCATCTCTTCCAGCTGCGCGGCCCGACAATGTCCGGGGATCACCGGGGTTTTACCGGCGTGCCATAACGCCAGCAGCGCCGCCGTGAAGTGATAACTGTTATCGAAGCACAACGCCCAGTGCTGACCCGGCTGGCTTTGGAGTTTTTCCATTAACGCCAGCACCTGCTGACGCATCTCCGATAACCAATGCTGTTGCTGCCCTTGCCAGGCCACCACGCGATCCGGCGCAGCCAGCCAGTCGCGGATACTCACCACCTTCATGCCTTGTTCCTCATACGCTGACGCAGCAACCATTCGCCGCCCATCAGCGTGCCCATCAGCAGATAGCTGATGCACCCATTCCAGAGTGTCCACAGCGAGAGATCATTGAGCAGGCAAGTGACCAACGCCACGCTGCCATTAATAATGAAAAATCCACACCATACCTGTGTCACGCGCCGCGTATAGCGCACGGCCCGCGCGGGGAAATCCGCTTCACGCAGCCGCGCTAAACGCTCGACCAGCGGCATCGGGCTCCACAAAGATGTGCCAAACAGCAGCAGCATCAGCCCATTCACCACCACCGGATACCACAGCAACAAATGCTGACTGCGCAACAGCATGCTGGCGAGGCACAGTAAGGTCCCCACCAGCGCCAGCGACAGCATCACTCGCCCCATCGCGCCCTGCGCATGACGTAACTGCCAGATGCGCCAGCCAAACAGCAGGGCTAACACAGCAATCACGCCGCGCCATTGCGGATGGGTGACGGCAAGCCACACCAGAAACGGCCAGGCCAGCAGGGCCAGACCATTTATCAGGCGCAGAAAGGCTGGCATGCCGGAAATCAGGCTTCGTCGCGCATCAGTTGATCGACGGCATCCACCACATCCTGCACGGTGCGAACCGCACGGAAGGCTTCAGGTTTGATTTTTCGGCCGGTACGCTTTTGCAGGTGCACCACCATGTCCACCGCATCAATGCTGTCGAGTTCGAGGTCTTCATACAGACGGGCATCCGGGCGGATATCATCGGCATCAATTTCAAACAGCGAGGTTAGCAGCGAGGCCACTTCCTGGTAAATTTCGTCTTTATTCATCATTTTGACTGTTCTCAGGCTTGCTGTTGTTCAACAAACGCGGCCAGCGTGGCCACGGAAAAAAAGTGCGCGCGTAAGGTTTCGCTTTCTGCGGAAAGCTGTACGCCGAAGCGATTTTTCACCGCCAGTCCCAGCTCAAGGGCATCGATTGAATCGAGTCCCAACCCTTCGCCAAACAAGGGTGCGTCGGTTTCTATATCGTCCGGGCTGATATCTTCCAGATTCAGCGTGTCGATAATCATCAGTTTGATGTCGTCAATCAGTGCTTGCATAACTTACTTTGTCTCTTCAGGGACCAGCGCCTGTTGCAGGTGACGCGTCAGGCGACGCGCGGCGAGCGGCTGCGCATCTTCTTCGGCTTCACTAAAGGCCTGGCTATCAATACGCGATTGTACGCGTACAGTAAAAACGGGTTTAACCAGCGGAATCTGATACCAGCGACTTTGCTTATCGAGCATACGCTGGGTGCAGCTAATATGTACCACGCGCAGATCGCATCCGGCACGCACCGCGATATTGGCGGCACCGCGTTGCAGCTTTAACGGTTCACCATAACGGGTACGCGTCCCTTCAGGAAAAATCAGGATGGTATCGCCGCGCGCTAAACGCTGCTGGCTATCGGGCAACAAGGTATCGGCTTCGCTGTTAATCAGGTAATCGGCACATTTGATGACGCCATTAAAAAAAATATTGTGCTGCAGTTCGGCTTTTACCAGACAATCCATTTCCGGAAGCACCGAAGCAATCATCACATAATCAATTAACGAAGGATGATTGGCGACAATCAGACAGCCGCGATCCTGGCGCAGTAGCTCCGCACCAATGATCCGATAATCGTAGACACCGACAAAGCGACAAAAGCGCAGGAAACAGCGGAAGCTCCAGGCAATGCTGCTGCGTGCAATCTGACGACGACGCAGGCCATCGCGCTGAATCAGCAACAGCAGGTTAAACCAGGTCACAGACAGCAGCAGACCGCCCACGCTGAACAGCGTAAAACTCACGGCAGTCATCACCAGTCGCCAGTAAAAGTTGCAGCCAGCACGCCAGCGCAGGGCTAACGAATTATCCGCCATGATGACGCTCCCAGTGCCACAGGTGACGTTTACCGGCAATCGTCATTCGTTCGTCACCTTGCAACATCGCCTGCAGGAATTGCAGACTTTGCGGCAAAGTCTCGGCTGCGGGGCGCGCGGGCTCTGCTGTGCAGCGCCACTCATTGCCAGATTGCAGCAACAAAGCCACCGCGTAAGGGGCGTTGAAGCGGTCAATTTCGGGTAGCCACGGCTGATAATAGGCAGGTACAACGCCGTCAAAATCCACCAGCAGCACCTGCGCGTAGCCCGCCTGATGCAAAGCCGCGACCTCAAGCAAACCCTGTTGAAAACTGTCCATGCCCGCTGAAATTGACGAAGAGACCAGCGGCTGTCGCGCCGCAATGGTTAAACTCCCCACCGCAGAGTTGTGTACGGACATGGCAAAATCGGTCGGAGAGAGCGCCTGCTGATCTTTTAACGCCGTGAGTATGCGCAGATTACGTTCCAGCTCACCGTGGCGGCTGGTAAACACAATGGCATCCACCGTTTGACGTGCCAGTAGCGCCAGCCCGCTTTCCACAGCCGCACGGCTGCCCGCACTCAGGCGGCGTGCAGTCATCATCGGCAAAAATTGGGGTTTGGCGATCGGTAGGGTGGCGTCCAACGCGGTTTGCTGTCCGGCCCAGTGCTGCCACTCATCGGCAGTGCTGTGACCTGGTGCAATCGCGTGCCAGTCAACCAGGGTGTAAGCGAGTTTCATACCTGTATTCTTTCTTCAGCCTCAGGGATGGTCAGATTTTCGCTGTGCGGCATCCCTTCCCTGCTTGCGTTCGAGTCCGTCATCCGTCTCATGCGAATGTCGCCGATTAACAAGGCGGGCACGTGGCCCGCCTGTTTTCTCTTTCGGCAGCGTTAGCGCTTTCTTTAAAACATTATGTCAGCGATCACGCATGGCGCTTATTTTACGGCCTGAACCGCAAGACGCGTCTGAATACCCTGGTTCAGATTCTGAATCCAGCGGTTGTAGTTACGATGGATCTGGCCACTGCCCGCTTTCAGATTGGTACTGCTCACGTAATCAATGCGGTAGCTGTTTGCAGCATAAGTGATGCGAATGTCGGCCGTATGACCGCGCTCGGACAGCTTACCGTTCATCACGCCTGGGCCTGCCGGGGAAATCACCCAGTGGTTGGCCGCACCGGCTTCAACAATGGCGCGCTGCATTTGACTATCCGTGTAGCTCTGCCCAACGGTCTGGCTCACGTTCTGAATGGGCGCGGTGCGCGGTGCGCAACCCGTCATTAATGCCGCTGTCACGATTAAGGCAAGCGCCGCTTTTTTATTCATCATTTCCTTTTTTTCCCCTGTCGTAGCCAATCACCACTAATGGCGACCGTGTGCGTAATTGAACTTGCACTGATCCGTTCAGACTTTGTAAAGCGCGCGAATAATACCACTATATGTAAAGACAAGTAAAAAAAAGCACGAATGACTTAAGCAGCGCCTCATTTCATGGCAAAAGCAGAAATTGCCGGGTTTACAGCGTAAAATCTGCCACAAAACCGGCTTGTGGCATGATGTTTAGCCCTGCCAGCCGCCGCCGAGCGATCGGTAAAGATCGATTTGTGCGAGCAACAGAGTGTTTTTCACTGAGACAATATTGAGCTGAGTGTTAAACAAGGTGCGCTGCGCGTCCAGTTCATCCAGATAAGAGGCATAACCGTTCTGATAACGATTACGTGCGATGCGGTATGCTTCTGTCACATAGCCTTCTTGCTTCTGCAATTCCGTCAGCTGTTCCTCACTGCGGCGAATGGCATCCAACGCGTTATCCACATCCGAAAAGGCACCGCGTACCACTTTCTCATAGCCATAAAGCGCCTGGTTACGTGCGGCCATCGCCACATCCACCTGCGCCGTCAGTGCTTCGCGGTTTAATAGCGGTGCGAGAATGCTGCCGCCAATGCTCCACAGGCGGAAGGGATTGTCGAGTAACTGATGCAGTTGAAAACTTTGCAGCGTGCCGGTCGCCGTCAGATTAAGTGAAGGCAATAAATCGGCCTGCGCCGAAGCCAGCGAGGCATCCGCGGCAATCAACTGACGCTGTGCCTGCACGATATCCGGGCGGCGGTTGAGCAGCTGAGACGGCAACAACGCCGGCAGCGTCTGCGGTTTGATATGGTCGAAGTTGCGGGTACGGGCAATCTCGCGCGGATTCATGCCCACCAGCACGCTGAGTGCATTCTCTTGTTGTTCGATTTGATGCAGTAACTGCGGCACCTGCGCTTTGGCGGTCTGATATTCCGATGCCGCCTGCATCCACTCCAGTCGTGAGGTATAGCCGGTTTCAAACTGGCGCTGCGCCAGATTTAACGAGTTTTCACGCGTGGCCAGCGTCGCTTCGGTGACACGCAATTGTTCGTCCAGCGCGCACAAACTGAGGTAACCGGAGGCCACCGAACTGGCCACCGTTAATTCAGCCGCGGAAGCTGCAGCACGCTGGGCATCCAGAGACGCTTGCGAGGCAAGAATGCTGTTGCTGCGACTGCCCCAGAGGTCCACGTCATAGTTTGCCTGCAGCAGTCCCTGGAAGACGGCATTCTCATACGGTTGCCCGGTTACTGCCGACAATGCGCGCTGGTGTGTGGCGGCAACCCCGGCGGATAGCGTGGGGAAATTATCCCCCTGCGCAGCACGCAATTGCGCGCGGTACTGATCGACCCGTGAACGGGCAATCAGGATATCGCTGTTATGTTGCAACGCCTGGTTCACTAAGCGGTTAAGGTTATCGTCGCCAAAGCGTTGCCACCACTGTGCTTCGGGTGCTGCCGATGGGCCAACCTGCTGGCGCCAACTGTCCGGGATCGGTAAGGATGATGGGGCCTTTTCCACTTCTGTCGCGCAGCCGCTGACCATCAACGTCATCAGCGAGGCGAGGATTAACCGCTTCATGGCGCATCCTTGTGCGGCTCTGCTGCAGTATCAATATTGACTTCAACCGACATGCCGGGACGCAATTCTTCAGTATCGCCGAGGATTTGAATACGTACCGGAATACGCTGTGCGATCTTCACAAAGTTACCGGTGGCATTGTCCGGTGAAATTGCACTGAATTCCGAACCGGCGGCGGGGGAAATAAATTCAACCCGGCCGTCAAAACGCTTGCCGTCCAGTGCATCAACCCGAATCGTCACGGGTAATCCTGGTCGCACACGTGCCAGCTGTGTTTCTTTCAGATTGGCGATCACCCACTTGTTGTCCGGCACCACTGAGGTCAGGCGTGTGCCTGCCGTAACATAAGTGCCTTTACGCACCGACAATTGACCCAGTTGTCCGCTATCCGGCGCAATGATGCGCGTGTTGGCCAAATCGATATTGGCCAGTTCCAGTGCGGCTTTAGCGCTGGCGACATCACCTTCCAGTGAACCGCGATTCACTATGACCGTTTGTAAACTCTGCTGCGATACCGCAACCTGCGCATCTGCCTGGCGAAGTTGCGCTTGCGCCTGCGCGTTAGCGGCACGCGCCGCGTCACGTTCACGCACGGAGAGCGACCCATCGGCCGCCAGATTTTCTACACGCTTCAGGTCAAGGCTGCTTTTCAGCGCCTGGGCTTTGGCATTCTCCAGCGCAGCTTTATTGCTGAGAATATTGGCTTCCGCACTGCGGCGTTGCTGTTGGTTATTGTTTTGCGCAGCGATTTTCATATCCAGCTGCGCTTGCGCCTGATGCACGCGCTGGCGATAGATACGATCGTCAATGGTCATCAGTAACTGCCCTTTGGTGACCGGTTGTAAATCCACCACATTCACGTCGGTCAGATAGCCGCTGACCTGCGGGCTGATAAAGGTGACCTGCCCGCGCACATAGGCGTTCTCCGTTGACTGAATCGTGCTGGTAAACGGCCACAGCTGCCAGGCGTATAAAATCACCAATACGCCAACGATCACTATGCCGCTGCCGAAAGCGATGGAAAGAATGCGTCGGCGGTTGGCGCGTTCGCGCTCCGCAGCCTGAATATCGTCCTGTTGGCTCATGAATTCTCCGTCGGGTTTGAAGCTTGCTGACGCTGTTCCGTCAAATTATGGCGTGCCTGACGCCAGTTGATATAACGCAGCCGCGTCAATCGCCACAGCACCCACATCAGGGTGATCAGCGCCATCGCGGCAGTCAATAAATAGGTGTCGTTGTAGGCCAGCACGTTAGCCTGGAGTGTGGCCACAGCTTGTAGCTGGCTGCTGCTCTGCGCGCTGAGCAGAACGTTGTCGGGCAACTGGCTGCTAAACAGTGAACTGTATTGGCTGAGGCGCTCGATGACATTGGGATCAAGCTGTGACAGCTGATCGCCCAGCAGGCTGGAGTGGTACTTCTCCCGCCACGTCTGGAAGGTGCCGAGTATAGCCGAGCCAATCAGCCCGCCCAGATTTTGGCTCATGCCAAACAGCACCACAAAACTCACCAGATTTTTCGGCTGCGTCACCACACCGCCAATCCCTAACAGCATCGCGGGCGCGAGGAAGAACGCGCTGCTAAAGCCGAGTAAAAACTGACTGACATACAAATTGTTGCCGCGTGTCACTGGGCTGGATTGTGCATCCATGTACGAGGCGATGATCATCACCACCAGCGAGGTGACGATGGGCCAACTGAGATGCGTCGGTTTGATGGTCAATGCACTGGCGATCATGCCAAAAATCACCCCAGCGATAATCGCTAAAGCCAGGCCACGCATCTGGTCATTCAGCAGCCCAAGCTGTTGCAGGAAGCCCACCGCGCCGGTGTTTTGCTCAGCCAACACAATGCGCATCATGATCATCACAATGCCCAATCGCACAATCATGGCGTTACTCAGCCATCGGGTGTTAATCAGCGGATTCGTGCGGTTATGTTCCACCACCACTGCCGCAACAATCAGCACCAACGAAAGGGCTAATGAAATACCCAACCACGGCGTGGTAAACCACCACTCGATGCGGCCCAGCGATAGCACGCCGCACAGCAGTGCCATGCCGGGTGCCAGCAGGATAAAGGTGACAAAATCCATCTTTTCAAAGGTCTTGATACGATCGCCCGGCGGCAACTTCACCACCAAAACACAACCGAGCGCTATCATCGCCAGCCCTAACTCAAACAGATAAAGACCGCGCCACTCTTCCAGCTGGAGCAATTCGGTAGAGAACAAACGGGCGAGCGGGATCGCCAACTGCGATGCGGTGATGCCGATCACCAGGGCTTTGAGTCGGTGTTTCGCCGGCCAGGCCTGAATTTGGTAATAGATACCAAGGGAGCTTAGCGCCGCGCCCACCATCCCGTGAGCGGTGCGCACAATAATGGCGGAACTGAGATCGTTGGCCAGGATATGGAAGAACGCCACGATGACGTAAAGCACGAGAAAAGCTTCGGTAAACAGCCGCAGGCCAAACTGCTGACGAAATTTAACCAGCAGCAGGTTGATGGAAATGTTGCCCATCACGTAGACAGCCGGCAGCCAGGCAATCTCATTGCTGTAAGCGCCAAAGGTGCCCTGAAGATTGGTGAGATTGGCCGTCACCAGCGCATTACTGAGCGCGCCGGTGATGGAGATCAGCAGTCCAATAATGCCAAACGCCACGCGCTTTGAGGGCGAGTGGATTGGGGTGGAAGGTGAACCCGGCAGCATCGGTTTTTCATGAGGCAGCCATTCACGTTGTGCATAAGGATTGCGTTTTGCCACGATTAGATACTTCCCAGTCGAGCCAGCAGCTGTTGCAAAACCTTCTCGGTCACTGCCAGCGCTTCAGGATCGATGTCTGCCAGCAACTGTGCGCGCAAGCTGTCTGCCTGGGTTTTCACTTCAGCAAATGCGACGCTGCCCTGCTCGGTCAACACCAGCAGGCGTTTACGGCGATCCTCATTCGGCTGCACGCGCGCCAGTAACTGCTGTTTTACCAGTCGATCTACCAGTGGCACCACGCTCGCTTCTTCTAATCCCAACAGTTGGGCCAGCGCTTTCTGGGTCGGCGGCTCCGTGGCCGTGGCCACTGTCGCGATGGCCATCCAGCTGCTCATACTTAAGCCACTCTCTTTAAGGCGACGATCGACTGCCAGCCGCCATGCATGTGCCGTAAGATGTAATAAACGCGAAAAAGGTTGCGGATAGTCACTCAAAACGTAGTAGCCTAATGATTAGAGACCTAACTAAACAAGTGCGTTATTATAAACAAAGTGTCAGCCTGATGAAAAGTTTGCTTAAATTAGCACTGTAGTTCGCGCGCCTCTGCCCTTCCACTCAGTTCTCAAATAGATACGGCCTGCCACAAAGCCTATCCCTGTACAGCTATTTTGTATAAGTTTCGCGTAAATCAAATTATTTAAATCACTGATAAATAATAATAAGCACAAATCCCTCAAAAATATCATTGTACAAGTTAGGGTTCATTGTATAAGTTTATTTCCCGTGAGCCAGCGACTGGCTCCGTAACGAATGATGCACTTTGCGTCGCCTCTGAAGGTGTTTTTGGATTTCCACCTTCAGAGGCGTCTTTTTTGCGTTGGTTGATGAGTTTGGGTCTTACGCGCCTGTCCGCGCGTAAGTTTTTTCATCATGGAACTGAAGGCCAGGTTGCCATCAGACCGATCTGAAGGGCTTCATACATGCAAAACGCCGCCACCAGCAGTGACGCTATCGCTGACTACTTTAAACTCGCCGGTAACAGCGACAGCACCGAGATGGAAGTTTTCGGGCAGATCATCGCTGAAATCCTGCAAGCCGGCATGCCGGTCACCAATAAAGCCATCATCGCTTCGCTGATTAATCGCCTTGAGATGGAAAATGATGTGATCCAACTGGATATTTATCGTCATCTTCTCGAACTGGTGGTTAACAAAACGCCTGACGATCTCTCGGTGTAATACCGGATTCCAGGGACGGACTCACTCTCTTCTTCGCTCTCCCGCTAGCTTCATCCCTCAATGCCCGCTAACATCATCCGCGTTTAGTGTCCAACTGGTTGCTGCCATGCCGTGACGGTATGCGCAAAATAATAAAAGAGCCTGCACATTTATGAGCCGATCTACAGAACACGCCCCTGCGGCGAACGATATTACCGTGGGCAGCGTTTTACGCTCGCCTGCGCTGCTTACCCGTGAGTGTCTGGCGGGAGTGATTACCGCACTGGCACTGATCCCGGAAGTGATCTCCTTTTCTGTTATTGCGGGTGTCGATCCCAAAGTGAGCCTTGTCGCCTCGGTGGTGCTGTGTCTGACCTTGTCGATTTTAGGTGGCCGCCCAGCCATGGTCACGGCAGCAGCGGGATCGGTGGCACTGGTGATTGGACCGATGGTGCACGCGCATGGGGTTGAATACATTCTTCCTGCGGTAATCCTCGGCGGTATCATTCAGATTATTTTTGGTCTTGCCGGGCTGTCCCGCATGATGCGCTATATTCCGCGTTCAGTGATGCTGGGCTTTGTGAATGCGTTGGGCATTCTGATTTTCTTCGCGCAGGTTCCCCACGTCTGGGGGCAATCGGGATTGGTATGGGTGCTGTTTGCCGTGACCCTGGCGATTGTGCTGCTGTTACCCAAAATCCTGAAAAGCGTCCCGTCACCGCTGGTCGCCATTGTCGTCGTCACCGGGGTGGCGTTGTTGCTGGGTTATCGCTTGCCTAACGTTGGCGATGAAGGGCCAATGAGTTCAGGCTTGCCCGGATTTACCACGCTGCTGGTGCCGTTTAATTTACAGACGTTACAGATTGTCTGGCCTACCGCGCTGAGTATCGCCTTCGTGGGTTTGATGGAATCTCTGCTCACCGCCAAACTGGTGGACGATATTACCGATACGCCTTCAGGTAAGCGCCGCGAGTCCTGGGCACTGGGTGTCGGTAATATTTTGGCCGGTTTTTATGGCGGTATTGCTGGCTGTGCCATGATCGGTCAGACCATTGTTAACGTTGAGCTGGGCAAAGCACGCACGCGCATCTCAACCATTGCGGCAGGTATTGTGCTGTTGCTGCTGGTCACCGGACTGAGTCAGATCATGGCGCAGATTCCTATGGTGGTCCTCGCGGCCATCATGATGGTGGTCGCAGTGAAAACTGTTAACTGGCACAGCCTGCAACCCGCCACGCTAAAACGTATGCCGTGGTCAGAAACCTCGGTGATGGCCCTGACGGTTGTGGTCACCGTTTGGACTGGCAACCTGGCGCTGGGCGTATTGATTGGCGTCATCCTCGCCATGATGCTGTTTGCACGTCGTATTGCCCATGTTATCCATGCTGAGCGCAAGTTAAGCGATGACGGTGAACAGGTCTATTACACGGTGCGCGGCCCGCTGTTCTTTGGCAGCAGCAATGATTTATTCGAACATTTCGATTACGGCCACGATCCGAAAGTCGTCACCATTGACCTGACGCATGCACAAATCTGGGATGCATCCAGCGTCGCGGCACTGGATGCCATTGAATACCGCTATCAACGTCACGGTGCAACAGTCACCGTCATCGGACTGGATAACCGCAGTAGCGATTTCCGCGATCGCCTGAGCGGTAACCTGGGGTGATGATTTTAATGAAGTGAGTTTGAGTCACTTCATCCAGAATGATGAGTTTCTGAGCTGTCATCTCCAACGAGCTGACAGCTTTTTTATGTGCTTGAGTCAGCGAGAGATCAACTACGCTTAGGAGGCAACGCTGGGTTGCCCGAAGAAAGGACGTTTTTGATGAAGCATTTTTTCGCTGGGATGATGATTATCACTTGTCTGGCAACGTTAATAGGCTGCCAGCAATCCGACAGGCCAATTGGGCCAGATGGACGCCCCAACGTGCCCACCGAGCAGCCTATTCCGGGCGGGCCGATGAGCAAAGGGCCTGTGGGGCAACCGCAAGCCTGAGGTTAATCGTGCCCGAGAGCCGTTGAGCTGTTGAGCCGTTGAGCTGTTGAGCCGTTGAGCCGCTGAGCAGTTGATATCGTGGATTGATACTGGAATGGGTATTCGGAAGTGTATTGCAGGCACAAAAAAACCGCCCTTGGGCGGTCACGACATTACTGCATATTGCTTTGATTTTATTTGGTTTTAGCGACTACTAAATATGGTACCCGGGGCGGGACTTGAACCCGCACAGCCATAAGCCGAGGGATTTTAAATCCCTTGTGTCTACCGATTTCACCACCCGGGCAGGGTGTAAATTGGAGGCGCGTCCCGGAGTCGAACCGAGGTAGACGGATTTGCAATCCGTTGCATGGCCACTCTGCCAACGCGCCTTTATTCTGATGTGTCATCCGTTAACAACGGAGGACTAAATTTGGAGCGGGAAACGAGACTCGAACTCGCGACCCCGACCTTGGCAAGGTCGTGCTCTACCAACTGAGCTATTCCCGCAAAGAGGTTACTACTAACTAAAACAGATTTTGGAGCGGGAAACGAGACTCGAACTCGCGACCCCGACCTTGGCAAGGTCGTGCTCTACCAACTGAGCTATTCCCGCAATTCACCGAACTCGCTGATTTTATTCAGCTTCTTGCAGACTCGCTGCCGTTCGATGCGATGCATTCTACTTATCTGACGCAATGAGTCAATAGAATTATCCACACAGCGCGTCCGTTTGCTGCTTTTTAAATCGCATCGATCAGCTATCGAGCAAATCACCGCGTGCGGCGCTTAAATATTGGAACATTGACCAGAAGGTCAGCACCGCGGCGATATACAGTGCCACCACGCCCACGCCCACTACGGTTGCGTCTGGACGCCACAGCAAGGCGAACAGGGAGAACATCTGCGCCGTGGTTTTCACTTTGCCAATCCAGGAAACCGCCACGCTGCTGCGCTTACCAATCTCCGCCATCCACTCACGTAAGGCTGAGATAATAATTTCGCGCGCAATCATGGTCGCTGCCGGTAAGGTAATCCACCAGGCGTGGAAATACTCGGCGACCAGTACCAACGCAATGGCCACCATCACTTTGTCAGCCACGGGATCGAGGAAAGCGCCAAAACGCGTAGTTTGCTTCCAGCGGCGGGCAAGAAAACCATCAAACCAGTCAGTCACGGCGGCAACGACAAAGATCAATGCAGTGGCAAATGGTGCCCATTGAAAAGGCAGATAAAATGCCAGCACAAAGAATGGAATCAGTACAACTCGAAACAGGGTAAGACACGTCGGAATGTTAAATTGCATATGCCAGTAACTGTCTGGTGTGAGTAGAATTTAACGTATGTTCCTACATTGCCCCCCCTGTTTCAATGCTAGTGTTTCAGCGAGTAGTAGATTTTTTCCGCCAGCGCGAAGGAAATCCCCGGCACTTTAGCAATCTCATCCACGCTGGCATTCATCAGGGGTTGCAGGCCCCCCATGTACTTAAGTAGCTGTTGACGCCGTTTTGGCCCTACCCCTTCAATGCTTTCAAGTGCACTGGTGTTCTTCACTTTGGCGCGTTTTTTCCGGTGCCCCGAAATTGCATGATTGTGAGAGTCATCACGAATATGTTGAATGACATGCAGTGCAGGCGAATCTGGCGGCAACGAAACGCCCTCGCCTTCCGCTTCAAAGAACAGCGTTTCCAGACCCGCTTTACGGTCAGTGCCTTTTGCCACGCCCAGCAGAATGGGATGATCTTTATCCCAGGGCACATCCAGCTCTGCGAACACCTGTTTCGCCTGTGCCAGCTGGCCTTTACCGCCATCGATGATAATCACATCAGGGATTTTGTCCTCCTCCAGCGCTTTACCATAACGACGACGTAATACCTGGTTCATCGCGGCGTAATCGTCGCCGGGCGTGATGCCTTCAATGTTATAGCGGCGGTAATCCGAACGCAGCGGTCCATCGCGGTTAAAGACCACACACGAAGCTATCGTCTGCTCACCCATGGTGTGACTGATGTCGAAACACTCCATGCGCTTGATGCTGTCGAGTTCGAGAAAGACGGCCAGCGCCGCCAGTCGCTGCTGAATAGTGGAGTGCTGAGACAGTTTAGTTGTCAAAGCGGTGGCAGCGTTGGTGCGCGCCAGTTTAAGGTAGCGTGCCCGATCGCCGCGCGGTTTGCTTTGAATATTGACCTTGCGGCCGGCCAATTCACTTAAGGAATCGGCCAGCAACTCACGTTCGGGCAGACTGAAGTCCAGCAGAATATCAGCTGGCAAAGTGCGTGCTTCGCTCCCCTGCAGATAAAACTGGCCGACAAAGGTTTGCACCACTTCGGTGAGATCGGTATCAGCAGGCACTTTCGGGAAATAACTGCGGCTACCCAGCACTTTGCCCTGCCGAATAAACAGCACGTGCAGACAAGCCATACCGGCGTCGAATGCCACCCCCATCACATCAAGGTCATCCCCCTGATTGGAGACAAACTGCTTCTCTGTGACGCGTCGTACCGCCTGAATCTGATCGCGCAGACGCGCCGCTTCTTCGAAGCGCAATCCATAGCTGGCCTCTTCCATGCGTTTGACCAGCTGGTTGATTACTTGATCATCTTTACCGGCGAGAAACAGCCGCACGTAATCGGTTTGCTGCGCATACTCATCTTCGCTGACCAAACCCGCTACACACGGCCCAAGGCAACGGCCAATCTGATATTGCAAACAGGGGCGAGAGCGGTTGCGATAAACACTGTTTTCACACTGTCGAATCGGGAACACTTTCTGCAACAGCGCCAGGGTTTCACGCACCGCATAGCCATTAGGGAAAGGCCCAAAGTATTCCCCTTTCGCGTGTTTGGCACCACGATGCATCGCCAGTCGCGGATGCGCGTCTGCACTCAGAAATATATAGGGATAGGATTTATCATCACGCAGCAGCACATTATAGCGAGGCTGATAGAGCTTGATGTAATTGTGTTCAAGCAGCAACGCTTCGGTTTCGGTATGCGTCACCGTCACGTCGATGTTTTGGATGTTACTGACCAGGACTTCGGTTTTTCGGCTGCCCACCTGAGTGCGGAAATAACTGGTCAGGCGCTTTTTGAGGTCTTTCGCTTTACCGACATAGATCACCGTGCCTGTCGCGTCATACATGCGGTAGACGCCGGGCTGACTGGTCACGGTGCTTAGAAAGGCTTTGGAATTGAAAACGTCACTCACTACTGATTAACGGCTCCGCATTATAGAGACCATGTCGAATGGCCAGATGCGTTAACTCTACGTCGCCACTGATGTTCAACTTACTGAACATACGATAACGGTAACTGTTAACGGTTTTCGGACTGAGATTAAGCTGCTCGGAAATTTCCGTCACCTTTTGCCCTCGGGTGATCATCAGCATAATCTGCAATTCCCTTTCCGACAAACAGCTAAAGGGCGATTCGGCTTTTTGCGGCTCGATTTGGCTAAGCGCCATTTGCTGCGCAATATCTGATGCGATATAGCGCTGGCCTGAGTGCACCGAACGAATCGCACTCACCACTTCCTGCGGGGCCGCACCTTTGCTCAGATAACCCGCCGCACCGGCTTGCATTACTTTTGCCGGCAGCGGATTTTCGGTATGGATGGTCAGCATAATAATGCGGATGTCAGGATTGAAGCGCACAATTTTTCGCGTGGCCTCCAGACCGCCGATGCCCGGCATATTCATGTCCATCAGCACCACGTCGACCGGATTGCTGCGGCACCATTTCACCGCGTCTTCACCACAAGCCACTTCCCCGGCAATTACCAATCCCTTCATATCTTCCAGTATGCGGCGAATACCGGCGCGTACCAGTTCATGGTCATCAACAAGAAGCAGACTGATCAACGGGACTTACTCCGCAGGTTAGTGAGGGGAAAAATATATTTCAGGAGGGCCATCTTACCGGGTTTGCCGGGGAAAAAACATCTGGCTACGCAGATAAATCTCAAATGAAATGATACACATCAAATTGAGCTCAATCCCAGATATCTTTTGAGTGAAACGCTTAGCATGCAAGAATTAAAATGTGAAATTGTGACTAATATCATTATGTTATAATTTATGCTCTTTTCATTGACCGCTGAGCTTTGCTTAATAAAAATAATTTCAACGCCTGATTCTTCCTGCCTGTTAATAACGCAAACATCCATTTAATGTAGGTTTAATCTCCACCGCTTCGCCTGGGATAAATTCCTCATTCAACCATATGATATACTCTGTTTTTTACACACAGATATTGTGTCTACATTCAGTAACACCACCAAGGAGTCAAAGATGAGTGATGAAGACTTTTCAACATCGCGGGATACCCAGGCATTGGCCGATGAAGTCGCTTGCCTGAAAATGATGGTGACGCTGATTCTGAAAGGGATGGGTCAGGCGGATGCCGGTAAGGTGATCATTAACATGGAGCGCTATGTGCAAAGCGCGTTAGCGGATAAGCCGCAGGCGGAAGTGTTCAGCAACACCATTCGTCAGATTAAAACCGCCTACCGTCAGTAAGCGGTGAAGCCCCGCGCAATGCGCGGGGTGGTCAACTGTGCGACTGCCAGTTCACTGAAACACCCAGTGACGGCAGCACCTCTTCCGGGCTAAACCGGCGTGTGCCACGATACTTGTCCGCCAGTGCCGGTTGATGAACCGGAATACGAATGGCAAACAGATTATCCTCAGATTGAATCAACCCGGGTGATAAAGGTTCGTACACGACGTGGTGCTGCTCAAACATTTTTTCCAGCATCGGCGTTGCTGAGCTGATCAGGTACTCCATACCGCTGAGTTCCGCCAACTGCACCGCATGCCACAAAATCGTCAGTGGCAGTTCTGCATCCACCTCAAGGCGTGCTGAAAAGCGTGACATTTCCCAGACTTTTTCCTGATCGAACGGCAGCACCATGCCTTCAGGCACTTCTGGTTCATGCCAGGGCAACAAACGTGCACAGCCGCAAATCCCCTGGCGCGCATTCCAGGCGATCATCCAGGTGACATCGGAGCGATCAAAGCGATCATACTCCTGTCCGGGCGTACTTAAGCGCGGCGGGATAGACCAACCTTCACCCCGCGCAAAAACGCTATAGCGATACGTTCCTAATTCTGCCAACAGAGAGGACGGCATATCCTTAAGCTGTGTTTGAATTACTTTCATCATGCGCCCCTGACATCCCCATGTTTGCAATGATTTCTTTGCGCCAGCCTGGCAAAGTTCCGGCGCAGGGTAGACAACTGACTAAAGAGTGGGAACTACTAAAATTAGTAGTTGCCTTTTTGCTATATCAGGCCAATTGCCGCCGCATAACACGCAATCTGCGTTTTATTGGAAACATTAAAACGCTTTTGCATATTCTTTTGGTGAAAATTCACCGTATGTTCTGAAATCGCTAAAATCAGTGAAATTTCCGCAGAAGTTTTTCCTTCCGCTGTCCATTTCAAAATTTCCAGTTCGCGTTGACTAAAATCGTTAGATAAAACCGCCATTGAACTATCATTTAGCCGCTCCAGCACGCGCAAACTCAGTTCCGCCAGAAGGTGCAGTTTCACCTCTAGCTGAACGCGTAAGTGTTGAGTCTGACTGTGAAGCGATGATGCTATAGATAATATACCAATGGCACGATTTGGCGCCATTGCCGAACAAGAAAAGCCGCTGTTGAGCCCTGCCGCATTCGCTTCAGCCCATAAATTACCGGCACCGGTAAATAAATCCCGCGTCCATTCCACGCCTCGTCCCGGCCGCTGACAAAGCAACAGCACCGGATCGACAGCATAATAATTTTCGCTTTCATAGCGCTTAACCCAGCTTTCCGGGTAAGTACTGAACAAAAACACGCGCGGCCGGGTAAAAGGCACGGGATGTTGAACCAGGAAAGCGAATGAATCGAAACCCATCGCTTCAATGTGTTTTTGTAATAGCGTTTTTACTTGAATCACTTCCGTCAGCGCCTGAAATTCATTTTCAGTTTCGCCACGCCAGACGAAATAATTATCGGTCGTCATTATTGCCTCAGCGTTGTTTCACGCTTTAACTTGTTATTCGTTCTGATTAACACAAAAAATAAATTAACTAGAGAAAAAATATTGATTGAAATGAGAGCAGCCCGCGGGGTAACAATCATAACTATCCTGTTGTCAACGCGTTACCATTATGGGGAACTGAAAACAGATACATTTTGCCAACAGCTTCACAACTTTAATCCTCCTTCCTTATTAGAATAGGATTTTTCCGAAGGAGTTTCAATCACCCTATTCATCGAAAATCATCATTAGATTGATAAATTTTTAGCATCGTCATTAACTAAAATCACTCACTTTGAAAGCGGTTACTGAGAGTAATAGCGGTATTTGTGGGACGACGGCTATTCGGTTCATTCTTAATCCCAGTGATTTCTGTAGTGAGCGGTATAACGTGATTTCCGTCACCCTCTTTTCCAGCTACGCTTAGAGGATGTGCGGGGGATGACGCTGTGGACTTTTCAGGGGAAGACGTTGCGCCCTCACCCATACTGGCGCATTGTCATGCGTATTCGAGCATCATAACGGGGCTGACTATGATGAACCAGCTGGCATTACCTTTCCTTGTACTGGGCGGTTGTACAGCGCTGATGATCTTAAAAGATCTTTTCCGTCACCCGCATCCGGTGGCAATCATGAATATCATCTGGCCGCTGACCGGCCTCTATATGCCGTTCATCGGATGGTTAGCCTGGTGGTATCTGGGCCGTAAACCTTCACGTCAGGTAAAACTTGCGCTGCTGGTTCCACAAAAAATTCAGAGTAATGCCAGCTGGCAAACAATATTTATTTCCACCTCATTATCTGCCGCGGCCTGTATATTTGGCGACATAATGACCCTACCAATAATCACCTTGCTAAATCAGTTCGCCATTATGCCAACGCTCTGGATGCAGGCAATTATTTGCTTGATTGTTTCTCTGGTGGTGGGTTTATTTTTCCAGTTCCTGGCTATCCGTCAACGTGAAAAACGTTCATTTGGCCGGGCGTTATTATTAGCGTTTAAAACCGAAACGTTTCCCCTGCTGATTTATCAATTAGGTATTTTTATCTTTATGGCACTGGCACTAAAATTTGTTCTCAACCAACAAATCAATCCATTGCTGGTGGCTTTCTGGTTTATGTTACAACTGGCCATGATCATCGGTTTTCTATTCTCCTGGCCCGCTAATCATTTCCTGATAAAACGAGGGCTTAATCCCGCCGTCTGACTAACGACAGTATCCGGCGCCGCGCATCCCCAGGTGAAAATGTCCGGCATGCGCGGCGTTGTAATCCGGTCCTAACGCATTACCAAAGGTCGCACAGCCGTTGTGCCATAAAGCGCGAAGCCCTGCAGCCGCATCCTCAGGTTGATGCCAGTTTTTTGCCACCTGCAGCCAGCGTCCATCTGCAAGCTGAAACCCAGTCACATCCCATGCATCTGCTGTTGCATGCTCGCTTAAACGCCCCTGCTGGCGATGATAGATATTTCGACAGGCGTAACTGCCGACGTGGGTGATTCGCCGAATCGGGCTGTTGATACCTGCCTGCTGAAGGGCGTGAGTGCTGTTGAGGACAAACATTGTGCTGCTCACCGCCATCGGGCAACTGGCAAGAAAGCTGCTGCTCAATGTCACTTCACCAAAACCACTCACGCGCAAAGGCTGGTCAATAGGGCAATCACCTTGCAGTGCTGGCACGGCGCGAAATTGTACCCACCCCTGCTGACTGGCTCGATGCATCACCGCCATACATGCCGCAGGATCGTGACCCAGGCGCTGCAATTTGTAGCGCATCATCCATCCTGGAGGGTCAGTCACCGACAGCGGTGTAAATGGATTCCACTGTGGCGGCAGATGCGTTTTCAGCCACGGCAAACTCCACCAGCCACATAATGCCAACAGAGCAATCGCTAATAATGCGCGCATCACACCTCACGTTTACTCATAAAAAGAAGACGTAAGTGTAGGTGGCAAAATGGAGAGATAACGCAGAAAAGGCTTAATTGCTGAAGATTTACGCAAATTCACCGTGGATTATGCCATGTAAATATTTACTGACAGAGTAAACCCCGCAAAAGGTCACAATTGTAAAAAAACAATTACCGAGAGTTGCAACCTTTCCACTATCTTATGCCACTTGCCCTATCAAACGGCACGTTATCTAACAGCCAGTAGAGCTGACACAACATCAAAACAGGAAAGATATATTTATGGTTGATCAATCCAAAGAGGCGCTTATCGAGGCCGAGCAGCCCGATAAGCTCCAGCGTAATCTACATAACCGCCATATCCAACTGATTGCCATCGGTGGCGCGATCGGCACCGGGTTGTTTATGGGCTCAGGTAAAACTATCAGCCTGGCCGGCCCCTCGATCATTTTCGTTTATATGATCATCGGCTTTATGCTGTTCTTCGTGATGCGCGCAATGGGCGAATTGCTGCTCTCTAATCTCGAATATAAATCCTTCAGCGATTTTGCCGCCGATTTACTCGGCCCGTGGGCGGGCTATTTTACCGGCTGGACTTACTGGTTCTGTTGGGTGGTGACGGGCATTGCCGATGTGGTGGCCATTAGTGCCTATTTCCAACTCTGGTTCCCCGACTTCTCCATCTGGATGAGTGCACTGCTGTGTATATTTGTGTTCCTGGCACTCAATATTGCGACGGTGAAATTGTTTGGTGAGATGGAGTTCTGGTTCGCGATTATTAAAATCGTGGCGATTGTTGCCCTGATCGTGACTGGCATCGTGCTGGTGAGCATGCATTATCCTTCGCCCAGCGGCAGCGCGGCAGCCCTGAGCAATATCTGGGATCACGGTGGTATGTTCCCGAAAGGATTGAGCGGCTTCTTTGCTGGCTTCCAGATTGCGGTGTTTGCCTTCGTCGGCATTGAGTTAGTCGGCACGGCCGCAGCGGAAACCAAAGATCCGCACAAGGTGCTGCCACGTGCGATTAACGCTATTCCGGTGCGTATCATTATGTTTTACGTTCTGGCACTGCTGGTGATCATGGCGGTGACGCCGTGGAATCAGGTCATGCCGGACCGCAGCCCCTTCGTTGAGATGTTTGTGCTGATCGGATTACCCGCCGCCGCCAGCATCGTTAACTTCGTGGTGCTGACTTCTGCTGCATCATCCGCTAACAGTGGCATTTTCTCCACCAGCCGTATGTTGTACGGTTTGGCAGAACAAGGCGTGGCACACAAAGCATTTGGCCGCCTGTCGGCACGCGCGGTTCCCACCACCGGGCTGTTTTTCTCCTGCTTCTGCCTACTGTGCGGCGTTGCGCTGATTTACCTGATCCCCGATGTGATGACGGTATTCACCATGGTCACCACGGTATCGGCGATTCTGTTTATGTTCGTCTGGACCATCATCCTGTGCAGCTACCTGGCTTACCGCAAACAGCATCCGCAACGTCACGCTGAGTCGAAGTTCAAGATGCCGCTGGGCAAGCTGATGTGCTGGGTGTGCATGGCGTTCTTCGCCTTTGTAATTGTCTTGCTGACCTTGCAGGATGATACTCGTCAGGCGTTGATGGTCACGCCGCTGTGGTTCGTCATTCTCACCATGGGCTGGTTGTTACGTCGTCGTAAAGCCTGATAGCACTGCCGACAAAAAGCCCCGAATGCTCGGGGCTTTTTTTTTTATAACCTTTCGCGTAATTTATGCCATGCCTGCGCCAGTGAAGGTCGCACAGAAGGCTCCCTTTCTGGTGCCGGTTCGGGAACATGTGCCGATCCCAGATTGAAGGTGAAGGTGTAATTGGGTGCTTCCCCCATCCTTAAATCCGAAATCAAGGTCTCTTCACCCTGCTGGCGCATGGCGTAAAAACCATGGCTGAACCACGCCACCCGCTCGGCATACCAGTCACCTTTAAACGCATCGAACAGTTGCGGGTTGCGCGGGTGCCAATGAATTTCCAGTGCTCGATCGGGTGACAACAGTGACCAATAGGCCTCACCGTAACGATCGGGGGTCATAATCACGGTTCGCCACACCAGGGTATTAAATGCCGTTGGCGTCACCAGCACCTGCTGCGGCTTGATGGATTGATCAGTTAAATCACGATCGATATGCTGCGTCGCCACGCCCTGCACCACCATGCTCCAGCCAAGATACAGCGTACTGATCAGCAAACCCGCCTGATTCCAGCGCAGTCCGACTCCATCACGCCGCCATAGCGCCACCCCCAGCGCGATCAGCAACGGCAAGGTATACAACGGATCGATGATGTACATGCTGCCAATCGCGTAGGGGAAATCGGTAAACGGCAACCCCAGCTGCGTGCCGTACACCGTTGTCAGATCAAGCAACGGATGCGTGATCAGGGCCAGCCAAATTGCCAGACACCAGCCGCGCCAGTGGGAGCGACTGCGTGTTGCACCTGCGATCAGCCAGGCCAGCAGAGGCGCAACTAGCGTGAGCCATATCAGCGCATGACTCTCAGTTCGATGCAGCGTCATATTGCGAATCGCATCGCCATGATCGATAAACACATCCAGATCGGGCAAGGTGCCGGCAATCGCACCCACCAGCGCCGATTGCCATAGCGGCACGCGCTTGCCCATCACCGCGACGGTGACCGCCGCGCCCAACGTCAGTTGTGATAGCGAATCCATGCACTCTCCTGGTTAAAGCGGGATCAACGCACGCGGATCCCTTCAATAATCATGCGCTGTACATTCTCCAGCGTTTGCTCGAAAAATTCCGGGTCACTCAGGGTCTGGCCGGTGATCGCCTCAACCTGTGACGCAAAATCCGCGTAATGTTGCGTGGTGGCCCACAGCAGGAAAAACAGATGCTGCGGCTGCACCCCGGCTAACCGCCCTTCCGCAATCCACTGCTCGATGATCGCCGCCTTCTCATCCACCAGCGCTTTTAAATCCCCGGCCAGTTCACCTTTGAGTAACGGCGCACCCTGGAGCATTTCCAGACAGAACAAGCGCGAGGCCTGCGGGTGATCGCGCGACACCTCCAGCTTAAGACGGATATATTTCCGAATGGCGGTCAGTGGGTCCTGATCGTGGCGCAGTGCGCGCAGTGGAGCCAGCCAGACATCAAGGATCTCCTTCAGAACCGCGATATACAGCACCTCTTTTGAGGGATAGTAGTAAAGCAAATTGGTCTTGGAGACGTCGGCACGCTCTGCCACTTTATCGAGGCTGGTACCGTGAATACCGAACTGCGAGAAGAAGCTTAACGCCGCTTCCAGTATCGCAGCCCGTTTTGCGGCAACGGCACGTGAACGTCGGCCCGGTTGTTTTTCATCGCTTTTCACACTGTTACCTCCTCAATCCTGCCTGTTCGCATCATAACAAAGCCCCTCTTTCCTGCCTAATCGCTCTCCCTGCACCTTTTTTGACCACCGTGCGCATGAAAAACGTGCAAAAAGTTTTGACCAAACGGTCTGATTTAGACCAACCACTCCACTTTCATCCTTCCATGGGTTTTAACACATTGTTGTACAAGGTATTTAAAAATGTGGCACAGGCTTTGCAGTTTTGTGACTGAGCGCCGCTCGCAGGATGCGTGCAGGAAGCAGTGCAGCGCGTAGAGCAATGCCCGTTCAATGCAGAGAGGTTTCACATGAAAATTGGCGTATTTATCCCGATTGGCAATAATGGCTGGCTCATCTCCACCCATGCGCCGCAGTACAAACCGACTTTTGAACTGAATAAAGAGATTGTGCTGAAGGCCGAGCATTATCACTTCGACTTTGCGCTCTCGATGATCAAACTGCGCGGCTTCGGGGGTAAAACCGAATTCTGGGATCACAATCTCGAATCCTTCACATTGATGGCGGGGCTCGCGGCGGTGACCTCAAGAATTGAAATCTATGCCACGGCAGCCACTCTGACGCTGCCCCCAGCAATTGTGGCGCGCATGGCCGCCACCATCGATTCGATTTCCAATGGTCGTTTCGGTGTCAATCTGGTCACCGGCTGGCAGAAACCCGAATACGAACAGATGGGATTGTGGCCGGGTGATGAATACTTCTCCAGCCGTTACCAATACCTCACCGAGTACGTCACCGTGCTGCGCGATTTATGGGGCACCGGTCAGAGTGACTTCAAGGGTGAATTTTTCACCATGAACGACTGCCGCGTGAGCCCGCAACCGCAGAAACCGATGAAGGTGATCTGCGCCGGTCAGAGCGATGCCGGCATGGCATTCTCCGCGCAGCATGCCGATTACAACTTCTGTTTCGGTAAAGGGGTCAACACGCCTACCGCCTTCGCCCCGACCGCCAGCCGCATGAAAGTCGCAGCAGATAAAGCCGGACGGGATGTCGGTTCCTATGTGCTGTTTATGATCATTGCTGCCGAAAGCGACGAAGCCGCACGCGCCAAATGGGAGCATTACAAAGCGGGTGCTGATGAAGAAGCGCTCGCCTGGCTCACCACACAAAGTCAGCAGGATACCAAGTCCGGCAGCGACACCAACGTGCGTCAGATGGCCGATCCCACATCAGCCGTGAACATCAATATGGGCACCCTGGTGGGTTCATACGCCAATGTGGCACGAATGTTGGATGAAGTCGCTGAGGTTGACGGCACACAGGGCGTGCTTCTGACCTTCGATGACTTCCTGCAAGGTATTGAAGATTTCGGTGAGCGTATCCAGCCATTAATGCAGTGTCGTCAAAACGTTATCACTTCGCAGAAGGAGGTTGCCTGATGAGTACCGTGACTTGCGCCCATACGTCGAGTTTGTCCAATATCACCCTGCCCGCCCGACCAGAAGCGATTGCACTGCCGCCGACGCAAAGCGCCTTAATCGTCGTCGATATGCAGAATGCCTATGCCACCGAAGGGGGTTATCTGGATCTTGCTGGTTTTGATGTCTCCGCCACAAAGCCAGTGATCGCCAAAATTCATCAGGCGGTAACCGCGGCGCGCGCCGCTGGCATGCAGATTATCTGGTTCCAGAACGGCTGGGATGACCAGTACGTTGAAGCGGGTGATGCCGGCTCGCCTAACTTCCATAAATCGAATGCACTGAAAACCATGCGTAAGCGCCCGGAGTTACAGGGCACGCTGCTGTCGAAAGGCGGGTGGGATTATGCGCTGGTGGATGAACTGGTGCCGCAGGCAGGAGACATCGTGCTGCCCAAACCGCGCTACAGTGGCTTCTTCAATACGCCACTCGATAGCATGCTGCGCAGCCGCGGTATCCGCCACCTGATGTTCACCGGCATTGCCACCAACGTGTGCGTTGAGTCGACACTGCGCGATGGCTTCTTCCTCGAATATTTTGGCGTGGTGCTGGAAGACGCCACTTATCAGGCCGGACCGGCATTTGCCCAACAAGCGGCGATTTTCAACATCGAAACCTTCTTTGGCTGGGTTAGCGACACGGACACTTTTTGTGAAGCTCTGAAAGCTTAGGGTCCATCTCACCTGCAAAACCATAACGATAAGGAACTGCGACGATGCCTAAAAGTGTGATTATTCCTGCCGGCAGCGGCACCCCGATTGCGCCCTTTGTGCCAGGAACCCTGGCCGATGGCGTGGTGTACGTGTCAGGCACGCTACCGTTCGATGCCAGTAACAATGTCGTCCACGTCGGCGATGCCGCGGCACAAACCCGACACGTACTGGAAACCATCAAAAAGGTGATCGAGACCGCCGGTGGCAGCATGAGTGACGTCACTTTCAACTCTATTTTCCTCACCGACTGGAGCCATTACGCCGCGATTAACCAGGTCTACGCCGAGTATTTCCCCGGCGACAAACCCGCGCGCTTTTGCATTCAGTGTGGATTGGTTAAACCAGATGCGCTGATTGAAATTGCCAGCGTCGCGCACATCGGGCCGCAGGAGGCGTAATGCACCTTGAGATTCATGGTTTAACCGCTGCCGACGCGCCAACACTGGTGCTGTCGTCCGGCCTGGGTGGCGTGGCGGGCTTTTGGCAACCCCAGCTGGCGGCGCTCGCTCCCCATTATCGCGTGGTAACTTACGATCAGCGCGGTACCGGTCGCAGTGCCGATACGCTGCCTGAAGGCTACAGTATGGCGATGATGGCCGCCGAACTGGCTGAGCTACTGGCGCAGCATGACATTCACCATTACGACATTATTGGCCACGCACTGGGTGGCCTGATTGGCCTGCAGCTGGCGCTGGATTGTCCCGATCGTGTCGGCCGCGTCGTGGTGATTAATGGCTGGCTCTCGTTGGATCCTCATACGCAACGCTGCTTCCAGGTGCGGCAGGATCTCCTGCTCAACGTAGGCGTTGAAGCCTTCGTGCGAGCGCAGCCACTGTTCCTCTATCCGGCTGAATGGCTGGCGCGCCATCAGGCGCGCATCACCGCTGAAGATGCCCATCACGTGACCCATTTTCAGGGCATGGAAAATCTGCTGCGCCGCTTGCATGCATTAATGAACAGTGATTTCCGTACGCATGCGGCGCGGATTCATCAGCCTGTGTTAGCCATTTGTAGCCAGGACGATCTGCTGGTGCCGTGGAGCTGCTCTCCACAACTGGCCCAGGCGCTGCCGAATGGCAGTCTGATTGAGATGCCGTGGGGCGGGCATGCGATGAGCGTGACCGATGCCGATAAGTTTAACGCTCTGCTGCTGGGGTGGCTGGCCGAAACGGCTGCACCTGCACAGCGCGCCGCCAGTTGAACAGAGGAGTGAAACCATGAGTGTGCTTGAACTGCCGCTTGTACCGAATGTAGATCGCGATGCTTTCCGCCATGCCATGGCACGACTGGGGGCGGCGGTCAATATTATCACCACCGACGGTCCGGCTGGTCGCGCCGGATTCACCGCATCTGCTGTCTGCAGCGTGACGGATACGCCGCCCACTTTGCTGGTGTGTCTGAATCGTTCGGCCTCAGTCTGGCCGACCTTTCGGGACAATGGCTATCTGTGCGTCAACACCCTGGCGGCCGGTCATGAAGATCTTTCGACACTGTTTGGTGGTAAAACGCCGATGGATCAGCGTTTTGCTGCGGCTAACTGGCACACGCTGGCCAGCGGTTCACCGCTGCTGGAGGGTGCCACCGTGTCGTTCGATTGCAAAATCACCCAGGTGGTCAGTGTTGGCACACACGACGTTTTGATGTGTGAAGCACTTGCGCTGGTACATAACGATGATTCCCATGGCCTGGCGTGGTTTGACCGTGGATATCATCACCTTTTACGGCAGGACGCCCGCTAACGCCGCTCTGCGCGGTCCGGTTCCACCGATATCCTGGAGAAAACGATGGCGAATTCCTGGTTCCCCCGCTGGCAGAAAAAGTCAGCCATGACCGAAGATGGGCTGATTGCACCGGATGAAACCCTGCCGTTCGGGCAGACGTTTGTCATGGGCCTGCAGCATGCTGTAGCAATGTTTGGCGCGACGGTGCTAATGCCGTTGTTGATGGGACTCGACCCCAACCTGGCGATTCTGGTTTCCGGTATCGGCACGCTGCTGTTCTTTGTGGTCACTGGCGGACGCGTGCCGAGTTATCTTGGATCCAGCGCCGCCTTTGTCGGGGTGATTATCGCGGTGACCGGATTCAACGGCCAGGGATTGAACCCTAATCTGTCGCTGGCGCTAGGCGGCGTCATTGCCTGCGGCGCGCTTTATACCTTCATTGGCCTGATCGTTATGAAGGTGGGTACGGATTGGATTGAGCGGCTCATGCCCCCTGTCGTCACGGGTGCAGTGGTGATGGCAATTGGCCTGAACCTGGCACCAATTGCTGTCCATGGCGTATCAGCATCAATGTTCGATAGCTGGATGGCCGTCATGACCGTGCTGTGCATTGGCGTGGTCGCGGTCTTCACACGCGGTTTGGTTCAGCGCTTGCTGATTCTGGTTGGCCTGATTGTCGCCTGGACGATCTACGCCTTGCTCACCAATGTGTTTGGCCTCGGTAAGCCAGTCGATTTTAGCGGTGTCGCCAGTGCGCCCTGGTTTGGTTTACCACACACCACCGCGCCGGTATTTGATATGCAGGCGATAGTGATGATTGCCCCTGTCGCCATCATTCTGGTGGCTGAAAATCTTGGGCATATTAAAGCCGTCGCCGGTATGACGGGACGCAATCTTGATCCCTGGATGGGACGTGCGTTTGTCGGGGATGGCCTCGCCACCATGCTGTCAGGTTCGATGGGAGGCAGCGGCGTGACAACTTACGCCGAGAATATTGGCGTAATGGCGGTCACCAAAGTCTATTCGACACTGGCGTTTGTCGCGGCAGCAGTGATTGCGCTGATACTCGGCTTTTCACCGAAGTTTGGTGCCTTGATCCATACCATTCCCGGCCCGGTGATTGGCGGTGCCTCTATTGTGGTATTCGGTTTAATTGCCGTGGCAGGTGCGCGGATCTGGGTGCAAAACAACGTTGATTTCAGTCAGAACGGCAATTTGATCATGGTGGCCACCACGTTAGTGCTGGGTGCTGGCGATTTTGCTTTAAAGATCGGCAGTTTTACCATTGGCGGAATTGGCACCGCGACCTTCGGTGCCATTATTCTTAATGCCATTCTTAAACGTCGGGGTGCCGCGCTGGCAAACCAGGCGGCACGACAGCATCCTTAAGGCTCCAGCGGTGCCTGCTCAGGCACCGCTTTCTTGCGGCGAAGTCGTAGCTCACTGACGATCACCCCACAAACGATCAGCACACCGCCCAACAAGGCAGCGGCCGGTAAACGTTCACCCGCAATCCGTCCAACCACCCCTGCCCAGACCGGTTCACCGGCGTAAATCACCGTAGCCCGCGTCGGTGACACGCTGCGCTGCGCCCAGTTCATTGTCACCTGAATCAGTGCACTGGCCGCACCCAGACCCAGCGCACTCAATAGCAATGGCGTTGAGATCGTTGGGACCGATTCGCCATTAGGGATCATAAAGACAAAAGCGCAAGCCGATGCGACCATCAGTTGGATCAGCGTCACGCGACGCACATCAACCTGGCCTGCAAAGCGACTGATCAGAATAATTTCAGCCGCAATCGCCAGTGTACTGAGTAACGTCGCTATCTCGCCCGCGTTCAACGTCAGGCTACCGTCTTGTGGCCCGGCCACCAGCACTAAACCGGTAAACGCCAGCATAATGCCAATCCATGCCATTAACCCTGGCGGACGGCGCAGAAATACCCATTGCAGTAACGGTACCACCGGCACATATAGCGCGGTCAGAAACGCCGACTGGCTGCTGGAGATGGTTTGCATCCCCCAGGTTTGTAAGCCGTAGCCACCCGCAATCGACAGGCCAATCAACGCACCGGCTTTCACTTCGAGCCATGTCATGTGCCTCAGATAACGGCGGAAGAAAAAGGCCAGCAATAACGATGCCGTGGCAAAGCGCAGCCCCACAAAGAAAAAGGGACCGGAATGTGCCATCGCCCGGTGCACCACTAAAAAGGTGCCACCCCAAACCATGGTAATGAAGATGAGAACGAGTTCCTGACGCGTAATACGCAGGCTGAGACGGGAATTTGAAGCAGACATAACGCACCACAATAATCGATTGGCGATCATTTTTGCCTGGTCAGGAGGGGAAAAGCAATCTTTGTTACCGCCGGGAGAACCCGGCGGAGGGGGGGATCAAACACAATCACATTATTTCTTGCTGCGACTGCGTCCCCCTTTTTCACCTGCTTCGGAAGCGCGTTGCGGGTCATTCCTGAAATTACCGCCGCTATTTTTTCCGCCTTTACGACCGGCTTCCGCGGCTCTCTCGCGATCTTCCGCGAAATTGCCTGATCCTCCACGATGTTGTGCCATCATTTCCTCCAGGGATTGAGCATCTGTGGTTAGGCCTTTTCATCCAATGTGGTGAAAAGCAAGGCGGCGGAGTATTCGCGCCACCTGATAAAAGGATAGCCAGGCCAGTCTGATATTCGGCTAATATTCATACTTTGAAACATATAATTCACTTATTTTTCTATCATAAACCAGATTAACATCCAGCTTACAAGCGGTTAGCCGGGTTAAAAGCGCAGCGCTAGACGTATCCATCTATCCTCCCTTCCGGCACCTTACGCAGTCTCTTCTATACTTCTGAATACTCATCACCCTCAGCAGGATAGAAAACCATGGCAAAAGTTTTGGTGCTTTATTACTCAATGTATGGACATATCGAAACCATGGCGCAAGCCGTGGCTGAAGGCGCAAAGAGTGTGAGCGGTGCGGAAGTCACCATTCTTCGTGTACCGGAAAGCATGGATGCGGAGAGATTTGCGCAGGTGGGCGGCAAGGTGAATCAGGCGGCGGCTGAAGCAAAACCTGAAGATTTAACCCAGTACGACGCCATCATCGTGGGTACGCCAACCCGCTTTGGCAATATGGCCGGTCAGATGCGTAATTTCTGGGATCGCACCGGCGGATTATGGGCCTCAGGCGCGCTGTACGGCAAACTCGCCAGTGTGTTCGCCTCTACCGGCACCGGTGGCGGCCAGGAACAAACCATCACCTCCGTTTGGACCACCCTCGCCCATCACGGCATGGTTATCGTCCCCATCGGTTATGGCACCAAAGAACTTTTCGATATTTCTCAGGTACGCGGCGGCACGCCTTATGGCGCCACCACCATTGCGGGCGGTGACGGCTCACGCCAACCGTCAGCAGAAGAACTGGGAATTGCCCGCTATCAGGGCCAATACGTCGCCGGACTGGCGGTAAAACTGCAAGGATAAATCCACAACAGGAGACCTTTATGGCCACAGAACAGTCGAAAGCTCACCACGTGGGCGAATGGGCCACGCTGCGCCACACCTCACCTGAAATTGCTGAAGCCATTTTTGAGGTGGCGAATTATGACGAACGACTCGCGGAAGAAATCTGGCGTCAGCAAGGTAGCGACGATGTGCTGCTCCGCGCTTTTGATAAGACCGATCAGGACGTTCTGACGTGGGACGACAAAACAGTCGAGCGTAAAAACGTTTAACACGCAGGCGGGCATGTCCCGCCTTTGTCATTTTTTCTGCCAAGGAGCCCTTTATGTCAGCCTACCAAAGCATCAACCCGGCCAATAATCAGTTGCTGAAATCCTGGCCTGATCACGATGACACCTATATGCAGCAGGCACTCAGCGCGGCTGACGAACTCTACCACTCTACGTGGTGTAAAGGCGATATGCAGCCACGTCTGCAGGTGCTGCACCGACTGGCCGATTTGATTGATCAGCGCGTTGACGAATTAGCTGAGATTGCCAGTCGTGAGATGGGCAAGTTAATTGGTCAAAGCCGGGGGGAAGTAAAAATCTGCGCGCAGATCGCTCGGTACTATGCCGAACATGCGGCTCACTTATTACAGGCACAACCTTATCCCAGCACGGTGGGCGATGCCTGGCTTGAGTATCACCCGATTGGCGTGGTGGTCGCCGTCGAGCCCTGGAACTTCCCTTATTACCAGTTGATGCGCGTGCTGGCGCCAAATCTGGCATTGGGAAATCCGGTTCTGGCGAAACATGCCAATATTGTGCCGCACTGTGCGGATGTCTTCGAAAAACTGGTTGAAGAAGCGGGTGCGCCAAAGGGTGCGTGGAGCAATCTGTTTATCTCTAATCAACAAGTCGCCGATCTAATTGCCGATCCGCGCGTGCAAGGTGTCGCGCTAACGGGCTCTGAACGTGCCGGTAGCGCTGTGGCGGAGCAGGCCGGAAAGCATCTGAAAAAGTCCACGCTGGAGTTAGGCGGCAATGACGTATTCGTGGTGCTGGACGATGCCGATATTGACGAAGCCGTGCGCCAGGGCGCGCAGGCGCGATTAAGTAACTGTGGTCAGGTATGTACCGCAGCGAAGCGCTTTATCCTGCACGAAAAAATCGCGACGGAGTTTATGGTGAAGTTTAGTGCGGCCCTGCAATCGGCCAAACCGGGGGATCCACTGGATGAAAGCACCACGCTGGGTCCGCTTTCATCGAAAGAGGCTCGCGACCGTTTAGTGAAACAGGTTGAGGATGCGGTTAAGCAGGGTGCGCATGTTGAACTGGGCGGAAAAGTGATAGAAGGCGTGGGTTGTTATTATCAGCCAACGATACTGACTGGCCTCACACCGCAAAATCCCGCCTATTACCAGGAGTTCTTTGGACCGGTGGCACAGGTTTATGTGGTGGCTGACGATCGCACCGCCATCGCACTGGCCAATGATTCGCACTACGGTCTGGGCGGTTCAGTGTGGACGCGCGATATTTTGCGTGGGCGCAACATGGCATCGCAGATCGAGACCGGTATGGTGTTTATCAACTCTCAAAGCGATACCGCCGCGGAGTTGCCGTTTGGTGGCGTGAAACGCTCAGGCTATGGACGGGAGTTGTCCGATCTTGGCCTGAAGGAGTTTGCGAATCAAAAACTGGTGGTCGTCGCCGGTTAACGGAAATAAAAAACCCCGTCGAGGCGTAATGCCGATCAGTTAAGACAAAAATGATCGGTTGAACGATCTGGCAGTTCTGCAAAAATCCGTAATCTCTCAGGGATTACGGATTTTTTTATGCTTCTCAGTCAGGCTCTCGATATCGTTCATCACTTTACGCCTCAGGAATTCTCGACGCTTTCTGATCTCCTTTCTCCTGAGCTCATTGATGAGTGTCTTGCTGATACCGGCACAGTGACGTTACGAAAGCGCCGGTTATCGATGGAAATGATGGTCTGGGCTGTGACCGGCATGGCACTTTTTCGCTCCCATTCGATGACCCAGCTCGTCTCACATCTGGATATCCTTCTGCCGGGGAAAAGGCCCTTTGTCGCGCCTAGCGCGGTTGTGCAGGCCCGGCAGCGTTTTGGAGAAGATGTTATCCGGTTAATGTTTGAGAAAACGCAGCGCCTCTGGTTTGAAAAGACACCGCTGTCGCACTGGAACGGACTGACGCTG
Source organism: Pantoea sp. GL120224-02 (assembly GCF_900215395.1). Lineage (NCBI taxonomy): Bacteria > Pseudomonadati > Pseudomonadota > Gammaproteobacteria > Enterobacterales > Erwiniaceae > Pantoea > Pantoea sp. GL120224-02. Next base: position 874 of record NZ_OBEC01000015.1, on the reverse strand, counting down.
ATGGCGGTGGATGGCACCGTATGGCGCCCCCCTGACACACCAGAAAATGATGCCGCTTTCGGGCGAACGGCCAATACGAATAAGTGCTCTGAGTGGCCGCAGGTGCGCATGGTCTGCCAGATGGAAGTCACCAGTCACCTGCTGTCAGCAGCCGCGTTCGACAGCGTCTCAGCTGCCGGCGAAGCCGATCTTGCCGCTCAGCTTATCCCACAGACCCCCGACTACTCTCTGACCCTCTTTGATAAAGGTTTTTATGCACTGGGTCTGCTGCACGCCTGGCAGTCGGCGGGAACGGAAAGACACTGGATGCTGCCACTGCGCAAAGGAGCACAGTACCGTGTAGTCCGTAGCTTAGGAGCCGGGCAGGAGTTGGTGGAATTACAGCTGTCGCCGCAGGCGAAGAAAAAATGGCAGGGTGCTACAGATACGCTGACGGCGAGGCTTATCAGCAAAGAGCTCAACGGAAAAACGGTTCAAATCCTGACATCCATGTGCGACCCCCTGAGGTATCCCAAAGCAGATGTCGTGGACTTATACGGCCATCGCTGGGAAATAGAGCATGGGTTCCGCGAGATGAAACAACACCTGCTGAATAATGAGCTGACGCTGAGAAGCAAAAAGCCAGAACTTGTGCGTCAGGAGCTGTGGGGCGTGGTCCTGGCCTATAACCTTCTGAGGTTCATGATGGCGCAGATGGCGTACAGCCTGAAAGGCGTGGAACCTTATCAGATGAGTTTTAAGCAGTCCGCACTGTATCTGAGAAGTCATCTGAGCCTGCTACCGGGCATCTCAGGGGGAAAAATACCGCGGATAATGGAAGAGATAATGGCGATGGCGCCAGGGCTGGTGCTGCCGGAAAGAAGAGTGCGGCATT
>NZ_OBEC01000022.1:0-19914 GCF_900215395.1 Pantoea sp. GL120224-02 | reverse complement strand
AAGAGATTGTCCTGAACGCGTTACTTATGGCGGTGTGGAGGCGTAATCCTCAAAAACAGGTATTGGTTCATTCTGATCAGGGCAGTCAGTACACGAGCCATGAGTGGCAGTCGTTCCTGAAATCACACGGTCTGGAAGGCAGCATGAGTCGTCGCGGTAACTGCCACGACAACGCGGTTGCGGAAAGCTTTTTCCAGCTACTGAAACGCGAACGTATTAAGAAAAAGATCTACGGAACGAGAGACGAAGCCAGAAGCGATATTTTTGATTACATCGAAATGTTTTATAACAGTAAACGTCGGCATGGTTCGAGCGAGCAGATGCCACCGGCTGAATATGAAAACCTATATTATCAACGGCTCAGAAGTGTCTAGATTATCTGTGGCGATTCATGACGCATCGTGAGGTTATCTGAACGAGGGAACGCTTTAAGCCGGTCATTAATTAAGTAGCCATTAACGTTAGCTTCCTCCGCTCCGTGGGTCGTGACAATCATTGTGACCGGGTTACATAAGTTTTTCTGCGTCGACATACTTAAAAATATTACCAAACGCTAAAATCACTGATGGTTAAAATAGAGTTCAAAGCGCAATTATCGACTTATCATCGCCTGGTCTACCCCGAAATTTTGAGAAATATCTAAAAATTGACACTTTGCAGGCTTTATTATTGATATCTGATGTGTTGTACTTCTGCAACGAGAGTAACATCTATATACTCATCCCTAATTTGTTATCTACTGCACCACTTAATTTATTTCGTTCAGCGACAAAATATTCAGGAGAAGTTCATGAGTGATTCACTTAAAGCGTTAAACAATATCCGTACGCTTCGCGCGCAGGCACGTGAAGTGCAGCTTGCAGATCTGGAAGAAATGCTGGAAAAATTTACTGTTGTCGTGTCAGAGCGCCGTGAAGAAAACAACGCCAGCGAAGCCGCCGTGCGTGAAAAAGAAGAGAAACTGGCTAAATATCGTGAACTACTGCTGCAGGACGGGATTGACCCGAACGAACTGCTAAGCGCATTAACGCCAACGGGTAAGACTCGTGCTAAACGTGCTCCACGTCCGGCTAAATATAAATACACGGAAGATGGCGTTGAGAAGCACTGGACCGGTCAGGGTCGTACACCAGCTGTGATTAAAGCCGCTGTTGATGCCGGCAAATCTCTCGATGATTTTCTTATCTAATCGGGCTTTCCCCGTTTAATTTGAGTTATCGAACATTTTTGGTGGGTGTTCCGCCCACCAAAAATTAAACACTGATTGATATCTTCTCCCTCTCCCCCTTTCGTTAAATCCCATATTAAGATAATGACGGGGTTTACTATCAACTATTGTCATTGTAATGTTCAAATCGCTGTCTCTGGCTGACTATAACAACGCACAATTGTCGGTGATCATCCATGACTCTTTTTTCTGCCTTACTCAGGTTTAGCTCGCCTTTAAACCAGGTAAAAAGCCTGAGTCCGTTGCAGGCTGATATTATTAAAACCATCGCACTGGTTGCGATGCTGGGTGATCACATCAACACCATATTATTAAGTGGACGAAGTGCATTTTTATATGCATTCGGACATATCGCATTTCCGCTGTTCACGTTGTTCTGGGCGGCTAACTTACCTGCTGATGCAATACGTTTACGCCAGCGGGCAAGAAGATTATGGCTTTGGGCTATCGTGACTCAACCATTATTCTGGCTGGCCTTTATGATGAAGGGCCAATCCTGGCTGGCGCTAAATATTCTCTTCGCTTATGCCGGATGTACTCAGCTAATCAGCTGGGCAGCACGCTGGGGTGTTAACGGCGCAATGGCGGGAGTCGCATTATTACTGCTGATTGCCTGGCCTCTTTCCCCGGCGAGTTACGGCGTATCGGGGGTAGTGTTTAGCCTGCTCTGCATTATCGCCAGATATCATTCAGGAGCAGCAGAGAATGGCATGTTCCTGCTCCTTCTTTTTGCCGCGATGGCATGGCTTAACATGCCGCCTGTTCTCAACGGGTGGTGGGAGGATGCGATCGTTTACGATTTCCTGCCGACTTTGGTGCTGCCACTGCTGGTAATTGGTTTGGTTGCGGCGATGCCAGGCGTTTCCTCGCTACGTATCTGGCCGCGCCGATTTTTCTATCATGCTTACGCCGCGCATTTGGTTTTGCTTGGGTGTCTGGCGGTTATGCCCGTTCGGCCTTGATCAAAATCAGAGCGCTTTTACAGGCCTGTCAGATGCACAATTTAGGGTTTGGATGCGATGCCCAAAAGCACGAGCACCCAATCATTTAACCTTACCGCTGCACCATAAACACTTGATGTCCTGCAAACGCCAATGCCGTTCCCGGCTGGGGCCAATCACCGACATGATGGAAGCTATTACGCGCAAATGCCTGCAGCCAGGTTTCATGCGAAAGAGATAGCGTATGCGAATCATGTCCTTTTGTTGCCTGCTGCAGCACCGCAGCGGCGGTTATCCACCTCAGCGCCGAATCCTGTGTGGGTTCCACCACAATCAGTACACCTTCAGGTTTTAACGTATGCCAGATGTCCTGAAGAATGCCATCGAGGCGATGAGTCGAATGCAGCACGTGGGTTGCAAGTACGGCATCGAACTGAGCCGATAGACCATATTGCTCATCCCGTAATTGATGCAGGTCACTATGGCCAGTGTTTGCGTTAATCTCCAGCACTTGTTGGGGATCATTACCCTGCACCGCCGTTTGTAGCAGTGAAGCGGCGATTTGGCCGAGGTAATCCACCAGCATGCTCCTTTGATGCATCGCTGGATCAAGGGGACAACCCTCGTGCAGTGATAATCGGCTCTGTGCCAACTGCGGATAGCGCATCACCTCGCACAGTGAGTGCTGGTCTGCGAATAATGTGTTGAGGAAAGCCTCTCCCTCAACATGCCAATCGAGACAACGACGCAGACGAATTTTTGCATCGTCGATACGCTGTTCGATGGAAGGCAGACTCGGGGCACAATCGCCAGCAAACCAGCGCTGTTCGCGCTGCTCCACTATCCCTTCCTCTTCCAGAATGTCGTGCCATTTTTCCAGCATAAACTGAAAACAGTCGGCAATCCCTGCTCGCTGGCGCGCATCCGCAATCAGCCAACCTTCAGCGGAGATAAAAGAGAGTTCATGCAGCAGTTGCCAGATCATTAACGGCGCCATTGACTCGCTCTCCGTCTGGAAAGCAGCCAGTGAAGCAATCATTTCAGGCGTCGGTAATTGATGCGCAGCCTGATGCCCTGCCCGTTGCCAATCTTCATATTTTGATGAGGAAGCAATAGTGAGCGAAAAAAGGCTTTCCGTCTGTGAGTTCGCTACGCCCTGATGCGCGCTTTTATCTCCATTCATAACCACTCCAACTTTTAAATAGGGGGTGAACTCATCACATTCTTTGTAAGGATTTAATTGGCTTTGCTAATGATGCATGCAATTTCAGGCCTGAAACATGTAAATGATAATCATTATTATTCATCATGCAAATGAAATTTCTATCACTTCACCCGATCTGTTCGTTGATAATAGGGTCATGAAGTAACGGAAAAAAGGTGGGATTGGAGGTAACGAAGCTTTAGATTGATCAAACGTTGGCACACGTTAATCTTTTAGAGAGTGACTATTAATTTCCAGAAATTCACGAATTTGAGCCGTAAAGGATAAACTTTATAAGCGCAGCGTTAATTATGATTAAACTCTTTATTTACAATAGCGTGTGAGGACAAATTTATATTTAAAAATTAGGAATGCCGGAGATCCAATTATTTAAGGATATCGGTAGAGGTTCAGATATGACACACTGTATTTTTATACAGAGTGTGGAGTCGCGGTGAAGCATGATGGCCAGATTACACAAGATATATTAGCGTTGTTAGGCTCCACGGTGTCAGCGTTTATCCGGGAAGGCTTAGCTTTTGAGGTGCATGAAATTTCGTTAGCCCTGCAAAAACTCAAAGACAATGAAGCGGATTCAGTTTTAAGAGAAAAATACGAAACGCTTATCCGCTTACTTTCGAAAATGATGCACTGATATACGCGAGCTAGCAAAGAATCAAGCATTAATCATCCGGTGTTACGCCCACAACGATTTCAAGAGTCTGGCGTAAGAGCTGGGCTTGAGAATCATCGTGAGTTGATTCAAGTGCCCGGATTAAACTGATGATAATGGCTTTATTCGTTATCTGCCCTTCCGATGCCAGCACATTACGGATGATGACGCCTAAAATCTTCGCCTCATCTTTCAAATCCGGACCCGCATTGCGGAAACGTTCAGCCAGTTCCTGATCGGCAAGCGCAGAAAAGATGTCTTCTGATGTATGCATGATTTGTTTCCGAGCTAAATGGTGTCAGGGGTTAATCACTAATAGTAATGGAGCCGATATTCAATGCTTTCTGTTATTACCTGAATGATGTGAGTCCGTGTACAAGTGCTGGACAGAGTTTATTCCCTCCGCCCTCTGCTGTTTAACTCGTTCTCCTTCGGCGATGCTCTTCCTTACTTCAACAATTGTTTGGGCGATCAATTGCCGCCTGTCAGCATCATCTGACTGGTCTTCCATAACCTGAAGTTGTTCGATGAGTGCACGGAAAGAAACAGGCCCCGCTCGCTGGAGCAGAACCAGTGTGGCTTCACCGAGAATTTCATCGACTAACTGCTGGCGTTCACTTCTGTTCATATACTTCTCTGATAACGGCATCTGCATGGCAATTTTGCTGTAAACAGAGTGCAAATTGCAATTTCTGCCACAAGCCATGATTCATTCTTATACCCTGCAAATTCAGAACGGTAATGTTGTACAACTTAGGCCTGAATACTGAATCACTCATCGCGTTCGAAAAGCAGTCCAATCAGCTGATGATAGTGATGTTCCTCTTCAGCGTTGGAGGAAATTTCCAGGCGGCGAAGCAACTTGGTGCAAAGTGATTTACGATTCAGGTTTTTGCCTTCTCTCAGGATTTCGACCACGATCTGACCCAATGTTTCTTGCTGAGAAGGCAAAGAGGCTTTATTAAAATATTGTGCAATAGCTTCTGAAGAGTTCGGAGTGTATCCATTCTGACGCATGTGTTAACCCTCTCATGTTGGGTCAGGCAAATGGCCTGATAAAGTTGTACAGTTATTGCAAAATCTGTACAGAAATATAGTAAAAGTCAGGTGCCCATTTTTTTGCAAAAAGTGCTATGAGCTAAGAGGGAATTCGCCAAACAGAAAAATCTTAATCATCTGTAACGACAAGTATTTTGAGCGGATATTAATATTTGAGTTAAGTACTCTCGCTACTTTTTAATATTTTCAACTGGCAATAATGTGATGCTGTCAGAGCTTTCACTCAGACGCCGTAACGGTGAGCTGCTGCGCTTATCTTCTGACGAGGGTTGCCGATAATCGTTTAACCAGTCAATCGCAGCCAAAACGGCTTGTTTACGCTCTGGCGCATTCGCCTCGTCGGCCATGCGATGCAGTTCCTGATTTAATTGAATAACACTGATTTTTTCACGGCGGGCAAGAATCTGATAAGCAGCCTCGCCTAAAATTTTGTCTGAATTTTCCATTGTTTTACCTCATGAGAATCAGGCTTACGCTGAGTCCTCAGGATCTATTGTAGCTGATGAGAAATTTGGGTTAAACCTGGCGCAGAATTTATGCGCCATTCAGGGTTTATCCAGAGGCAATATATTCTTGCCATTATCAGGCGTTAACGCCATTGCTGTCAGTGATGAGCACACTGACAAACCCATGAAGAGTTTATGTGGATGAACCCTGCAATAACAAGGAAAGCACGATGACAAAAACACAATGGATCCTGAGCCAGCTTACCCGGAAACTGTGGTTCAGAAGTTCCCTTTTTGCTGTTCTGGCGGTGATGACAGCCCTACTCGCCATCGTGATGAAACCCTTTATCCCTTCAGGAATTACCGGGTTAATCGGCACGGATGCCGTGGATAAAATCCTGGGTATTCTGGCTTCCAGCATGCTTGCGGTCACCACCTTCTCACTCAATATTATGGTGTCAGCCTATAACACGGCGAGCAGCAGTGTCACGCCGCGCGCCACGCGTTTACTTGTAGAGGATCGGACCACGCAGAATGTGCTGGCAACGTTCATCGGGTCTTTTCTTTATAGTCTGGTGGGCATTGTTGCACTGAGTATGGGGGCTTACGGATCTCAAGGACGTGTCATCCTGTTCTTTGTCACGCTGGTTGTAATTGTGATGATTGTGATTACGTTGTTGCGATGGATCCAGCATCTGGCGCAGTTTGGTCGTATGGCAGAGACTTCCCAACGTGTCGAAGAGGTCACTCAGGCTGCGCTGGTTAGTCGGTTACAAGACCCTTATATGGGCTGCTCTCCCTGGCATGTCTCCGATGAACTGCCGGACTCATTGATACCGGTTTATGCTGAAGAAGTGGGTTATCTGCAACATATTGATTTCAGTATGTTGTCTGATTTTGCTGAAGCTCAAGGGATCTATCTGTATGTTGCGGTTCAACCAGGCACCTTCATACATTGCTCGACTCCCCTGGCCTGGCTTAAGACATCAAAAAGTCTTGCTGCTAAAACGGTAAAAGATGCGTTCACAGTTGATCAGCAGCGTTCTTTTGATCAGGACCCGCGCTTCGGGTTGTGCGTTTTGTCTGAGATTGCGTCACGAGCACTCTCTCCGGCAGTCAACGATCCCGGGACTGCCATTGATATTATTGGCAGACTGGTCAGGCTCTTTTGCTTGCGCGTGCAACCTGACATTGGCGATACCCGCTTTCCTCGTCTCTTTCTGCAAAAACCGTCCATTCAGGATATGTTCGATGACGCGTTTGCCGCTATTGCACGTGACGGTGCTGGCATGATTGAAGTACAAATTCGCCTGCAGAAAGCGTTTATCGCATTGGCACAATTTAATGCTGCCAGGTATGGGTCTGACGCCAGGCGTCACGCGGAGCGAGCCATTGCCTTTGCCAGTGCCGCTATACCAATTGAGACGGATATAGAGAGACTCAGAACGTTGGCCAAAGGCCTTCATCAACCTTAATGTCAGGGATGGGCAAGTGACTAATAAAACGTCATGTCCTCATACGGTTGTGCCATACAGGCGCGTAATCTGCTTTCCAGATCACCGGCATGGAGTTCCAGCTTGTGGCCGTCCGGATCGAGGAAATAGAGTGATTTGCCCTCACTTTTGTTGACCTTCCATTCTTTTACGCCTGAAGCTTTCAGCCTCTCGGCAAAAGCTTCAAACAATTCATCTTCAATGCTGAAGGCATAGTGCGTGTAATCTTTACCGATGGAAACGGCATCCAGTGAGAGGCACAGCCAAAGCTCACCTATCGAGAGATAAGCGCCATTCTTCCATTGTGCGCGGGGAGTGAATCCCAGCGTCTCAACATAAAAGGTGAAACTCTCAGATACATTACTTACAGCTAAAGTGATGTGATTCAGACCGGTCAGCATGTTGAACTCAATAAAAGAAATTGGGTGGCTAATTTAGCACAGGCAATGAGATGGAAACCGGCCACCACGCGAATGGCTAAGCAAACTTCCGCAGAATTCTTATCGCCATTTCCATGCCCTGCTCACGTTCGGCATCATAGTGATGCCCATCGTTTTGCGCTTCCTGCAAGACATCAATCAGCGACTGAACGGCGAACTCGCTTTTTCTGCCCAGAACTTCCAGCACCGCACCGCCTATCTCATTGCAAATGGCTTTTCCTTCCGCGTGTTCATTTTGCTCAGACATGACTGACTCCTTTTTAGACTTTTAGGCATTAAACACCACCAAGCCATAAAAGCGAAAATTCAATCCTCAATTCCGCCAGCAACTTCATCGGAACTCGAATCAAACCGGAAGTAACTGCGCCAGCATCTGACCAGCCATGCGCGATGTCTCCCGCAAACGCTCGGCGCTGGCGCCCTGCCGCGATCGAGCCGACAGGCCCGACATGATCGTCACCATAAAATCAGTTATCCGCACGGCCTGTGCTGGATAGCGCTCGGCAATATAGGCATGAAACATCTTCTCGGCCGCCGTATGAAAACCGCAGGCAACCTCACGCGCAGAGAGATCGTCGCAATGAATACCCTCAAGTACCAGACACCCGGTGGCTTCTGGATCAGCAGCATAGCGACTTGCAGCTTCATCCAGTACCGCAGAGAGACACTCCGCCACCGGGCGATCGTGACGCAATAGCGCCTTGAGACCAATAGCGCCATTTTGGGCATAACGATCCAGCACCACGCGATAAAGCCCGAGTTTACTGCCGAAGGCGGCATAAAAGCTGGGCGGATTAATGCCGAAGGCTTTGGTCAAATCCCCCACACTCACCCTGTCGTAACCACACGAGTGAAACAAATTCTGTGCAATGCATACCGCCTGTTCCGCATCGAACTTGCGTGGGCGGCCTGGCGTACGGCTAGTTTTTGTAGTCATCACTACATAATCCTTTGACAACCTGACTGACTCAATAATATTGTAATGACCACTACAATACAATTGAGGACACTCTAATGGCGGTATTTACTAACAAATCGGTACTGGTGTTGGGCGGTAGCCGGGGCATTGGTGCGGCCATCGTGCGGCGTTTTGCCTCCGAGGGTGCTGCGGTGGTGTTCAGTTACGCCGGCTCGCGCGAAGTGGCAGAAAAACTGGCGGAAGACACAGGCAGTAAAGCGGTTCAGGCAGACAGCGCCGATCGCGATGCCGTGACCAAGCTGGTACGCGATTCCGGGCCTTTGGATGTGCTGGTGGTGAATGCGGGCGTGGCAATTTTTGGTGATGCGTTAGAGCTGGAAAGCGATGCCATAGATCACTTATTCCGCATCAACATTCACGCACCTTATCACGCTGCGGTGGAAGCCGCCCGTCAGATGCCAGAAGGCGGTCGCATTATCGTCATCGGTTCCGTCAACGGAGACCGGATGCCAATGTCAGGAGGCGCGGCCTATGCCGTCAGCAAATCGGCCCTGCAGGGATTAGCGCGCGGTCTGGCACGAGACTTTGGACCACGTGGTATTACGGTGAATGTCGTCCAGCCGGGTCCCGTCGACACCGATATGAATCCGGCAGACGGCCCGATGAAGGAGCTGATGCACAGTTTTATGGCCATTCAGCGTCACGGTAAACCTGAAGAAGTGGCCGGTATGGTTGCCTGGATTGCCGGTCCGGAAGCTTCATTCGTGACAGGCGCTATGCACACGATTGATGGCGGATTTGGCGCGTAAGATGTCATCGATGAACTTGAGCCAGGTTGCCTCAATAAACCTAGCTGCATTTGCTCTTTCAGCTGTGAGTGTTCAGATATGACTCATCGCTCTTCACCTGATTTCTGCCCGCCTGCTTAGCGGAATAAAGCGCCATATCGGCCTGCCTGATCAACAACTGAGCCGAGCGATTTTCTCTCTCAGTGTTCAGCGATGCACATCCCGCGCTTAGCGTCACCCGTTGGGAAGCTAACAGAGACGAGTCATGGATGATGTCCTGCTCACGTACAGCTTGCACAGCAGCAGCAGCCACCGCCATCGCATGTTCAATATCAGAACCGGGAAGTACGATGGCGAACTCTTCTCCGCCATATCGTGCCACCAAATCGGTACCGCGCAGAGAGATGGCGTTTATCGCCTGCGCCACACGCTTCAGGCATTCGTCCCCGGCCACATGGCCGTAAGTGTCGTTATAGCGTTTGAAATAATCGATATCGATCATCACCAGCGAAACCGGCTCGTTGTGCGTGTCAGCGGCCAGGATGCACTCCTCAAGGTAGCGATCAAATGCACGTCTGTTCGCCAGCCCCGTTAACGCATCCGCATGCGCCAGTCTGTTCAGTGCACGGTTGGTTACGCTCAGTTCATCACGAAGATTGGTCAGTTCAAGCTGGTAATGCAAGCTGTGCCGGGCCTGACGCAGCACGAATACGCCCATGGCAACGATGGCGGATAATAGTGCAAGACTCAGCAACACATCCTGTACGCGTCCTTTCATCCATTTAATGAATAGGCTATGCGTGTCATACCCTGCTGCAACCACCAGCGGGTAACGATCCGATCGTGCAAAACCAAAGATACGCGGTTTGCCATCAAGAGCCGAGGTCCACTGCCCGCTTCCACGATTTGTGGCCTGCAGCATCTGCTGAAACAGATGGCTGGAAGAGAGGTCTTTGCCGATAAAACTATCAGGCATCGGCCGTGCGTATAACACGGAACTGTCAGCCAGCATTAACACCAGTACGTCCTTAGGCCCCATCTCGTAATAAGCGTAAAAGTGCCGGAAATAGTCAACTTTCACCGTAGCCAGCAAAACGCCCTGAAAACCGCGCAGCGCATCGCTGATGCGAAGTGAGACGGGGATCACCAGATCACCGGTGCTTCGGCTACGGATCACCGGACCAAGATGAATGCTGTTGCGCGGATTGTCGCGTTGAAACCTAAAGTACTCGCGATCGGAGTTATTGATGTCTGCCGGTATCTGCGATGCAGAGGTGGCTATCCACTTGCCCTGGGCGTCGTAATAGAAAAGACCGTGCAGCTGCGGCAATCGCCCCTGAAGCTCCCGCATGGTCTGGCTCAGATTGCGGCTATTGATACCGGTCACCAGCTGCGATTCAACGTCACGCTGCATTTCACGCATCGCGAGCTCAGTTTGCAAGAAAGTATCTTCTGCCTGCCGCGCCTGCGACAGCGCCAGGTTTGTCGCCGTTTCTTCACTCTGCCTGACAGTATCATTCCAGTCCTGATGCAGCGTCCATATGCTAATACCTAACACCGCGGCGATAAGCACAATGCCTGCAAGCGTGATACTTCTGATGAGGGAGTGATAAAGGAGCCCTGCCTGTTCGCGCGTGTCTTTTTTATCCACCCTTATCCCCATCATCTTTATCCAGCATTCAGTTAAGCAGATAAAGAGAAATGCGAAAGCTTGCCTGGCATTACCCGCTAAAAAGGCTGAACTATAGGATATTTCTTGCTGCCTGGTGTTGATAACGCTCAGGAATGATTACCAATTGATATTAGTAAAAATGACGAAGGGAGTTAAACAATAACGTCTGAATAAAGATATGGATTTCTGTGATGATTTTTAGAATGCCATAATCAAATTTCTTTTATAGAAGCCATGTTGAAACTGACCTGCCTGACAGGCCAGTTTCTATCGATGACAGGTTTTAAATATTTAATCCAGTGCGCCATTATGATTCAACCTTCTGAAGAAAGCATTTTGATGGCGCACCGGATTAACAGCATGAACTGGCGTCTCTCTCAAATCAGTTCCCGACGATTGCATTACGCCGATTCAGCAATGACCGATTTAAACTGAGCGTGCCACATATTATAAAACTTGCCCTGTTTACCCATCAACAGAGCAAAACTTCCGTTTTCGATCACTTTTCCCTCCGCCATGACCACGATTCTGTCGAACTCTTTGATATTTCCCTGACGTTGAGTCACGGCGATAACCGTCGTGTCGAGTGAAAGGATTTCATTAAACAGGCGATGTTCAGTTTCTGGATCGAGCGAGGATGAAAACTCATCAAAGATGAACAGATTGGCTTTACGGTATAACGCACGCGCGATCGCCAGCCTTTGCCACTGCCCGATTGAAAGTTCATCACCGCCAAACTGTTTACCCAGTCGGGTCTGCTGCGGATGAGGAAACGCGACTTTATTGAGTAAATCGTCAACCTGAGTGGAATGCGCTTCTGTGTCATACTGACTCAGTGCGATATTCTCACCGACGGTAAATTCATACTTACCGTAGTCCTGAAACACAGTTGCCACCTGCTGGCGGTAACCGTCAATCTCCAGACTTTGTAGTGGAACACCGGATACGCTGATATCACCCTGTTCATAGGCATACATCCGCAGCAGCATTTTAATCAGCGTGGTTTTACCACTTCCGTTATCCCCCAGAATCGCCACTTTCTCACCTGCCCTAATCACAAGATCAATGCCGTCTAAGGCCTTCTTGCTCCGGCCTTCATAACCAAAGCTAAGATGCTTAATACTGAGTGAGAACGGCGTGTTATCGGGGAGTAATTTTTGGACGTTGGTAACGGGCTCAATCTCCTCGGTCATAAAGGAGTGGTAACTATGAAAAAAGCTGCCCATTGATGTCAGATTGGCACCGTAATTCGCAATTTCATCCAAATGCGATTTCATCATCACAATGGACTGAAACACCATCACTAACGCGCCCACCGCGATATCACTGCTGCGCAGATTGCTCAGGAAAAGATACACCCCGGCAAATAGCATCACCAGGCTAAGCAGCATGGCGGGAATGGGCGTTATCAGCGCCCTGACGCGTTGCTGGTGCATACGTTGATAGGTATTAAATGCTGATCCTGAGAACTTTTTTAGCAGATAACTACCCAGCCCATAGAGTCGAATTTCCTGTAAAAAGCTTTTATCCATACTGACGCCATAGACGTAACGCATTGCAATTGCGTCCTTAGCGTTTTTGAATAACTCGTGCACATATTTTTTCTGGATATGGATATTAATGATAATCATCGGTAATACGGACAATGCGCAAATGGCCGCCCCAATCCCTGAATACGCTATTAGCACCAGTAGCAAGCTTCCAGCCATCACGGCGGCTCTGAAGGCGTAAATAATGCAAATGATGAAATTAAGCGGTCGATAGGCTGCTTCTTTTTTCAAAAATTCCAGCTGCTCGTAACGCTCCTTGTTATCAAACAGGCTCAGAGTAAAAGATTCATTCATTCTCCGCATAATATTTGCGCTGAAATGGCTGGTCGAAATTTCCGTCACATCACCCTGAATGAGATTCACCAGCGGGGTCATCAGTTGAATACCCAGCAAAGACAGACACCAGATGGCAACACTGAACATCAGTGCATGATCATTGATTTGAAGCGTATGGAGTGTGTTAATGATCTTTCCTGTCATGAAGACATTAAGCGCCGGTATCAGGCCCTAAAGAAGGACGATGGCGATAAGTGCAGTAATACGAGATACTCCCCCCTCATATTGACGCAGGCCAAAGCGCTCACTGAGTCTATCTATTGCCAGCCAGTCATGATGAGCGAGCGCAAACGTGAAATGAAGGGGATCTACACCTGATCAGGATCGCGTGTAGCGAGTCGATCTTGTTGAACAACCACTATAGAGAGTAACCACTCCCTCATACCCTAACGCGCTGCAATGATGACAATTATCCGTTCCTGTGCACTCGCGCCCATCATCTTTATGTTAGTAATCACTAACACCCGTATTGGCAAGCCTTGCGAGGTTAGTAATCACCAGGGGGGTAGATTAAACATAACCACTATAGTGAGTAGTTACTCTCTATAGTGGTTGCTTCTACTCTCTATAGTGGATGTTTGATCCTCTGCCCTGCAAATCAACGATCTTGCGATCGATATGGGATCTTCAAGTTCTTCCGATATGTGCATTGCTTAAAAGTTTACTCTCTATAGCGGTTAGTCAAAAAATCAAACATCAAAAATAAATCCTCTAAATCACACACTTAATATAATTAAACGAAACCAAATAACCGCTATAGAGAGCAAAGTCACTCTCTATAGCGGTTATTGCAGGATGCGAAAATCCCGCAATTGCGTGCGTGTTAGCAGGATCTCAGGCTAAGCCACTCATCAATGCCATCAGAAGCGCTATCCACTGTAGTGAGTAACTCCTCCCTATAGTGGATATAGAGAGAAGGAAAAGCAGTTTCCGGCAGTGAAAGAGAATAACCCTATGATAATAAAAAATAAGAGTTGAGTTTTAGGCGGTATTGAACATAAATCACACTGTTATCTGAACAAATATCCCTCAATAATCATCAAATAACTTAAAAAGATAGAAGTGATAACGTCACTTCCGTCGAATAACCACTATAGAGAGCACATACCTACTCTCTATAGTGGTTGTTAAATCTGGGGACAATCCTGGATCATTCCATGACGACTCACCACAAGCAGTCCCCTCTTCTATCACACTGAAAGCAGTCACATTGCGGGTTTTGGCAGAGAATGGTGCAAATTGTGAGCGACTTCCAGATAACCACTATAGAGAGTACAAGCCTACTCTCTATAGTGGTTACTGGGTCACAAATGTCTTGATAGCAGTGAATGTGGGAGGTGAACGACGTGGATTGCAGCAGCAAATAACCGCTATAGAGAGTAAGTGCTCTCTATAGCGGTTATCAAACGGAGGGCTAATTTAGAAGGCTACTTCACTTTACCTTTGCGGATTTCCTCGAGGATCTTCAGCTCCGCTTTTGACAACATCACCATTTCACCCTGCGGTTCGCTGGCTGCAGCAACATCATTGGTCTCGATAGGATCATCCAGCTCCAGCTCATCTTCGAGAATATCCGGCAGCTTGAGTGGCAGCTCTGCAGGTTTGAGTTTAGGCCGGCGATAGTGAATGTGGAATACCACGGAGCTACCGCGTTTTAGCTCAGTGTAATCAAGGTAACCAATGTCTTTGAGCTGTTCCATCGCCCTGCGTACGGTCGCGTTTTGCGTGATGGGACGAGATGTCAGATTCAGACGCTGTCGCAGGCGCGCCATGGAGATAGGAGCCGGATTCGGAGGCAAGCTTTCGATAAAGGTATAAAGCGCCTGAGCGGACTCCTTACGAGCCAGAGCGTTTATGGCGCGTAACTGCAGCAATACCTTGCGATCAAACTGATACAGTTCGAACAGCTTGGGATCGGCCTGAAGCTCGACCGTATCCTTTTTGACACTGTATTTAGCGGATTGCACCAGATGCGTGACATAGAGTTCATCTTTGTCAGCAGTACCGAACTGGATGGTATTGGATGCAATGCGGATCAGCGAAGCTTCCAGTCGCTCCCTCAGCTTGGCTGAAGATCGAGAGGAAGGAATGCCACACAGTTTGACGAACTCGACGAAGGGTAAAACCACCTTGTCATTCGTCACGTTATACTTCGCAAACGCGTGAATGATCCCTACCCAAGTCTTAAAATCATTGTCCATATCGAGTCGCTGGCCAATGATCCTGATCCTTTCATAACCTTCTGATTTAACGAGCGACAGTAACTTAAGTTCGTTCGTGACATCAGTAACGGCTGTCGTGTCGTTTTTACGGTTATTGGTCGATTTTAATGTAGGAACGAACAGTCCCAATCGCATTAAAGCAACCGGTTGAACAGTGTTATCTCTGTTGGGGGTAAGTACAACCAGTTCGCCAGTTCGTTTATCTGTTTCTGAAAAGGCTTCAACTATCTTGTTGTTTTTTAGCTCATTTTCCGACATTTTCGAGGATCCGGTTTATACACAGGGACATCGCGCGTTTACTCTCTATAGCGGATACTAGCACTCACTTCATCGGTTAGACTACTCTCTATAGAGGATAATTTACTCTCTATAGCGGTTAGTTTACTCATTATAGCGGTTACCGATATCTCCTCAGGGCATGTGGCACAAGGCTTTAACCGTAGTGGGGATCTATTAGGAACTTATATGATCTTATGTGGATCTGTTCTTGGATCGGGTCAGTGAATAATGGGGATAACCTTTACGGGATCACGGCCGCTGAAATTCAGTCAATCGCGTCACTGGAAATCAAAGTTATGCACAGCGGGATCAGTTACACACAGCTTGCATCCTTGCCTGCTCACTACAGCGGTTATCAGTCACTCTCTTCATCGGTTGTTTCACTCATTTCATCGGTTATTTTCCTCTCCACAGCGGTTAGTTTACTCCTTATAGCGGTTATTAGGGTCCTTTCAGACCAGTCATATCAAGGCCTGCAGCGATCCGGGATCTTCTTTGATCTTAATGGGATCTCATTATGATCGAATAATTGGATCTACCCTGTGGATAAAGGGGATAAAAATCAGCGTTAAATGAGACTGTTAAGCAGGTTTCAGCTGGAAGACGGTGATTTCGTTCAATTATGAATGTCGATCCTGAGAAAAGATCCCTTTGTATAACTTGTTGGCCTGGATGAGCCCAGATTTTGGTATAAACACGATCATCAATCAGATGTTCGTAAATTCAGCCTGTACAGGGTTTTTGGCGCGTTGAGAGGATTGGGCTTACCAGATACGATAATTGAACTTAAATGGCTTAGAAGGCTGCTGAAGCGCTTAGAAGCACAGATTCAAACGAGCGTGGGTTACTGAAAAGTGAGAACAATAAAAAGGACGTGAAAATCACGTCCATTTTGGATTTGCGTTGTATGAAGGAGCCGGATCAAGACTTAGAAAGGATCGCCTTAATTGCAATATCGATCTCTTCCAGCGTATTGGCAGGCAAACGGTGGAATTCATACTGTACATGGCGCTTTTCTGCGTTAGTTTTGCGCTTAGCGTAAGCGGTACGATCTGAGAAATGTCCAAACTTCTCAGTGGTGACACTCTTGTTTTTCACCGGCTTAACCAGCTGCTTTTTAGCAGTGGTGAAAAACGACAGGATCCGGGTTTTCTGATCATCGGAGGCCAGTTTGTGCAGCGCCTGATCGTCATCCATTCGCGCTTTGACCTGAGCCACAACCTCTTTAACCGCCACACCCTCTGCTTTCGCTTCTTCTGCCACATCCAGCAGTAATTTGTAGTCCGGAATGCTGAGGTCGGAAACAACCGGTATTAACTCGATAAATTCAGCAGGAACCCACGCAGCCTGAAATGCACGCGTCACTTTGGCGTTTGAGATCCCTTCTGCTTTCGCAATCTCGGTCTTGTTCATGCCCTGCGCTTCCATCATCAGGAAACGTTGACCCAGTTCACGCAGATTGTGCTCTTTTGCTGTCTGAATATCCGCAGCCAGCTGACGGGCATCACTGATATCAATGTCATCCTCGGTCACCAGAACTTCGAGGCCCGTTCCGGCGAAAAGACAAGCGGCACGACGACGAGAACCATCCATAATTTCAATGCGGCCATCCACCAGGCGACCAATTGCCGGAAAGAACTGTTGCAACTCAATGGTACGCGTAATGTCTCTTACTGATTCTTCGGTCAGCGCTGACTGATCTCGCCCATTCACCTGCGCGTCAACAAAGGTTTTGCTTTCCACTTCACCGCTGGGAATGAGCTGGCGGCTGAATGTCGCTGTGTTACCAGACTTCAGAGTGAACACGCGTGACTGATTGCCGCTGTTGATAAAGCTCGACATCTGGGATTGGCCCATGGTGCGGCCAATTCTTTTGAGTGATTTGGGTTCGGTCACTTAGTACTCCTGATATATTCAATGCGGTCAAATACAGCGCGTGAAAAATTCTCGGCTTCCTGTTTCGCCTTTCTGAGTGCATCGGCACTGCCTGGATACGAAGTCGGATTTGCGCTGATCACCGTGTCAAATGACTCACCACAGCGCTCAAAACCATCTAAACGGGGTAATACCGCATCCAGCATCGATTTTGTGAACACCTCACGTGCATAGCTATGAGACGTAATGTGGTCATGTTTGGTGGTCATCTTCGACATAAAGCCAATATTTGCTTTCAATCTTGGCTCTATCCCCTCGTTCTCAATGCGCTCAAGCATTTCCGGCAGTCGCGTCAGGTATTTCATCGTTGAGTGAAAATCAACCTGTGCTGGCGGTGTCGGCGTAAGCAGTAAGTCACTGGCGGCAATGGCATTGAGCATAAATGCATCAAGATGCGGACCGGTGTCGATAAAGATGAAATCGTAATCTTCAGCCAGACGATCAATGACGTTGCGGCGCAGAACTTCAGAGGGTGCGATCCCAGGTAGATTCTCAGCAACTAGTGCATCCCAGTCGCTGGCGACAAAACCATCATCGATCGAAGCGGGCATCACATCAACGCCTGGCATCACAGTGGGTTTCACAAACTGCTCACGCAGCTGCTCAGTGCTGACATCGTTCAGCATCGCCTGTGCAGCCGTTTCCAGCACCGAACCGACACTGTTGGTATGGCTGAGGAACATGGTGCTGGAGGCCTGCGGATCCAAATCAATCACCAGAATTCGCAGATCATTATGCAGCAAGCCTGGGTGAGCACGTAAACCGTGTGCCAGGGTAACGGTCGTGACGGTTTTGGACACGCCACCTTTGAGATTTACAACAAAAACGACGAAGGGATCTTTATGTTTGTCGCGATATTTGGGCACCTTGCGATGCTTATAGATATCGACGACGTTTTGAATGCTCATTGCATATTGAGAAGTGCTGCCCGTCTGCTTTCTGCCGAATTCATAACCCGCCTCTTCCATCTCACTGATGGCGGCGGCAACCGCGTGTTTACTCAACAGCGGTAAGTTGGCGACGGCATTACGAGTAAAGGTATGGTAGTAGCCTTGCTGGTTAAATTCCTGACGCTGCTGCTCGATATGGCTGCTGAGTCCGTGCAGCATGCCATTCGCACGGTTGGCGATGTCAAACACGTCACCGTAATCACGCTTCATAAGCACCTCAATAATAATGATTTGTTGTATTTTACTAAAAAAGCTTCCGCATGCCAGTTTTTAGGTAAAAATCAATAAAAGTGGATTTTTTAATGATTGAGTGATTTTCGCCTTTATAAATATTGTTTAATTAAATCAATAGGTTATGTAGTTAAGGCTTTCACCCAACCAATCAATTCATGAAAGTCATGTTTCAATCAATTCCCCTACCCTATCGTACTTAGCACGATATTTAAACAAAAGGTGTTCAGCCGAGTTATTGAATAAAACAGGGTTGATGGTCAAGCTGATTGATGAAATGGTTGGCCGGCGTTTTCATCGGCAAGATGAAGTTGACAATATGAGGCTGCACGAGCTTTGGTATAAAAATGGTTGTAGAGGCTAAAGTGATTTTGCGTATTATCACCCACATGCGATTGTCATACAAAATACGCCTTCCCTTCCCTTCCCTTCCTATAATTCATTTAAATAATGGCATTTAACGCTGTTCATTAAAATTATGCGCTACAAGCTGTGACCGCACTTTTAAAAAAGTAGCTAATGTTGGTACGCAGTCATTTTCACTAATTTATTCACTCGCCAAACACTGAATGAATTTTAAAAACATTATAATTTCAAAGTACATCTACTACACATTTAGCTCACATCAATGATGTGAACTTCTTCTCCGCATCATGTTTTCAAACACGCTCCTCAGAATAATTCAGTGTATGAACGTTCTAACTCATGATCTGATTAATCCAAGTAACAATAAAAATTTATTGGGTTGTGGCGTTATTATTGCCACCATTGTGGTAACGTGTGTTTCAATGTACACCACACCACACCACATCACACCACACCACACCACACCTTGTATGAATTAAAATCTGTCGATAAGGCACGAGGCTTTTATTATTCGAGTTCGCGTTGATTTTGCGGTGTACAAAATAATTTGCGCACAACATTACGTAAGTACATCTAGAACTCGATTTTCAGAATCAAAAATGTTCTGTTGGTTCAAACTGGGATTGCCTTACGGTTAACTTGAATAGGATTTAATTGAAGACTTTTATCAACCCTGACACCTGACACCTGACACCTGACACCTGACACCTGACATCTGACACCTGAATCTGAGAAGTATAATGCACGTAATCTAATTGAGAGAAGAACTGTAATAGTGAACATTTATCTAAGAATGTAGATAAATTTAGATATTTAGGTGTTAACAATTAGCTCTCGAAACTTCTGAGCTGCATGTAGCATTGAGCACGTAAAAGATTTCAACCTTAGATTAGGTTGAAGCCAAGGTAGTAACACACACTATGCAGGAAAATGTTTAAATTTGGCTAACTGGATGGTGATTTTCAGCCTGAAAAAGTGTAATTATCTGTTATTATTCAACATCTTAAGTTGATTTTTCGGTGGTGTGAAAATCATTAAATTGAAGGGTTTTTACTTCACTTTAGGTTATTAATGGTAATACTGCATTGTCCAGCGTCCAGCGTCCAGCGTCCAGCGTCCAGCGTCCAGCGTCCAGCGTCCAGCGTCCAGCGTCCAGCGTCCAGCGTCCAGCGTCCAGCGTCC